>JAWSUX010000235.1:0-2953 GCA_033852215.1 Colwellia sp. | reverse complement strand
GTTAATGAAGTTAGTGTTATTGGCCGAAACACGCAAGGTGTTCGACTGATCCGTACCAGTGAAGATGAACACGTAGTAGCTTTACAACGCATTGATGAAATTGAAGAGTCAGATGTTATTGACGAAGAAGTTGTCGAAGGAGAAGAATCTAGTCAAGCAGATACTTCACCCGAACATAACTCATCCGACAATACCCCAGAGAAAAGTGACCAACAGGATGCTGAAGAAACTTCAGCAGACGATGAACAAGAGTAATTGTCTCTAACTAAATAAAGGCGGTTAATAGCCGCCTTTTTTATTGGCCATAATACAGTGAATGGTTAAAATAAATTAACCTGATAAGTCACTTTAAATAGGTTACCCCCTAGATTTATAAAAAGTTAGGAAAAATAATGTCAAATGTTTTTAATTTTTGTGCAGGCCCCGCTATGTTGCCAAAAGCGGTTATGGTTAAAGCACAACAAGAGTTTATTGATTGGCAAGCTACAGGTAGCTCAGTGATGGAGCTAAGCCATCGAAGTAGTATTTATATTAAAATGGCGAAAAAAGCAGAAGCCGACTTACGTGACTTAATGGCGATCCCTGATAATTATAAAGTTCTTTTTTGTCATGGTGGAGGCCGAGGTCAATTCTCAGCCGTACCTCTGAATCTATTACCAGTAGGAAAATCTGCCGATTATATTGTTGATGGCTCATGGTCAAAAGCTGCGGCGAGTGAAGCTAAAAATTTCGGTGATATTAATGTTATTGATATTACTAAAGAAGAAAATGGCACGGTCAGTGTAATTAATCCTAATGAGTGGCCATTAAATCCACATGCTGCTTATGTGCATTACTGTCCAAATGAAACGGTTAATGGTATTGAAATTAATGAAGTGCCTGAAACTAACGGCGTGCCTTTAGTAGCCGATATGTCATCAACAATATTATCTCACGAAATTGATGTTTCTAAATTTGGTCTTATTTATGCGGGAGCCCAGAAAAATATTGGCCCGTCGGGCTTAACGATTGTGATTGTTCGTGAAGACTTATTAGGTCAAGCACAGCAAGCAACACCGTGTATTATGAATTATAAAACATCAGCTGATAATGATTCAATGTATAATACACCGCCAACATATGCGTGGTATTTAGCTGGACTTGTTTTTGAATGGCTTAAAGAACTAGGTGGTGTTAAAGCAATTGCTAAAGTTAATGAAGCTAAGGCCGCGCTATTGTATCAAGCAATTGATGAGAGTGATTTTTATCAAAATAATATTGATAGTCAATATCGTAGCAAAATGAATATCCCTTTTTGGCTGAGTGATGAAGGCTTAAATGAACAGTTTTTAGCGCAAGCAAATGACGCTGGGTTAACTGCCTTAAAAGGTCACCGAATTGTTGGTGGCATGCGCGCCAGTATATACAATGCTATGCCGCTAGAAGGTGTACAAGCATTGATTGATTTCATGGCATCTTTTGCAAAAAATCACGCTGTATAAGTTGACTTAAGCCATTACATAAATGGGTTTATCTAAACGTACATCACCCTAATTATAATTTTATAAACGGAACGAACATGTCTCAACCTTTATCATTTACTACGCAACCTGGCAATGCTGTTTCAGGTGATATTACTGTACCTGGCGACAAGTCTTGCTCACACCGTTCAATCATGTTTGGCTCATTAGCCAATGGCACAACTCATATAAAAGGTTTTTTACCGGGGCAAGATTGTTTAGCTACGATGAATACCTTTAAAGCTATGGGTATTACTATTGAAGGACCAGATGAAGATCAAAATGTTACCGTTTATGGCAAAGGTTTACATGGATTAACTGCACCTAAAGCGCTACTTGATATAGGTAACTCAGGCACGTCTATTCGTTTATTATCTGGCATTTTAGCAGGGCAAAAATTCAGCTCAAGCATGGCTGGAGATAGTTCATTAAATAAACGTCCTATGGGGCGTGTGGTAGAGCCGTTGAAATTAATGGGGGCTAATATAAGCGCTAATGACAATGGTACACCGCCAGTTAATTGCCAAGGTTCAGCAGGTAAACTTAAGGCTATTGATTACCTTTTACCTATGGCCAGTGCTCAAGTCAAATCTTGTGTATTACTTGCCGGTATTTATGCTGATGGCATAACAACAGTAACAGAGCCAGGTATAACACGTGATCATACCGAACGTATGTTAACCGCATTTGGATACCCCGTTACCGTTGAAAAAAATATTGATGGTGATGAACAGAAAACACGAATTTCTATTGAAGGTGGTCATGAGCTAACGGCTTGTGATATTCAAGTGCCTGGTGATATATCGTCAGCAACTTTTTTTATGGTGGCTGGTCTGATTGCGAAATCCGGTGAGATAACTATTCGTAATGTGGGTATGAACCCAACACGTATAGGCGCTATTAATATTTTAAAAGCCATGAATGGTGATTTAACTATCACTAATGAGCGTATGGCAGGTGGTGAACCTGTTGCTGATATAATTGTTAAGTCGTCAGAACTGCAAGGCATTGATGTTAATGAACGTGATGTGCCTTTAGCTATTGATGAATTCCCAGCCATTTTTATTGCTGCTGCTTGTGCAAATGGCGTAACACGTTTACGTGGTGCTGAAGAGCTAAGAGTTAAAGAAAGTGATCGTATTCAAGCAATGGCTGATGGTTTTGCAGCACTTGGTGTTAATTGTACCGTCTTTGAAGACGGCATTGATATTATTGGTGGGAAAATTAACTCTGGTACTGTTAATAGCCATGACGATCACCGTATTGCAATGTCCTTTGCTATAGCTTCATTACGTGCAACGGGTAGTATTACTATTTTAGATTGTGACAACGTCGCTACTTCTTTTCCGAACTTTGTTAGTTTAGCTAATAAAGTTGGTTTATCAATTAGTCAAAATTAATTAAAATAATTTTTTGGAGCACTGTTTAGGGTGACTGATTTAGCTATACCCTAA
>JAWSUX010000234.1:0-3366 GCA_033852215.1 Colwellia sp. | reverse complement strand
ATGGCTGACACGGTTGCTGCTGTTCATGCAAAAGGAATACAACCGCGTAAAGTGGAAATACGTGAAGTTGCTTGTCGCCTTTCAGGTTTAGAAGCATTAACTATTCAAGAAGACAGCTTATTTGTAAACGTTGGTGAGCGTACTAACGTTACCGGCTCGGCTATGTTTAAGCGTTTAATTGTGGAAGAAAATTACGATCAAGCGATTGCTGTTGCCCTACAGCAAGTTGAAAATGGCGCACAGATTATTGATATCAATATGGATGAAGGCATGCTGGATTCAAAAACCGCCATGGTGCGTTTTTTGAACCTTATTGCTGGCGAGCCTGATATTGCTAAAGTGCCGATCATGATTGACTCTTCTAAATGGGACATCATTGAAGCAGGTCTAAAGTGCATTCAAGGTAAAGGTATTGTTAACTCAATCAGTTTGAAAGAAGGTGAAGAAAACTTTCGTACTCAAGCTGAATTACTTCGTCGTTATGGCGCAGCCGTTATTGTGATGGCGTTTGATGAAGAAGGGCAGGCAGATACACGTAAACGTAAATATGAGATTTGTCATCGTGCTTATCACATGCTTGTAGATGAAATTGGCTATCCTGCAGAAGATATTATTTTTGATCCAAATATTTTTGCGGTTGCTACAGGTATTGAAGAACATAATAACTATGCAGTTGATTTTATTGAAGCGGTTGATGATATTAAAAAGAACCTACCTCATGCAATGATCTCAGGTGGTGTATCTAATGTGTCTTTCTCATTTAGAGGTAATAACCCAGTACGAGAAGCTATTCATGCAGTATTTTTATACTACGCCATTAAAAATGGCATGGACATGGGCATTGTTAATGCTGGTCAATTAGCCATCTATTCAGACTTGCCGGAAAAACTCAAACAAGCGGTAGAAGATGTTATTCAAAATAAAGATGACGATGCTACTGAACGTTTACTTGATATCGCCCAAGAATATCACGGCCAAGCTGGCGGACAAGCGGCAAAAGCCGACTTGTCGTGGCGTGAACTGCCTATTAACGCACGACTAGCACATGCGTTAGTTAAAGGTATTAATGAGTTTATTATTGAAGATACCGAAGAAGCACGTTTGGCAGCAGAGCGTCCTTTAGATGTCATTGAAGGGCCATTGATGGATGGCATGAATACCGTTGGTGATTTATTTGGCGCGGGTGAAATGTTCTTACCGCAAGTGGTAAAGTCAGCTCGAGTAATGAAACAAGCCGTTGCTCATTTAAACCCTTTCATCGAGGAAGGGAAAACGGAAATAAGCACGAATGGTAAAGTATTGCTCGCGACGGTAAAAGGTGATGTTCACGATATAGGTAAAAACATTGTCGGCGTAGTACTGCAATGTAATAACTATGAGATTATTGATCTTGGTGTGATGGTCTCTTGTGATGATATTTTGCGTGTAGCGAAAGAAGAGAACGTCGATATTATTGGTTTATCTGGTTTGATTACGCCATCGCTTGATGAAATGGTGCATGTTGCCAAAGAAATGAAGCGAACAGGCTTAGAGTTACCTTTATTAATTGGTGGTGCTACTACATCAAAAGCGCATACTGCGGTTAAAATTGAGCCTCAATATGAACACCCTGTGGTTTATGTATCTAATGCCTCGCGCGCAGTATCAGTGGTAAGTAACTTGTTATCAAGTGAACATAAAGCAGGTTTTTTTGCCAGTACCCAAGAAGAATATATTCGAGTACGTGATCGTCATTATAAAAAAGGCCCACGCTCAAGTTTAATTAGCCTTGAAGCTGCACGTGCTAATGCGACTAAAATTAACTTTGAAGATTATACGCCGAAAAAACCTAACAAGTTGGGTGTGACGATACTTGATAATATCGATTTGAATGAAGTGAGAAAATATATTGATTGGACGCCATTTTTCATGACATGGCAGATGTCGGGTAAGTATCCTCTTATTTTAAAACATGAAGTGATTGGCGTTGAAGCAACGAACTTATTTAATGATGCTAACGCCATGCTTGATGACGTTATTAATAATAAAAAAATATCTGCTAGAGCGGTATTTGGTTTGTTTCCTGCGAACAGTAATCAAGATGACATACAGTTATACACAGATGAAAGTCGCAGCGATAACTTAATGAGACTTCATCAATTACGACAACAGAGTAAAAAACCAGCTGGGCAATTTAACCGTTGTTTATCTGATTATGTTGCACCGGTTGATTCAGGTATTGAAGATTATGTCGGCGCCTTTGCGGTGTCAGCAGGTTTTGGCGTTGAAGATTTAGTGAAAGTTTTTGATGCTGAACACGATGCGTATAATTCAATATTACTAAAAGCAGTCGCTGATAGATTAGCGGAGGCGAGTGCTGAATATTTGCATGAAAAAGTTCGTAAAGAATATTGGGGTTATGCGCCAGATGAAGATCTAAATAATGACGCCTTAATTCGCGAAAGCTATCAAGGTATTCGACCTGCACCAGGTTACCCTGCTTGTCCTGAACATACTGAAAAAGGCTTATTGTGGCAGCTACTTAATGTTAAAGAAAACATTGATATGGATCTCACCTCAAGTTATGCCATGTGGCCAGGTGCCGCGGTAAGTGGTTGGTATTTTTCTCATCCTGAGTCGAAGTACTTTGCCGTTGCTAAGCTCGCTAAAGATCAAGTACTTGATTATGCCGCACGTAAGGGCATGACTATAGAACAAGCTGAACGTTGGTTGTCGGCTAACTTGGACTATGAGCCAGAGTAAGCTGAGCCTGAATAAGTTTAATACTAATGATATTAATAACATGTATTAAAAAAGCGGTAAGTATTAAGATACTTACCGCTTTTTTATGTGTTTGTTATCTGATTGTAAGATGAATATTATGCTAGTTGATAAAGGTCTGATTGCTTAACCTGATATTTTTTATTCATTTTTGCTGTTAGTACGCCTTTACGGCGAGCAAGCGCAACTTGTAGTTTTTTTGCTACTTTAGCAATAGCAACATACAGTTGTTTATCAGAAGCATTCACTGTAACTTTTACCCCTTCATAAAGGGTAGTTACTTCAAGTTTTTGCTGGTGAGGCTCTACTGTTATTGTTGAGTCGATAGTCATAAGTGTTGGATAATGCTTAGATATTTTAGTCAGTTTGTTTTTTAAAGACTGTTCTATACCGTCCGTGATTTCAACATGGTGTCCAGAAATTTTAATCTTCATAGTCATACCTCTTTTGTTATCTTCACCTTCATATTCCTCCTTCATCAACAAAAAATCAATGGTTAAATTACGTTTATTCGTAATAAAGTGTAATTAGTTTTTTAGCTGTCACGTTATTAACTGTATAGAAAATAAAGGGTCGAATATGCCCTAATGCCGTTCACTTAAGGTG
>JAWSUX010000233.1:0-11357 GCA_033852215.1 Colwellia sp. | reverse complement strand
ATTCGTGATGAACATGTACAAAAACGCGAGATAATCGTTGGCGCTCATTTAATTGCGCTTGGCGGTCCTGCAATGAACATTGGTTTAGGTGGCGGTGCAGCATCAAGCATGGCTTCAGGTCAATCAGCAGAGAATTTAGACTTTGCTTCAGTTCAACGTGAAAATCCAGAAATGGAGCGTCGTTGCCAAGAAGTTATTGATAAGTGTTGGCAATTAGGTGAAGAAAACCCTATCGCCTTTATTCACGATGTTGGTGCGGGTGGTTTATCAAACGCATTTCCTGAATTAGTTTCAGACGGTGGTCGCGGCGGTGTTTTTGAACTTCGCAATGTGCCAAATGATGAACGCAGCATGGCACCACATGAAATCTGGTGTAATGAATCTCAAGAGCGTTATGTTATTGCGGTATCAGATAAAAATTTAGCAATCTTTGAACAAATTTGTGCTCGTGAGCGTGCACCCTATGCAGTGGTTGGTCGTGCAACAGAAGAAGAACATTTAACCGTTACCGATTCACATTTTGAAGGCGCGGTTAGTGCACAAGGGAATAAGTTAGATACGCCGATTGATTTACCACTTGATGTTTTATTAGGTAAAACACCAAAAATATTCAAAGATGTTAAAACAAAAACGGCAACAGGTGATGAGTTCTCTTTAACCGATATCACCTTAGAAGATGCAGCACAACGTATTTTATCACTGCCAACCGTTGCTGAAAAAACCTTCTTAATTACCATTGGCGATCGAAGCGTAACGGGTATGGTTAACCGCGATCAAATGGTTGGTCCTTGGCAAGTACCTGTAGCTGATTGTGGTGTTACCGCTTCTGCGCTTGATTCTTACCACGGTGAAGCAATGTCATTAGGTGAACGTACGCCTGTTGCCTTATTAAACTTCGGTGCTTCTGCGCGTTTAGCCGTAGCAGAGTCATTGACAAACATTGCCGGTACTGATATTGGTGATTTAAATCGTATAAAATTATCTGCTAACTGGATGTCGCCAGCAGGCCATCCTGGTGAAGATGCTGGTTTATACGAGGCTGTTAAAGCCATTGGCGAAGAGCTTTGTCCAGCGCTTGGTTTAACGATTCCGGTTGGTAAAGACTCAATGTCGATGAAAACTACATGGAAGGAAAGTGGGCAAGAAAACGGCAGCGAAAAGTCAGTTACCTCTCCAATGTCGTTAATCATCACCGCATTTGGTGTTGTTGAAGATATTCGTAAAACAGTAACACCTGAGCTTCGCACAGCGCAAAACGGCTTTAACGAAGAAACACGCATTATTGCTATTGATTTATCAAAAGGTAAAAACCGTTTAGGTGGCTCTTGTTTAGCACAAGTATATAAACACCTTGGTAACGACACCCCCGATGTTGATAGTCCAGAAACATTAAAAGGTTTCTTCAACGCGATGCAAACTCTTGTACGCGATGAAAAACTTGTTGCTTATCATGATATTTCTGATGGTGGGTTATTTACCTCAGTGGTTGAAATGGCATTTGCTGGTCACACAGGTGTTGATATTGACTTAACGAAGTTAACGTCAAAATCAGGCAACGATGTTGATGTATTATTTAGCGAAGAGCTTGGTGCAGTAATTCAAATAAAAGAAGCTGATGTTGATGCTATTCAAACAGTATTCGCTGAATATGGTATTGAAGATTGCTGCACTGATATTGGTCATATTAACAATGAAGATACTATCCGTTTCAGCCGCGACGGCGAAGTGGTACTAGAGAATTCTCGCACTTATTACCGTACGACGTGGGCACAAACCACCTTTAAAATGCAGTCAATGCGCGATAATCCTGAATGTGCACAACAAGAGCATGACGTTAAGTTTGATACCGAAGATCCGGGGTTAAATACTGAGCTAACGTTTGATATAAATGAAGATATTGTTGCTAAGTTAATCGCTCAAGATGCACAAAAACAAACAAACCCCAAAATTGCTATTTTACGTGAACAGGGGGTTAACTCTCATGTAGAAATGGCAGCAGCATTTGACCGTGCAGGTTTTGTTGCCATTGACGTACATATGTCTGATATTTTATCTGGACGTACAGATTTAGCTGACTTTAACGGTTTAGTTGCCTGTGGTGGTTTCTCATACGGTGATGTATTAGGTGCCGGTGAAGGTTGGGCAAAATCGATTCTTTTCAACAAAAATGCTAAAGCGATGTTCAAGGCATTCTTTGAGCGTAAAGATACTTTTTCATTAGGTGTATGTAACGGTTGTCAGATGTTATCTAATCTTAAAGAGATTATTCCTGGTAGCGATGCTTGGCCACATTTTGTGCAAAACAAATCTGAACGTTTTGAAGCGCGTTTTTCATTAGTTGAAATACAAGAAAGTCCGTCAGTATTATTCAAAGGTATGGAAGGTTCACGTATGCCTATCGCTGTTTCTCACGGTGAAGGTCATGCAGAATTTAGCTCCGAAGAAGCTATTGGCGCAGCGAACGATTCTGGTACGGTATCAATGCGTTATGTTGATAACTACGGTCAAGTAACTGAAACGTACCCAGCTAACCCGAATGGTTCACCCGATGGTATTACCGCACTAACGACTACAGATGGTCGTGTCACTATTATGATGCCGCATCCTGAACGTGTATTTAGAACAGTCGCTAACTCTTGGCATCCAGATGAATGGCAAGAAGATTCACCTTGGGTACGCATGTTCCGTAATGCTCGTGCTTTTATAGGTTAGATAAACGCTAATTTTTTGCTAACGATACAATAAACATAAAAACCGACACTTATCTGTCGGTTTTTTTATGTTGTAGCTTTAATAAAAATAAGGAGATTATCAAACAACATGACAATGACTGAATGATCTACAAGGTTTTATTTAATTATCAAACGTCGTAATCTTTCTTAGAGCAAGCCTAGACAAAATCTAATTGAATATCAGTGCAGCCCTTTGAGCAACGAATGCCTGATACATTTTCTGCTTCAGGCGTAAATAATTTTAGTGGTTTTTTACATTCAGGACAAATAACAACCTGCCCTGCCATCATTTGTTTAACTATTTTTTTTTGTTGAAAAAATGATTCTTTGCTCGATTTTTGTAACGCGGAAAACTGTTTAATATCTATATTCATATACGTCCAAACTCACCAATGGTAAAGCTAACCTATAGCCATTTCGCTTGTATTCACTTATATAACTTGTTTCATCTTTATTAATTACTAGCCAACAAAATAAACTCCGCCAAACTGGCCTTGTAAAGGTGTAGCGTTTGACACTAAAAGTGATTGGTAGCTAATAACATTATCGTAGGTTGCTGACATTTGTGGATAAGCTGTAATTTCCCAAGGTAAATTTTCATTTCCTTCATAAGGGATAAAAGAGAGTTTTTGATTGTTTTCTAATAACAACTGACCAAATTTAAGCGCAGACTCTTGACTAGGAAATAGCACCGAAAATTCAATTTCACGTTCATTTAATAGATCATCACCATTTTTCTGCATTTGCCAGAGGATATTGCCTATTTCATCTTCAGGAAAAATAGTTAAATCACGTGTCATAGTTACTCTCATTTATCTTTATTTTGGATTAGTTTTCTATCAGATTTGGTCTTATTATCATCATTTAACTATTTTAGCTTTGCTAAGTTAATAAACCTAGTAAAATAAATATAAAGCCCTTGTTCGCTAGTTGAAATATGCCAATAGATAAAATCTGTTCTGATACTCAAGATGAAACCTCAACTAAAAGCCATCAAAAATTTGAGTGGCACATTAAAGTTAAGGAACAAATCAACAACACTGCCATCTCGATATTAGAAGAGCACGGTCGGAGGCAAGAGAAAGCACAAAGTCACCAGCAAAGTATTTCGCTTTCAAAAGCAGAGTTGAAACAGGCAATAAGCAAAGGTGCATTATGGTTAACGCCGGCAAAAAATAAAAAACAAACACAGCGATTACGTAGAGTAAAAAAACTACTATCACTTGATGATGAACTCCATTTTTATTTCAATAGTGAAGTGCTATCAATGCCGATTCCACAAGCACTGTTAGTTGCAGATCTAATTGATTACAGTGTTTGGCATAAACCTTATGGTATGTTGTCTCAGGGCTCTAAATGGAGTGACCATTGCACCATTGCCCGTTTCGCTCAGCAAAACTTGCCTAATGAACGCCCTGCTTTTATTGTGCATCGACTAGATAGAGCAGCGACAGGTTTAATACTTATCGCGCATTCTAAAAAAGCAGCGCGCGCTTTATCTTCACTGTTTGAGAACCGAACTATCGAGAACAATAGCCTAGAGAAATATTATCAAATTATTGTTCACGGTAACCATGCAACTAGATCACAGCCTGAAATAATCACCAGTGATGTCGATGGTAAAAGCGCTCAAAGCACCTTTAGCTGCTTGGCTTATAACGAAGAAAATGATCAGTCGTTAATCAAAGTAAAAATAGATAGTGGTAGAAAGCATCAAATACGCATTCATGCGGCCAGTATTGGCTTTCCTGTGGTTGGCGACAGACTGCATGGTAAAGCTGATGAAAACGAAAGTAGGAACTTACAATTATGTGCTGTCAGTTTATCTTTCACCTGCCCTATTTTTGAAGAAAATAAACATTTTGAATTGGAGGATGAGCTGAAATTAAGCTTTTAGCTTTAGGTTATGGTTGCTAGATTATCAAAATCTAGCAACCTGCCTATCTTTAAAGATTAAGCACAATAATTAAAATCGTCATCAGCTAATAAAGATAAGCTATCACCCACTCTTTCATTAACGTCTATAGCGGCTAATAAATCTAAACCTTGCTGTCTTTGCTCAAGAGTTAATGCTTGATACGGCAGGCGAAAGTTAGCCTCTACAGCGTTGGTCATCATCAACACGGTATTAATAGCAATAGGATTAGGTTCGCAAAATAGCCATTGCATCAAAGCTTGTAAATCATTATTAAGCTTCGCTGTCGCTTCAATATTATCCTTATTCATCAATTGACGCATCAAACCTGGAATGATATTTGAAGTCACTGAAATTACACCATGAGAGCCATGTTGATGACGTCCAGCATAACTTTCATCATCATTACCTGACCAACACGCAATACCTTGTTTTTCATAATGAGCAATACGTTCATTACCTGCACATTCCTTTACTCCAATAAAGTTTCTATGCTTGGATAGTGGTTCAATCACATCAGGCGTTAAATCTTGTCCTGTTCTACCCGGCACGTTGTAGATAAAGGCGGGCCCAATATCAAGTAACACTTTAAGATGTTCACTAACACCACGCATAGACGTACGACCGTAATAAGGATTAATTTGCAATGCCGCATCCATGCCAATAGCAAAACCATTTTGTGTTGCTTTGATCGCTTCTCGGGTATTATTACTACCCGTATTACCAATAATAAGCAGCTTATCACTAAAGTTATGTACACTATGAGCGATTAAGGTCAAATGCTCTTCCCAGCTAAGTAAGTGGCCTTCTCCTGTTGTTCCGCCAACAACAATACCATCAACACCAGCAGCAATTTGCTCAGCAACTAAAGTGTCGTAAGTCGTTAGACAAATCTCACCTTGGGCATTATAAGGGGTCTTAATGGCGGTAATTAAACTTGCTGCTTGTAATCGCTTCATTGATTTCTCTATTTTATATTTATCGTTAATATTCAAATGATACCACTATAAAATTAACAGTGGCCTACAACATTTTCTATTTTATGCAGAGTATATATGTCATCAGTCACTATATGCTGGTATTGAAAAGTATGCTGATCTAATATTAACACTTTATAAGCATGATAATTATCAGCATTCTTTAAGTCTGCCGCGTAGTTTTCATTACCTATCATTTCACTTTTAGTTAACGTGAAATGTATATCTGCGACTAAACCCCAATCACCAAACTCTGTCACCTGCTCCATAACCTCATCTTTATCATCAAAGGAAATAAAACTAAACTCAAAAGTACCTTCTGCAGATAATTGAGCATACTCTATTGTTTTATGCCCATGAGCATCAACATCTTCACGATACCAACGTCCAAATAATAATTTCCTATCATAAATAAGGCTGCTAATAGTCATAAAAATTAATTTGATCAAATAATATGCCTGCTATTTTAATGATAAAAGCACCTAATGCCAATGAGAATAAAAAATCTTTAAAAATTAGCTGTTAGTTGATCTAAAAAAGAGTACCTTATCTGTAATTAAAACAAAAGAATAGGCTGCGTTCATAATGCATGTGCAATTATTATTAACTGGAAATGAGTTAATGACAGGCGACATCCTTGACAGCAACTCAGCAATGATCGCACAAGAGTTGATAGAGTTAGGGCTGAAAATAACAAAAAAAGTGACGGTGGCCGACGATTTAGCTCTCCTCGTTAATGAAATAAACCTCATGGCAAAACAAGCAGACATACTTATCATTAACGGTGGTTTAGGACCAACGGTCGATGATTTAACAGCGCAAGCTTTAGCACAAGCAATGAATGTTAAGTTAACTCAACATCAAGATGCTTTAAGTCACTTAACACATTGGTGTAAAAAGCGTGATGTGACACTTAACGCTCCAAATCTAAAACAAGCACAATTACCTAATGGTTGCCAAATAATAGCGAATGAAACAGGTAGCGCAGTAGGTTTTACCGTTAATCATTTGAATTGCACTATTTATTGTACTCCCGGTGTACCACATGAATTAAAAAACATGTTAGGCAAAAGCATCAAACAGAGCATTGTAAAAAAGTTGCCGATAAAATTAATTAATGACATTACTCGATTGCAAGTTTTTGGTTTAGGTGAATCCACTTTACAAAAGATGATAGATGAACAACTGCCCGACTGGCCACACACTATTAAATTAGGTTTCAGAGCGGGGAAACCATTATTAGAAATAAAACTAACGACCAATTGCAAACAAGGCCTTGATTTAACGCCTTTGTGGAGAAATAAATTAACACAAATACTTGGTGATCATCTATTAGCTGAAATAAAAGGCAAACCACTCTCTTTACCTGAACAAGTATTAATGATGCTGCAAGATAAAAATTTGTCCATAACCACAGCAGAATCTTGCACTGGCGGTTTAATTGCTAGCATGTTAACAGGAATCAGTGGCTCATCACAAAATTTTGAAGCTGGTTTTATTACTTACTCAAATAGAATTAAAAACTTAGTGCTTAACGTACCTGATAAATTATTAAAAGAACATGGCGCAGTTAGCCAAGCTATCGTTATCGCGATGGCTCAAGGTGCCTTAGAAAAATCATCAGCAGATCTGGCCATTGCAGTATCAGGTA
Source organism: Colwellia sp. (assembly GCA_033852215.1). Classification (GTDB taxonomy): domain Bacteria; phylum Pseudomonadota; class Gammaproteobacteria; order Enterobacterales; family Alteromonadaceae; genus Colwellia. Next base: position 4,082 of record JAWSUX010000233.1, on the reverse strand, counting down.
TAGCAGGTCCTAATGGTGGCTCTTTAGAAAAACCCGTTGGTACGGTATGGATAGCTTGGGGCAGTAAACAAAACTTACAAAGTCAATGTTTGTTATTGCCTTTTCCTCGACGTTACTTTCAGCAATATGTTGCACATATTAGCCTCGATTTAATTCGCCGACAGTTACTTAGTTCAAAGCAAATCCCTAGTTATATTAGCGAAAGAGAAAAGTAAGTGAGTTAATGGTATGAGTAATGAGTAAAATATGAGCTAGAATAATATTATACAGACATTAGTATAGGCTTAGTCATTGCTTAGTTTAACAAAAATTTATATATTAACCGTAGGCTAGCGAAGCAAAAGTAAGCAGCACTAATAATATTATAAAAATAAATAAAACGACTTATGTAGTCATAGGAGCAAATTTTGATAGAGAAAAATTTTATAACCAGTGGCCGAAATACAGTAATTCATAAAGTAAAAAAGTTTGATTTGCTTGTTATTAATGGTGAAAGGTCTGTCATCATAGTAAGCCATCGAGGCATTGGTATTTATAAAGGTGAAATACCAGAAAAGCGCTCTCTTGCGAAAAAAGCTTACCAAGATATTGTTGATATCTCTTCAACTGAGCTTTTTGGTGAAGAGAAAACGTTACTCTTTGTACAAGCACTTGATGGCATAGAATATAAAATTGATTATTCTAAAGAAGGCACAAGTAATTTTATAAAAGTTCATCAAAATCACTATATATAACACTTACATAACATATATATAACATTTATAGAGAACTAGTAGCATCTGAACAGTAAAACTAACGTATAATAATTCAAAAATAAACGATCCTTAGTCGTTATTTCATTAACGACTAAGCGGAGCAAGCAGTAATGACCAAAGCCAGTTTACTCGTCAATGATAAGCAACATATTGACCTGCTATTAGAGCCTGTTAAAGGCGGGACTGACATTTCAGTCCTCAGCATTAAAGATCTCGTTGGCACGTCAGAATTTAAAAGCTTATTTTTCAATGAGAATAATGCTAAAAATGCTGTTGCCGAACTTAATGATGTTTTAAAGCCTCTGCAAGACAAGCAAACCGGTCGAGAAATCCGTTACCAACTATTAGAACGTATTGATGCGAGCATAAAAATCACGATAGAAAGTGATGAAATGGAAGCTTCCGCAGAGGTAGTTACCGCGCAAGGTGGCGCTCATTTAAGTGCAAAAGGTATTTTAAATGCAGCGCAAGAAGCGGGGGTAAAAAAAGGATTTAGTAAAGAACATCTGATTAAATTAGCACAACTTGCGGCAAAAGAAGCGCCAAATACCAATGTAAGTATGAAAATAGCATCCGGTAAAATTGCTATCAATGGTAAAAATGCCGAAATAAAACCTTTAGTAGAAAGCGCACAAACACGTATATTAAAGCCGAAAAAACGTGAAGATGGCAGTGTAGATATGCGTGATTTGGGTGATATTATTTGCGTTAAAGTAGGTGACCCTCTGGTAAAGAAAATTCCATTAACCGAAGGAAAAGAAGGCTATACGGTAACAGCAACGCCATTATCACCTGAGCCGGGCAGCGATGTAGAGCTTATTTCAGGAGAAGGTACAGGCCTTAGTCCAAAAAATGAGAATATTTTGCTTTCCAAAAAAGTTGGTTTGCCTAAGATGATCCCTAATGGCATGGAAGTTGATGAGGTTTATAAAATTAAAACCGTTACTGTCGCTACAGGAAATATCAACTTTACGGGTAGTGTTATTATTGATGGTGACGTAACAGAGGGCATGAAAGTTATTGCCAGTGGTGATGTTACCATCGGCGGTTTTGTTGAATCGGCTATCATAGAAGCTGGTGGTGATATCACTATTGCAGGAGGCATTATTGGTCGTAAACATGACGTTGAAAAAACTCAAATAGTTGATATTACGATGAGTGTCAGTGTTAATGCTAATGGTAATATTTATGCAAAATATTGCCAATATGCACAAATAAAGTGTGGAAAAGATGTTCGGATTGAAAACCAATTATTACATAGCATACTTGATGTTAATGGACGGGTTTGGGTAGGTAAAGATGAACAAGCAAATGGTAAATTAATTGGTGGAAATACCAAAGTTGGAACTGCTGTACATGCAGGAATTATTGGTGCTACTGCAGGTAGTAATACTTGTATTAATTTCGAACATAAAGTAGTAAAACTTAAAGCTGAAATACAAGAGGTTGATGTCCTTGCTAAAGTGGAGTCAGCTAAAAGCAATGAGCTTAAAGGCATTGTCAATCGGCTTAAAAAGTTACCTAAAGATAAAGCACAGCCCGAAATGCTCACCAAAGCAATGGCAAGTTATCAAGCAGGCGCTAAAACATTAGGAAAAATATTAAACGACAAAGAAACTTTGGAGAATGAGCTGCAGGACTATATGGCAAGTGTTTATGTTGAGGCCACTGAAAAACTATATCATGGTGTAGAATTAATCGTTGGTGACTTTAATGATAGAACTCGTCGTGAATACGGTCCAAGTAAAATGATTTACCAAGAACGTAAAATCATTATTGACCCTATAGTAAATACCTAGTTTAGTTTTTTATCAGTAACTTATTTTACTTTCTTAGAGCTACTTGTTAACAAGTAGCTCTAGCGTTTTCTCCCCATCATTTTCTACCCATTTACTTTTAGAAGCACCACTCACCCTAATCATATCCTACCAATAAACAGGCTCGAATTAAAATGAATAGTGCTAAGTAAAAAGGATTAAAACGACTAAGCTTGCCGTTTTAACGTTTATTCTAAATATTACATATTTGGGTAGTTTGGGCCACCAGCTCCTTCGGGTGTTACCCAAGTTATATTTTGACTGGGGTCTTTAATATCACAAGTTTTACAGTGAATACAATTTTGTGAATTAATAACAAACTTATCACCTTGATCTGTTTTCTCCACTTCATATACTCCAGCAGGGCAATAAAGCTGAGCTGGTTCATTATATTTAGGCAAGTTTACATTAATAGGGATATTGTTATCTTTAAGTTTTAAATGACAAGGTTGTTCTTCTTCATGGTTAGTATTAGATAAAAATACTGAAGATAATTTATCGAAACTTAATTTATTATCCGGTTTTGCATAATCAATTACAGCTGCGTCTGCAGCAAACTTTAACTGTGCATAATCGACGCTATCATCTTTAAAGTTAAACGGTAACTTACCGCTGAAAAAATTTTGATCAAGCGTATTATATGCTCCCCCAAGCAAAGTACCGAATTTATGCATTGCAGGACCAAAATTACGTGTGTTATATAACTCATCATACAACCATGAGTTTTTATACAATTTAGTAAAACTAACTAAGTCTTCTTTACCTTCTTCTTTTACACCATCAGTTGCTATTAACGCCTCTGCAATTGCTTCTGCAGCCAACATGCCTGATTTCATTGCTGTATGATTACCTTTTATTTTGGCGAAGTTGATAGTACCTGCATCACAACCCACTAATAAAGCACCAGGCATTGTCATTTTGGGCAACGAATTGAAACCACCTTTTGCCATAGCACGTGCACCATAGGAAACACGTTTACCACCCTCGAGGTATTGACTAATTTTAGGGTGATGTTTGTAACGTTGAAATTCATCAAAAGGGCTTAAGTGTGGATTGCTGTAATTTAAGTCTACAATTAAACCGACAAAAACCTGATTATTTTCAGCATGATATAAATAACCTCCTCCTGTGGTCTCTTTGTTTAATGGCCAACCAGCAGTGTGTACCACCAAACCTTCTTGGTGCTTTTCAGGCGTTATATCCCAAATTTCTTTAAAACCCAAACCATAATGTTGCGGTGAACTTTGTGCGTCTAAATTAAATGCAGAAATTAATTCTTTTCCTAAATGGCCACGACAGCCTTCTGCAAAAACGGTATATTTAGCTCTAAGCTCCATACCCGGCATAAAGGCATCTTTTTTGTTACCTTCTGCATCTATGCCCATATCGCCAGTAATAATGCCGCCAACACTACCGTCATCATTATAAATAATACTTTGAGCAGGAAAACCGGGGAATATTTCTACGCCTAATTGCTCCGCTTGCTCTGCTAACCAGCGACAAACATTAC
>JAWSUX010000232.1:0-10412 GCA_033852215.1 Colwellia sp. | reverse complement strand
TCAATGAAGATATCCCGCGCTTGATTGCTATTGTTGGCTCTTGTACTCGTTGAACTTGTTGTTTATTCTCGTCATTATCAACAGTAATTGACTGCTCTGATAGCTCACATACCCATTGATAACCCCGCTGAGGAAAAGTTTTAACAAAGCTTGAATTTTTTGCGCTGTCTCCTAACGCTAAACGTAATTCACTAATGCTTTGTGTCAGTGAATTTTCTCGATAGTCGCTGTGTTGCCACAACTCACTGAGTAATTCTTCTTTGCTGATCATTTTTTTTTGTGAGTTCATAAGTAATGCAATAAACTGGCTACTTTATGCTGCGATTATAGGTCTTATTATTGTTGCTATTTTTCTCGGGGTTTTATCTAGCTTAACTAATCCAACTTCTTGGATTCTGATTGCTGTATTGATACTTATCCCTGTGCTTTACAAGAAAAAAAATCATTCAAATCAGCTGCAATGGCAAAATGAATACACTGTCGGCATTAAACATATAGATGACGATCATAAAAAACTGATCAGCTTATTGAATCAATTTTCTATTGCCTATGATTACGCGATGAGTGAAAGTTTTGAAAAAGAAGCGTTAGATGAATTAGTCAGTTATACCAAGTATCATTTTGAGCGCTAAGAGAAATTGATGCAGGAAAATAACTCCCCTGATTTTGATGCACACAAAGCACAACATTAGATTATGATTGCTCAAGTAGAAAAGTTCGTACAGTTATACAATGAAGAAGGTCATGATTTTTTAGATGAAATTAGTGGTTTTTTAACAGACTGGCTAATTAATCATATTAACGGTACAGATAAGCAGTACGGTTATCATTTAAATACACGCGGTATTCACTAAGTACTATAGAGAATTCAGACGATACAGGAAGTACCTTATTCGATAATGCCGGAGCAATTATCCTGCGCATATACTCTGGAATACTCTTATTTCATACAACGCCTTGAATTAAAATGGCTCAAGTACTCTAAGGCATGCATATTGAATGGTAACGGTTGGTGACGGGTATAGCCTTGTGAATATAATGTTATCAAAGCAACTGTTTGACTAATTTTTGAGTGTCGGTTTATTTTACAAATTTTCATTGTGAAATTTTTATCATGTTGTAATTGCTTGTTTTTTTATTTTGGCATCTTTTGTGCTTTAGATTAAAATGTTACGTATTATTTTTTTTAAGATGACCCTCCAAGTTTTTTGGCAGGGATAAAATAGGAATATCATATGAAATTTAAATTTTTAAAAGCTGTGCTGACAAGTGCTGTATTAGTTGTTAGTAGTTTTGCCAATGCTGGACTTATTGCGATAGCCGACTGGCACGACCCTACAGCAAGCACTAGTGGCGGATTACGACAGGCAGAATTCGACCAGTCTGTCTTTTTTGCAGTTGCTAAAGATATAGATTTCTCACAACAAGATACGTATCAGGTATGGCAGGGATACCACATTGCAACCTTCGCAGAGTACAACTCTTTGTATGATGCAAGTAATAACCAAGGAAATAACACATACGTGCATTATGGTCAGGACGGGTGGTCTGGATACACTAAACCCGATGGCACTAGTGACTCTTATTACTTTGCGTTCGCGGACATGTGGGATAATACTAACGGTAACAAAGTATGCCATGCTGGCACGTATGAGCGTTATTGTATAGATGATTACACATATGCAACTAGTTGGGGCAACAATCTGTCTTCAAACCCTCAGTACTTCGGTGGGCTCGTTTTAATAAAAAACAGTCAATCAAACGAGGTGCCAGAGCCATCAATACTTGCTATTTTTGCATTAGGAATGATTGGCTTAGCATCACGTAAATTTAAAAAAAAATCTTAATTACTTCTTGAAAATATAATTTTATAAAAGCATCGATTGTCATGATTGGTGTTTTTTTATTTATATTGATTGGTTACTTGTAAATTATATTAATACACCATTACCATAGGATTAAGTACCCTTTGTTATACCATATCAGTATAGCCTCCAGACATTTCAAGAAAAAATTCAATGCGACTATAGTCAATTCTATAGTTACTCAAAAACATCATTTGCAAAAATGTCCGCGTCTAGTGATCAGTTGACCTAAAGAACAATCATTCTCTTCAATCAATGCCTGCCTAAAGGCGTTTATAATTCCAACTGAAAGTTATATTTTCGGTGTGGCTTGGGTGTAAGTCACTACGATAAGATTTGATCAAGTTCACCCCATCTAAAAACAAAAAATAACCTTAAGCTGATTTAAATCAACAAACACTCCACTTGCTTTTAAAAAGCATGATCTCCCACAAAAAAACTTCTCCCTAATCACTGTAAGGTTTAATTATCTTATTACCTTATATATTGAGCGAAGGATTTTCTGATGCGTAGACCAATCCTATTATTCACTTGTTTACTGGCTATTAGCCCTTTTTCAAGTGTCGCTAAACAAGTCAGTTCAGCTGACACTAACGAGTTGTCCGCAACACGCAAGGCACAGCTTACACATATAGTGCAGCAAGACTGTGGTTCATGTCACGGCATGACCTTAAAAGGCGGTTTAGGGCCAGCATTACTACCAGATAACATTCAAGACAAGCCGCTATTATTTTTACAAAATACGATTTTATATGGCCGTCCCGGTACCGCGATGCCGCCTTGGAAGACCCTATTAACTGAACACGAAGCGCTGTGGATTTCCCAACAATTAAAAGCTGGAAAAATAGCAAAATCCTAAATAGCTAAGCCTTGAATAACAAACGAAACAGCAAAGAATATAAGTACTAATACAGCACCATAAAAGGATCACTGATGAACATCACATTAATTAAACTGGCGAGCGTTGCAATACTATCTAGCGTTATTGCTGCTTGTACTAGTCATTCATCTAATAACACAACTGAAACGCCACTGCGCGCCACAGGTGATATGGGTGCTGTAATTGAACGTGCTACAGGTCAAGTGCAAATAGTTAACCATAGTAATCAAGAAGTATTGGCAGAAATAGATGGCTTAGGTGACTTATCGCACGCTTCCATTGTTTATTCACGTGACCAACGTTACGCCTATGTTTTTGGCCGTGATGGTGGTTTAACAAAAATAGATATTCTTAAAGATAAAATAGCCAAACGGGTAATGCAGTCTGGTAACAGTATTGGCGGAGCTATTAGCCAAGATGGAAAATTAGTGGCTGTATCAAACTATACACCTGGCGGCGTTAAAGTGTTTAACAGTGAAACCCTCGAATTAGTCGCAACCATCGACAGTACGGTTTTAACAGGCAAACCGAACAACAAAGATGGCAGCCCGGTACGATCTAAAGTAGTTGGTTTAGTCGATGCACCCAATAATAAATTTGTTTTCAGTTTATTTGATAGCCATGAAATTTGGATCGCTGACTTCGCTAATATTAAGCAAAATAAAACACCCAAACTAACCAAATTTACTGATGTCGGTTTATTTCCTTATGACGCATTAATAAGTCCCGATGGCCGTTATTATATTGCCGGCCTTTTTGGTGAAGACGGCATGGCACTGCTTGACTTATGGCACAGTGAAAAAGGCGTTAAACGTATTTTACCTAATTACGGTAAAGGTCAGCAGAAATTACCTGTGTATAAAATGCCGCATTTAGAGGGTTGGGCTATGGCAGGTGATTATGCCTTTATGCCCGCAGTAGGACAGCACAAAGTTTTAGTTGTTAACACGAAAACTTGGCAACAAGTAACCGAAATACCTGCCCACAGCCAACCAATATTTGTCATGGCGCAACCTGATAATCGCCAAATTTGGGTTAACTTTGCTTTTCCTGATAACAACACCATTCAAATTTTTAATACCGAAACGTTTGAATTAGTAAAAACCTTAACACCAGGACCTGCAGTATTGCATATGGAGTTTACTCCACGTGGCGAACACGTTTGGATGTCAGTACGCGACAACAACGAAATTCAGATATACGACACACAAACCCAAACATTACAAAAAACACTTAAATCATCAAGCCCGAGTGGAATATTTTTTACTAATCGTGCGCATCAAATAGGGTTATAACCATGTCTAATACGAGCGTAACCATTAGCCAGTTACAACAAGATATTATTAATAATAGTCAAAAGGGTTTCCCCCTGACGAGCCAACCTTATAAAACGATAGCAGAACAACTGGCTCAGGTAGATATTATCACCAGCGAGCAAGAAGTTTTTCAAGCAATTGATGCGCTAAACAACCAAACAGTATTATCGCGTGTTGGACCGGTATTTGATCATAAAAAAGCAGGAGCAAGCACACTAGCAGCACTTGCCGTACCAGAAAAACACTTAGATAAAATAGCCTATATTGTTAACCAATTTGAGCAAGTGAATCATAACTATGGCCGTGAAGCCCATTCAGGTCAGCAAAAGTACAACCTTTGGTTTGTCGTTACGGCTTGCGATATGGTGGCACTCAATAACACCTTAGAAAATATTGAATTACTCACTGGCCTGCCAATATTAATTCTGCCGATGGAAGCTTCATACCACATTGATTTGGCTTTTAGTATAAATGTCACGGGGGCAGAAAGCCCCGTAGCTACCAACATAAGTAATAAGACAAACAAAGCTGTTCCCTTTAAGAAAGATGATATCAACAACTTAACTGAAATTGAAAAAGTAACGTTACGTGGCGTTATTGAAAAAGGCCTACCAAGCCATTTATCACCTTACCAAGTAATTGCTAAGCAACTCGCGTTGACAGAACAGCAAGTGGTAAGGCAAATCAGCTTATGGCAAGAAGAAGGCTTGATCCGCCGTTTTGGTTTAGTTATTAAACATAGAAAATTAGGTTATGACGCTAATGCCATGGTTGTATGGAATATTCCTGATGACGACATGGATAACGTTGCCCATAAATTAGCAAAGTGTGACCCTGTTTCTCTGTGTTATCAGCGCCCTCGCCGCTTACCTGATTGGCCTTACAATTTATTTTGCATGATTCATGGCACAGATAGATCGTTAGTTTTACAGCAAATCAGTCTCATAACAGAGCAGCTAGGACTTGAGTCAATAGAGAAAGACATACTTTTTAGTTTCAAGGCTTATAAACAGCACGGTGCTCGTTATGGTAAAGACAATAGCAGCAAATACAATATTGCCGATATCTCCTCCGAAAACACACAAAATGCTAACCGATTAGCGAGCCACAAAAAGCAAGGACAAGCTCATGGATAACAACAGCAGCCCAGTTAACACTGAAAGTAAAAGTATCGGCATAAGCAAAAGTAGAAAATGCCAAACTGTTGAGCTTTCTACGCTAGAGAAAGATTTAATTAACTTATTACAACATGGTTTACCTGTATGTGAACGCCCTTTTGCACAAATTGCTGAAGAGGTTTCAAGCACTGAGCAAGAAGTAATTACTTGCTTAAATAAATTACGCAGCGACAAAGTACTTAGTCGTTTTGGTCCTATGTTTGATGCAGCAAGCTTAGGTGGGGCTTTTACCCTAGCAGCTTTAGCTGTACCCGAAGAAGACTTTGATTTGGTCACCGAACAAGTGAATAGTTTTGAGCAAATAGCCCATAACTACCGACGAGATCATGATTTTAATATGTGGTTTGTTATTGCCACAGAAGCGGCCGAAGAAATAGCGCAAGTAGTACAAGCGATTGAAAATAAGACAGGTTTAACAGTGCTTAACGTACCGAAATTAAAAGAATTCTATGTCGGTTTATATCTACCGGTATAACAAATTGCTTAATTAACTATTCTTTTAAAAATTATTACTTTTTTAGATTCGCATACTACGTTAGCTAAATGCCAATTAATCACTGGGTAAAGCGTCACAAACCAAAGAGCTTACATTATGTCTACAGTTACTCAACAACCTGAATATGAACAAATAACTAAAGAAAACCTTAACGAGCAAGAAAGGCAATATATTCTATTAACGCAAGATGGTTTACCTATTATTGAAAAGCCTTATCACGCTATTGCTGAGCAAATGAATATTAGTGTTGGGCAAGTACTCACCTTGACCAAAAACATGCAAGAACGCGGCATTATCAGGCGTATTGCCGCTGTTCCCAATCATTATAAATTAGGTTACCAATATAACGGCATGACCGTTTGGGATATTAACGATGAACAAGCTGAAAAATTTGGCGATGCCGTGGGTAGGCTGCCTTTTGTTAGCCATTGTTACTTAAGACCACGTTTTTTACCTGAGTGGAATTACAATTTATTTGCCATGGTGCATGGAAAAACACCAGAATCAATAGCCAAATATCGGGGTCAGATCAAAGAACTGTTAAAAGAGGTATTGGTAACGCGCAACAATGATTCAAGTCAACATATCACTACACAAAGTAATGATATGTTAACTAGCACAGCAATACTGAAAAAAACTGGCTTGCGATTAAAGAAGTAACTTAATACCAAAATAACATTAAGTGCGCACCGAGCAACGCCCTAAAGCAAGGTATGGAATATTATGTTTAGAATTTCACAGTTATTAAAAACCCTTCATGACGACATGCTTGAGTTAAAGCCTGTTAAAGCATCACGTAAAATGCCCGGTCCTGTGGTTATCTGGAATCTTATCCGCCGTTGCAACTTACAATGTAAACATTGTTACTCCACCTCGTTAGATATTGATTTTAAAGATGAATTATCAACAGAACAAGTTAAAACCACAATAGATGATTTAAAAGTTGCTCAGGTGCCGGTATTAATTTTATCTGGTGGTGAGCCGTTGTTGCGTCCTGATATTTATGAAATTACTGCTTATGCAAAATCAAAAGGGTTCTACCTTGCGCTGTCGACCAACGGTACCTTAATTAACGAAGACAACATTGCAGCGATTAAAGCCGCAGAGTATCAATATGTTGGTATTAGCATTGACGGTTTAGAAGAGTTTCATGATGAATTTCGTCGCCAAAAAGGCAGTTTCAAAACCTCAATGCATGCGATTAAATTATGTAAAGAAGCAGGTATAAAAGTTGGTATGCGTTTGTGTTTAACACGTGAAAACTTCAAAGATTTGCCTGCCATGTTAAATTTGATGGAAGAGAACCAAGTTGATAAATTTTATTTATCGCACTTAAATTATTCAGGTCGCGGTAAACGAACCGCTGAAAACGATGCGATGTTCAAAATGACTAAAGATGCCATGGCGCTTCTTTATGAACGTGCTTGGTCACACATCAATCAAGGTATAGAAACAGATTTTGTTACCGGTAATAATGATGCCGATGGTCCGTTTTTATTACAATGGGCGAGCAAAAAATTTGCAGAGGAATACCCACAAGCCATTGCCAACTTAAAACAACGTTTAATCAATTGGGGCGGTAATTCCAGTGGCATTAACGTAGCCAACATTGATAACACCGGCACCATTCATCCTGATACTTACTGGTGGAGTCACGCTATCGGTAACGTAACAACTGAGAAATTTTCTGACGTTTGGAAAAATACCCAAGACCCATTAATGCTTGGTTTTAGACAAACACCACGCCCAGTAAAAGGTCGCTGCGCTAGCTGTGATCATTTAGCTATTTGTAGCGGCAATACACGAACACGCGCTTTCGCCCAAACAGGTGATGCTTGGGCAGAAGATCCAGGTTGTTATTTAGATGATGACGAAATTGGTTACGTAAGCACCGCAACTGAAACCGCACAAATTCAATTTATCGAAGTTGTTTAATAAAAGAAAAGTCAGTAGAGAGCACAAACATGGATACTACAAACATTAATAGCACCACTCACGCAGCATTAACCGCAACAGGTAAAATAGCATCAAAGGGTAAATCAGTATTAAAACATGGTGAAGTTGCGCTTGTTGGCTCAGGTCCTGGTGATGCAGAATTACTTACTATTCGCGCGATGCGTTTTATTGAACAAGCAGAAATTGCCATTTATGACCGATTAGTTAGTGATGAAATATTAGCGTTATTACCTGAAAACTGTGAACGTTTTTATGTCGGTAAAGAGCAAGCCAAACATTGCGTGCCGCAAGACAGAATCAACGAAATTTTAGTAGAAGAAGCACGCTTAGGTAAAAAAGTATTACGTCTAAAAGGTGGTGACCCATTCATCTTTGGTCGTGGCGGTGAAGAAGCTGAATATATGTTAAAAAATGGTGTGAGTTGCCATATTTGTCCCGGTATTACCGCCGCTTCAGGTTGTACAACGTATGCAGGCATTCCGTTAACACATCGCGGGGTTGCTCAAGGTTGCACATTCATTACTGGCCACATTCAAAACAATGGTCAGCTTAATTTACCATGGCAGAGTTTATGCAGCCCAGCTCAAACGGTTGTGTTTTATATGGGTATCAATACCTTAAGCAAAATAACAGAGAAACTAGTCGAGCACGGTCGTGACATTAATACGCCAGCAGCATTAATTCGTAAAGGTACACAACCTGAACAAAAAACCTATCGTGGCACTATCGGTAACTTGGCTGAACTAGTTAAAAAACACAACATAACTCCGCCAACATTAATCGTTATTGGTGATGTAGTAAATCAGCTAACTGAGCAGCAACTGAGTACACCAGGTTTTTTAGATGCTAATGACTATGTGCAACCACAAACAATAAAAATAGCGTAATTTATAACAACTAAACTCGCTTGCCCAGTAAACAAAACGATGGGCAAGCCCACCACATTTTGTTTACTGTAATAGGCTTTGCGTATGAAAAACTTATCTCTTATCAATACGACTTTTGCTTTTTTATTATCCTTTTTTTCCTTTTTTTCCTTTGGTATTATTGCCTTCAGCAGCTTTGCCAGCCATGCAACAGAAACAGCGGAAAAACTCTATCAAGACAATTGTCAAAGCTGTCATGGTGTTGATAGATTAGGCGCAATGGGACCTGCACTATTGCCTGAAAACCTTGCTCGCTTTCGTCCCAAAAAAGCGATTAATGTTATTACTAACGGTCGCGCTGCTACACAAATGCCTGCTTTTAATAAAAACTTAACTAAAAATGAAATAGCCAGCCTAGTTGACTACATTTATACACCATCAAAAGCGTCACTAAAATGGACAACTGCCGATATTAACGCATCAAAAGTACAACATTTTGACCAAAGTAAACTGCCCAATAAAGCACAGTTTGACGCTGACTTAATGAACTTATTTATTGTGGTTGAATTAGGAGATCACAGTGCTACTTTATTAAACGGCGATACCTTTGAGCGCTTAGATCGCTTTAAAACGCGCTTTGCTTTACATGGCGGTCCCAAATATTCACCCGATGGTCGTTTTGTGTTTTTTGCCTCACGCGATGGTTGGATCAGTAAATACGATATTTATAATCGTAAAACCGTCAGTGAAGTTCGTGCGGCCATCAATACCCGTAACATTGCCATTTCAAATGACGGAAAGTATTTAATTGTGGGTAATTACTTACCTAACAACGTAGTAATACTTGATACCACCGACTTATCGCCACTTAAGGTAATTGATACTATTGACAGTAATGGAGTTAGCTCAAGAGTAAGTGCGGTATATAACGCACCACCGCGCCACAGTTTTATCATCGCTTTAAAAGATGTAAAAGAAGTATGGGAAATTCCTTACAGTGATAAAGGTGGTGTTGAAGTATATAAAGGCTGGGCACATGACTATCGAGTAGAAGCCAAAGCGGAAGGTTGGAAAGCTGATTTATCTAAAAAAAGCGAGCAATTTCCTATTCGCCGTATTAAAACTGACGATTATCTAAATGATTTTTTCTTCGACCCTGATTACATTAATTTAATTGGTACAGCGCGTAATAGTCACAATGGACAAGTCATTAACCTAGACACTAAAAAGAAAGTTGCTTCAATCGCCTTAACTGGCATGCCACATTTAGGATCTGGTATTACATGGGACTATCAAGGTAAGCAAGTGTTTGCTTCACCCAATATCAAAGAAGGTAAAATTACCGTTATTGATATGGAAAACTGGCAAGTTATTAAAGAAATAAAAACCGATGGTCCTGGTTTCTTTATGCGCAGTCATACTAACTCACCTTATGCATGGACCGATGTATTCTTTGGCCCAAACAACGACAAAGTGCACGTTATTGATAAAAACACATTAAAAATAGTGAAAACTTTAGCGCCATCTCCAGGGAAAAATGCTGCTCATGTGGAGTTTACCAAAGACGGGAAATTCGTTTTATTAAGTGTGTGGGATATGGACGGCGAACTTATTGTTTATGATGCTCAAACATTAGAAATAGTAAAACGTATGCCAATGAAAAAACCTTCTGGTAAGTACAATGTATTTAACAAAATAAGTTACGAAAAAGGTACCAGTCATTAAGCCCAATCATTAAGGGTTTTTCTATCGTTTACCTTGCTAGCATGTAACAGCATTTAGCTAGGTTTTTCTTCGTGAACAAGCATGTTCATGAATTTTGTAAACCGTCTTGATCTGGTTTCGGGTTTCTTTG
>JAWSUX010000019.1:0-8462 GCA_033852215.1 Colwellia sp. | reverse complement strand
AATGATCCAAATGCAATCACAGCTGAATGTTGCTGATAACAGTGGCGCTAAGCGTGTTCAATGTATAAAGGTTCTTGGTGGCTCGCACCGTCGCTATGCACGCATTGGTGACATCATCAAAGTTGCCGTGAAGGAAGCAAGTCCTCGCGGTAAAGTAAAAAAAGGTGATGTTGTTACTGCGGTAGTGGTGCGCACTAAGAAAGGTGTTCGTCGCACAGATGGTTCTGCCATCCGTTTCGATGAAAACGCGGCTGTAATTTTGAATGCAAACTTACAACCAATTGGTACTCGTATTTTCGGGCCAGTGACACGTGAACTTCGTAATGAGAAATTTATGAAGATCGTATCATTAGCACCTGAAGTACTATAAGGAGTCACGATAATGGCATCTAAAATTCGTCGTGATGATGAAGTAATCATACTTGCAGGTAAAGACAAGGGCAAAACTGGTAAAGTTACCAAAGTTCTTGTTGAAAGCGGCAAAGTATTCGTAGAAGGCGTTAACTTAATCAAGAAACACACTAAGCCTGTACCTCAGTTACAGCAGCCTGGTGGCATTATTGAGAAAGAAGCATCTTTACAAGTATCTAACGTAGCAATCCTTAACCCTAAAACGGGCAAGGCTGATCGCGTTGGTTTTAGATTCGAAGACGGCAAAAAAGTTCGCTTCTTCAAATCTGATAACGAAATAATATAATTGGAGTAAACGATGGCGAAACTGCATGATTTTTATAAAGATACAGTTGTAGCTGACCTTCAAAAGAAGTTCAGTTATAAAAGTGTCATGCAAGTCCCTCGGATTGAAAAGATCACCCTTAACATGGGCGTTGGTGAAGCGATTTCTGATAAGAAAGTATTAGAGCACGCCACAAATGATCTTACTGCAATCTCAGGTCAAAAGCCTATCA
Organism: Colwellia sp.; assembly: GCA_033852215.1. Lineage (GTDB taxonomy): Bacteria > Pseudomonadota > Gammaproteobacteria > Enterobacterales > Alteromonadaceae > Colwellia. Next base: position 7,554 of record JAWSUX010000019.1, on the reverse strand, counting down.
CGACAGTAGCACGCAAGTCAGTTGCGGGCTTCAAAATTCGTGAAGGTTATCCTATTGGTACGAAAGTAACTCTTCGTGGCGAACGTATGTGGGAATTCTTAGAGCGTTTAATCTCTATTTCTATTCCTCGTATTCGCGATTTTCGTGGCTTAAACCCTAAGTCATTTGATGGTCGTGGTAATTACAGCATGGGCGTTCGTGAGCAAATCATCTTCCCTGAAATCGAATACGATAAAATCGATAAGATTCGCGGATTAGATATCACTATTACTACTAGCGCGAAAGATAACGAAGAAGGACTAGCACTATTGTCCGCCTTTGAATTCCCGTTCAAGAAGAAGGTGTAGAGTTATGGCTAAAACGTCAATGAAAGCTCGTGAAGCTAAAAGAACCAAGTTAGTAGCACAATATGCTGAAAAGCGTGCTGCGTTAAAAGCGATCATCTCTGGTGTAGATTCTTCTGAAGAAGAACGCTGGGATGCTGTATTGAAACTTCAAAGTTTACCTCGTGATTCGAGTAGTAGTCGTCAACGTAACCGTTGTAACATTACTGGTCGTCCACATGGTTTCTTACGTAAATTCGGCTTAAGCCGTATTAAGTTGCGTGAAGCAACTATGCGTGGTGAAGTTCCAGGTCTTAAGAAAGCTAGTTGGTAATTCACGGGAGTAAATGGTTATGATGACTGATCCTATCGCGGACATGTTTACACGCATCCGCAACGGTCAATCTGCAACAAAAGTTGCAGTTACAATGCCATCTTCTAAAGTTAAAGTTGCAATTGCCAACTTACTTAAAGAAGAAGGTTATATTTCAGATTTCACAGTAGCTGGTGATGTTAAACCAGAATTATCTGTAACGTTGAAGTATTTTGAAGGTAAAGAAGTAATTGAAGTGATCAAACGTGTTTCACGTCCTGGTCTTCGTATATACAAAAGCTGTGATGAACTTCCTAAAGTTCTTGCAGGTATGGGTATTGCGATTATTTCAACTTCTAAAGGTTTGATGACGGATCGTGCCGCTCGCTCTGCGGGTATTGGCGGTGAAGTTCTTGGTTTCGTAGAGTAAGGAGAATAGTATGTCTCGTGTTGCAAAAGCACCAGTCGTTGTTCCTGCCGGCGTTACCATTACGTTATCAGGTCAAGACATTAAAGTTAAAGGTCCAGTAGGTGAATTATCACGTACGATTCATAGTGACGTTGTTGTTTCTCAAGAAGAAAGTAACATCATTACTAATATCGTTGCTGATGTTAAAGGCGCTTGGGCTCAAGCCGGTACTACACGTGCTTTAATCAATAATATGGTTGAAGGCGTAAGTAAAGGTTTTGAAAAGAAATTAGTTTTACAAGGTGTTGGTTACCGTGCCAAAGCTGCGGGTAAATCATTAGATTTATCTTTAGGTTTTTCACACCCAATTAAACATGCAATTCCAGAAGGAATTACTTGTGAAACTCCTAGCCAAACTGAAATCATACTGAAAGGTTGTGATAAACATTTAGTTGGCCAAACCGCTGCGAACATTCGTGCATACCGTAAACCTGAGCCTTATAAAGGTAAAGGCGTACGTTACGCTGATGAACATGTTCGTCGTAAAGAAGCTAAGAAGAAGTAGGGTAATACTATGGATAAGAGAACATCTCGTTTGCGCAGAGCTAAACGCTCTCGTGCAAAAATTAGCGAGTTGGGTGCGAATCGTTTAGTTGTATTCCGTACTCCTCGTCACATTTACGCTCAATTGATCGCGCCAACTGGTTCTGAAGTAATCGCATCTGCGTCTACTTTAGATAAAGAAGTAGCAGCTCAATTGGAAAAAACAGGTAATGTTGCAGCAGCAACTGCAGTAGGTACAGCAATTGCTGAACGTGCTGTAGCTAAGGGAATCACAAGCATTGCTTTTGATCGCTCTGGTTTTCGTTACCATGGTCGCGTAAAAGCGTTAGCAGAAGCAGCTCGTAAAGCTGGTCTTCAATTCTAGGGGTTGATAATGGCTAATCATAATCAAGAAAACTCACAGCAAAGTGATATGGCTGAAAAGCTAATCGCCGTTAATCGCGTTTCAAAAGTGGTTAAAGGTGGTCGTATTTTCAGTTTTACAGCACTAACAGTAGTTGGTGACGGTAAAGGTCGTGTTGGTTTTGGTTACGGCAAAGCACGTGAAGTGCCTGCTGCAATTCAAAAAGCAATGGAAAAAGCACACCGTAGCATTGTAAATGTTGACTTGAAGGGTACTACTCTTCAGCATGTCATTATTGGCAAGCATTCTGGTTCAAAAGTTTACATGCAACCAGCTTCTGAAGGTACAGGTATCATCGCCGGTGGCGCGATGCGTGCAGTACTTGAAGTTGCAGGCGTTCAGAACGTATTATCAAAAGCATACGGTTCTACTAACCCAATCAACGTAGTTCGCGCTACTGTTTCTGCCCTAGTGAATATGCATTCACCAGAAGGCATGGCAGCTAAACGTGGCAAACGCGTTGACGAAATTTTGGGGTAATTGAGAATGTCTAAAACAGTTAAAGTAACTCAAATAAAAAGTTCTATCGGTCGTTTACCGAAACATAGAGCTACGTTAAAAGGCCTTGGTCTACGTCGTATCAACCATACAGTAGAGTTAGAAGATACTCCGTCTGTACGCGGTATGATCAACAAGGTTATTTACATGATTAAGGTGGAGGATTAATAATGCATTTAAATACTTTATCCCCTGCACCAGGATCTCACAAAGCTAAAAAGCGCTGTGGTCGTGGTATTGGTTCAGGCATCGGTAAAACTGGTGGTCGTGGTCACAAAGGTCAGAAGTCTCGTTCTGGCGGTAGTGTACGTCCTGGTTTTGAAGGTGGTCAAATGCCATTGAAACAACGTTTACCTAAATTTGGTTTTACGTCACGTAAATCTTTAGTTCGCGCTGAAGTTCGTTTACATGAATTAAACCTAATCAAAGGTGATGTTGTTGATATTCACGCGCTTAAAGACGCTGGATTAATCAATCGTAACGTTATCTCTGCGAAAATTATGCTTTCGGGCGAAATTACACGCAAGATTACAGTTCGCGGTTTAGGCGTAACTAAAGGTGCTCGTGCGGCTATTGAAGCTGCCGGTGGTAACATCGAGGAATAATACAGATATGGCTACACCAGGAATGGCTTCTCAAAAGGGAAGTAGTGGCGCAGGCGGTTTGTCTGAGCTAAAACAAAGATTATGGTTCGTATTCATTGCACTTGTTGTGCTACGTTTAGGATCTTTTGTGCCGATCCCTGGTATTGATGCCGCTGTATTAGCTCAGTTCTTTGATCAGCAAAAGGGCACCATTGTAGAGATGTTTAACATGTTCTCTGGTGGTGCACTTGAGCGAGCCTCAGTATTGGCGCTTGGTATTATGCCGTACATCTCAGCTTCAATCATTATGCAATTGCTTACGGTTATGCACCCAGCAATGGCAGAACTGAAAAAAGAAGGTGAAGCTGGACGTCGTAAAATTAGTCAGTACACCCGTTACGGCACATTAGTTCTAGCAACAGTACAATCAATTGCAATTGCTAAAAGTTTACCGGAAATGATGCAAGGTCTAGTTATTAATGCTGGTTTTGGTTTCTATTTCACCGCGGTAGTTAGTTTGGTTACTGGTACCATGTTTTTAATGTGGTTAGGTGAACAAATTACTGAGCGTGGTATTGGTAATGGCATTTCGATTATTATCTTTGCGGGTATTGTTGCTGGCATGCCATCTGCGGTAGGTCAAACTGCTGAAATGGCGCGTCAAGGTGAATTGCACTTATTAGTATTATTGCTTATAGGCGTTGTGGTATTTGCAGTAACTTTCTTAGTAGTATTTGTGGAACGTGGTCAACGACGTATTGTTGTTAATTATGCTAAGCGCCAACAAGGCCGAAAGGTTTTTGCCGCGCAAAGCACACATTTACCATTGAAAGTGAATATGGCGGGTGTAATTCCGCCAATCTTTGCCTCAAGTATTATCTTGTTCCCAGGCACTATTGCTAGTTGGTTTGGACAAGGTGATGGCCCTGTAGCTGATTTCTTACAAGGTGTTTCTCAGGCGATGTCGCCAGGGCAACCTTTGTATGTTTTCATGTTAGCAGCAGCAATAATATTTTTCTGTTTCTTTTATACGGCTCTTGTTTTCAATCCGCGTGAAACTGCAGATAACTTGAAAAAGTCAGGTGCGTTCATTCCAGGGATTCGTCCGGGTGAACAAACATCCAAATACATAGATAAAGTAATGACACGTTTAACCCTTTGTGGTGCGGCGTATATTACTTTTGTCTGTTTGGTTCCACAGTTTATGATCATGGCATGGGACGTTCAGTTCTATTTCGGCGGTACATCATTATTGATTATCGTAGTAGTGATTATGGACTTTATGGCACAAGTACAAACGCATATGATGTCTCATCAATATGACAATGTACTTAAAAAAGCAAACTTAAAAGGTTACGGTCGTTAGACCGAACTGATTTAGTTAACGGAGTATAAAATGAAAGTACGTGCATCCGTAAAAAAGATTTGTCGTAATTGTAAAGTGGTTAAGCGTAAAGGCGTGATTCGCGTTCTTTGTACTGAACCAAAGCACAAACAAAGACAAGGTTAAGCTTAGCTTTTAACCTAAATCTTTTAGCAGTAGCATTATGCAGAATTATCTGTATAATGCCGCTTCGATTGCAAAAAAAGAGAATGGTTGGGTATCCTAACGGGCTTTCCAACCAAAGTAATTTAAATTATTAATAGGAGATGTGATTAGTGGCCCGTATCGCTGGCATTAACATCCCTGATCGCAAACATGCAGTAATCGCCATTACTGCGATTTACGGTATCGGTGCAACACGTGCGAAAGCAATCTGTGTAGCTGCTGGTATCCCTGAATCAACTAAGATCAGTGAACTAGACGAAGCAAAAATTGATTTGCTTCGCGCTGAAGTGGACAAATTTACCGTTGAAGGTGATTTGCGCCGTGAAGTTTCAATGAACATTAAACGTCTTATGGATTTAGGTTGTTACCGTGGCATTCGTCACCGTCGCAGTCTTCCTTTACGTGGTCAACGCACTAAAACAAATGCGCGTACCCGTAAAGGCCCTCGTAAGCCAATTAAGAAGTAAGAGGAACTAGACAATGGCTAAAACACCAGTTCGTTCGCGTAAACGCGTAAAAAAACAAGTTGCTGATGGCATGGCTCATATCCATGCTTCTTTCAACAACACAATCGTGACTCTTACAGACCGTCAAGGTAATGCATTATCTTGGGCAACTGCAGGTGGTTCAGGTTTCCGTGGTTCACGTAAATCTACCCCTTTCGCTGCGCAAGTAGCTGCAGACCGCGCAGGTCTTGTTGCAAAAGAGTTTGGCTTGAAGAATATTGAAGTGTTCGTTAAAGGTCCGGGTCCAGGTCGTGAATCTGCTATCCGTGCTTTAAATGCTGCTGGTTTTAAAATCACCAACATTACTGACGTTACACCTATTCCTCATAATGGTTGTCGTCCTCCTAAGAAACGCCGCGTTTAATCGTACTTTTTTTAGGATAGTTGGAGAAAGAAAATGGCTAGATATTTAGGTCCTAAGTTAAAGCTTAGTCGTCGCGAAGGTACAGATTTGTTCCTTAAAAGCGGTGTTAGAGCAATTGACACTAAATGTAAAATCGAAACAATACCAGGTCAACACGGCGCCCGTCGCGGTCGTTTGTCTGATTACGGTGTTCAACTTCGTGAAAAACAAAAAGTTCGTCGTATTTTTGGCGTGCTAGAAAAACAATTCAGTAATTACTACAAAGAAGCGGCACGTTTAAAAGGTAATACAGGTGAAAACTTGTTACAACTTTTAGAAACTCGTTTAGATAATGTAGTTTACCGTATGGGTTATGCCAGCACTCGTGCTGAAGCCCGTCAATTAGTTAGCCATAAAGCTATCGTGGTAAACGGCGTTGTAGTTAATATTCCATCTTTCACTGTTAAAGCTGAAGATACTGTTTCTGTTCGTGAGAAGTCTAAAACTCAAGCGCGTATAATTGCTGCTTTAGAGTTAGCTGATCAACGTGAGAAACCACTTTGGGTTGAAGTAGATAACAAGAAACTAGAAGGCGTTTTTAAACGTGTTCCAGACAGAGCTGACTTATCTGCCGAAATTAATGAACAGTTGATTGTTGAACTTTACTCTAAATAGTAAAGTTGCACTTTAAGAGAGGACACATATGCAGGGTTCTGTAACCGAATTCCTTAGACCACGCATGGTTGGTATTGAAAATATCAACCCTCGTCGCGCTAAAGTCACTTTAGAGCCACTAGAACGTGGTTTTGGTCACACTTTAGGTAATGCGTTACGCCGTATTCTTTTATCTTCAATGCCAGGTTGTGCTGTAACTGAAGTAGAAATTGATGGTGTATTACATGAGTACAGTAGTAAAGAAGGTGTTCAAGAGGACATCATCGAAATATTGTTAAACCTTAAAGGACTAGCAGTTTTATTAGAAGGCAAAGATGAAGCCGTTCTAACTTTAACTAAGTCTGGTGAAGGCCCTGTAACGGCAGCTGATATTCAGCATGATGGAGATGTAACTATTGCAAATCCAGAGCATGTTATCTGCACCTTAACAGGTGAAGGTGCTATCAGTATGCGCATTAAGATTGAAATGGGTCGTGGTTACGTACCTGCTTCAGTTCGTCGCGATGCCGAGGAAGAAGATCGTGCTATTGGTCGTTTGTTGGTTGATGCTTCATTCAGCCCAGTAGTAAGAATTGCCTATGATGTTGATTCTGCACGTGTTGAACAACGTACAGATTTAGACAAATTAGTTTTAGATATGGAAACCAATGGTACATTGGATCCGGAAGAAGCTATCCGTCGTGCTTCAACTATTTTAGCTGAACAGCTAGATGCGTTTGTTGAACTTCGTGATATTAAAGAAGTTGAAAAAGTGGAAGAAAAACCATTATTCGACCCAATCTTGCTTCGTCCTGTTGATGATCTAGAGCTAACTGTTCGCTCAGCAAACTGTTTAAAAGCAGAAGCAATTCAATACATTGGTGATTTAGTACAACGTGCTGAAGTTGAGCTTCTTAAAACGCCTAATTTAGGTAAGAAGTCTCTAACTGAAATTAAAGACGTGTTAGCGTCGCGTGGTTTGTCACTAGGCATGCGCCTAGAAAACTGGCCACCAGAAAGCATTGTTGACAACGACTAGTTCGATCATCGTTTTTTTATTAATAGTTTGAGAGAAGGATTAACTTATGCGTCATCGTCAAAGCGGTCGCCAGTTAAACCGTAATAGCAGTCATCGTCAAGCGATGTTCCGCAATATGGCAAGCTCTTTAGTTAAGCACGGCGTTATTAAAACGACTGTAGCTAAAGCTAAAGAACTACGTATGGTAGTAGAGCCATTGATTACATTGGCTAAGACCGACAGTGTTGCAAATCGCCGTTTAGCGTTTGCTCGTACACAAGATAAAGAAGTAGTAGGTATTTTATTCAGCGAACTTGGTGCTCGTTACCAAGAACGTCCAGGTGGTTACACTCGCATTTTAAAATGTGGTTTCCGTACTGGTGATAAAGC
>JAWSUX010000633.1:0-463 GCA_033852215.1 Colwellia sp. | reverse complement strand
AAGCATTGAGTAATTTATTAAAACTACGTTATTTCTAATGACTTCATTTGTACTTTTAACTATAAAGCCAGATTTTTCAAATAAAGGTTTCGCAACAATTGAAGCCTCTACATATAATTGCTTCAATTTTAATTTTTGAGCCACTGAAATAACGTGCTGTAGCAATAAACTTGCCACTCCAATGTTTTGATATTTTGGCAATACATAAGTGCAATCTATATGCCCATCTAACTCAAACTCAATAAAACCAGCTAATTCGCCTTTAATTATAAGTAAAAAAGGCTTTTTATTATCAAGCCTATATTTCCACTTATCATAATCGATAGGCTTTGGTGCCCATGCATTCTTTTCTCTATCGGAATAAACAGAAGAATCTATTGCATGTACAGACCTATAAAATAAATTAGCTATTTCTTTCGCCCAACTAGACGAGTACTCGATAATTTCCATATAGCTCTAACGC
>JAWSUX010000231.1:0-3261 GCA_033852215.1 Colwellia sp. | reverse complement strand
AATTCAATTAATACTCGTCTTGATGCCGAAGCGATTGCTTTTATACTGGCGCATGCAGAAACTAAAGTATTAATTACCGATAAAGAATTCAGCCCAGTAGTAAAAAAAGCATTACGCATGATTCCCAATGCTCCCTTAGTTATTGATATTGATGATCCTAACTTTAACGAAGGTGAATTAATCGGCTCGTTAACCTATGATCAGTTACTTGATGAAGGAGATAGTGATTTTGAACCGCTACGACCGAATAATGAATGGGATGCTATTACCTTAAATTACACTTCAGGCACAACAGGCGATCCTAAAGGGGTAGTTTATCATTACCGTGGTGCCTATTTGAATGCTGTGAGTAATGTTCTGTCGTGGAGTATGGGCGAACATCCTGTCTACTTATGGACGCTACCTATGTTCCATTGTAATGGCTGGTGTTTTCCTTGGTCAATTGCTGCAACCATTGGTACGAGTGTTAGCTTACGCCATGTGCGTGCGGAGCCTATATTTAATGCAATTAAATCAGAAAAAGTAGGCTATTTTTGTGGTGCTCCTATTGTATTAAATATGCTTAACGGCGCAGATGCTTCATTGAAAGCGGACATCAATCATCAAGTTAAAGTAATGACTGCGGGTGCACCGCCACCAGCTTCAGTGATTGAGGGAATGGAAGCTTCAGGGTTTAAAGTGACGCATACTTATGGTTTAACTGAGACATATGGTCCTTCTGTTGTTTGTGCTTGGCATGACGAATGGAACGAGGAAACTCCAGAAAACCAAGCTAAATTAAAGTCTCGCCAAGGGGTTCGTTCTCCAATGCTTGAACAATTAATGATAGCCGATCCTGAAACCTTAGAGCCTATGCCGAAGGATGGTAAATCAGTTGGCGAGATCTTTATGCGAGGTAACCTCGTAATGAAGGGCTACCTAAAAAATCCTTCTACGACTCAGGCTGCTTTTGAAGGTGGCTGGCTTCATTCTGGTGATATTGCTGTTTGGCACAGTGATGGTTATATTGAAATAAAAGATCGCTCTAAAGATGTCATTATTTCAGGTGGTGAAAACATCTCAAGTGTAGAAGTTGAAGATGTATTATACCGTCATCCTAAAGTTCAAGAAGTGGCCGTGGTAGCGAAAAAAGATGATAAATGGGGAGAAACTCCTTGTGCATTCATAACTCTAATGCCAAATGTTGAAGTAACGGAACAAGAGATAATAGCTTTTTGTCGTGACAATATGGCAAAATTTAAAGCGCCAAAAACCGTTATATTTGGTGCTCTACCAAAAACGTCTACAGGTAAAATACAAAAGTTTGCTTTGCGTGAGCTAGCAAATAAATAACATGAAGGTTTTTTCTGAATAGCATCATATTCAGAAAAATTCCAACGGTATCTTCAATTGGAATTATAAGCCATATAGGTAGGTATTGATTTTGAGGATGGTTATGCCATTCTCAAAATTGAATATAGCTCTAGATACAACTTTTATTAACCCCCCTCAGTTTTATCATCACAAACTCAGCTTTAACGCTGATATTAATTTTTATTAGATAATTTGAATAGATTACTGGTATTAAACCAAGGTGCTAGTTATGATCAAATTAATATTAACTAAGCGCTAAATAGAATTGAATACAATGAAATTTACTGTGGGCTTTAGAAAAGTAAAAGATGATGACATTGATTTTTTACTCGATTTGCGCAAGAAAACAATGACAAAACATTTAGTTGCTGCGGGCATAACAATGTTAAACAAACAGCACCTTGAGCGTATTAAAGAATACTTTTATGAAAACCATATTATACTTGTTGATCGTAAACCGATAGGTGTACTGAAACTTGGCGTAACCTCTTTAAATGGAACAGAAAAAAGCCTGCACATTAGGCAATTACAAATCCTACCGAAATATCAAAAACGTGGTATTGGTAGTAGGGTGCTATCAGTAGTAAAAAAAAGAGCATTACAATTAAGCTTACCAATCACGCTTAATGTATTGTTGAAAAATCCAGCCAGAGCCCTGTACCTTAGACATGGCTTTCAAGTAACCAGTAAAAATAAACTAGAGTTCCAATTACGTTGTCCATTAGAAGTCATTGCTGCTTGATCTTCACACTAAATAGTTTTTCATAAAAATATTTTGATTGCGATTATTTAGTAAATCAGACCTATATCTTTCACTAAGTTGATATTGATACGCGACGGTGTCATTTCCCCTGTTACGAGTGGTGCGGTTGCAATCGCGATAGTTTTTATTACTTGGTGCATTGAGTTTAAATCTAAGCTGTTAATATCATCGCTGGCTTGATGATAATGCTCATCTTTATCAAGTTGAGTACTACTAAAACTATGAGCGGGCACGCCAAGCCTTGCTAAGGTCGCATTATCTGAACGATAGAATAAGTTTTGTTCAGGATAGGGATCTGCATGAATTGTTAATCTATCTTTCTCAAGTGTTTGATTTAATTTTTCACCTAAGTTTGAGCGGTCAATTCCTGTCATCCAAACGGTACCCGCGCCAAATTTGGCAGGTTTACCTATCATTTCAATATTTATCATTGCAGTAATGTTGTTTGCATCTACTTGTTTAGAAAAAAATTTCGAGCCAAAACCTCCAATTTCCTCTGCACTAAAGGCAACAAACATTATCGTTCTTTCATTAGCACTTGTTTTGGCAAAGTGGCTTGCTAAGTTGATAATAGCACTAACGCCAGAAGCATCATCATCAGCCCCATTAAATATTTCATGCACTCCTTTTATAGATGTCTTTTCACCTAAATGATCATAATGAGCGCTATATAAAACAATTTCATGAGCTTTACTTTTACCAGGCAATATACCCACTACATTGCTTAAATTAGTTTTCGCAACTGTTGTTGTGCCCTTTATATTAAAGCTATCCACTTTTTTTATGTCACTTAAAACCATAACGATGCTTGCCGACTTTTTGTCATTATTTCTTTCAGCAAGCTTAGTGATACCACCAGCAAAGTAACTTTGGTAATGTTTAAAGCTTTTTTCATGGCTAGGGTGAAGTATAACTAAATGAGCACCACCTTGATGGTTCATCAATTGTAGCGCACTACGCATGTTGTCATTTTTAGTAATAACATGACGTTTTATTTGTTTATTATTTTTTGTGCTTAGCCAGGTAATGCTTGCTTGATTTGTCACCATTGTTAGCTGTTTAATAGCTATTTTTTTATTATTAATAGTAGCTGAAATACTTTTGGGTATGATTTTCTCTACTGCATAATTTTGTTGGTAATTAGT
>JAWSUX010000230.1:0-9555 GCA_033852215.1 Colwellia sp. | reverse complement strand
AGCTTGAGTCGCGCTATCGTTCATGATTGTATTAATTAATGCAGCTTGCTGATTGACTAATTGCTCAACTGTTTTAGTATTAATTTCTACAAGGCTGTTAAATGGTTTCATATCTGTAGAGAACTGATCTACATTGTTGAATGATTTCATTGCTGTAGTAAATTGTTCCGTTATTTCTGTAAACATAATAAATTTTCCTTTTTGATATGCTGCATCGCAGCAAGTTGATTTAAACTAGTATAATTGGTCATAAGATGGTCGTCAACAGTTTTTTGTTACTCCGCATCAAAACACAAGAGATACATGTAAGCTACTGATATACTTAAAAAAGCAAACCATCAAACATTATTACTTTTTATATGCTGCTTTAACTTTAGCTTTTGGTGCTGCTTTCGGTGCTACTTTAACTTCAGCTTTCGGCGCTGCTTTAACTTCGGCTTTCGGTGCTACTTTAACTTCAGCTTTTGGCGCTACTTTTACTTCAGCTTTTGGCGCTACTTTAACTTCAGCTGAAAATGCCGAAAATGACTCATTAATAATAGCGGCTGCATCTTCTTGCGCCTTAGTAAGTGTTTCAGATGTTTGTTTCATCGTTTCAGTCAACTGGCTTTGTACATCAGCACTAAATTTTGACTGCTCCGCAACAAAATGATTTATGTCCGTAGTTGCAGACATATTTTCTCTAAATGAAATACTGTTATCGAGCAAACTAGCAATTAGCAATCCTTGCTGATGTGCAACAGTACTTGTTGTTGATATATTTAATTCAACCAATTTCTCAATTGGTTTTAATGAGGTCTGAAATAACTCTGTAAATTGATTAAACATGCACTTCTCCTAAAATTTTGCTGCTCGGCAGCATTGCTTAATGAGAATTTAATCAATTTTTTAGTTTGGAGTCAACTATTATTTTGTTGCAGTGCAACAAAATATTACTTTTTATCTTTTGGTTTCTGAAATTTATTCCACATATTCATGTTTTGCTCAACAATGCTACCAAATAAACCAAAAGGAGAGTTTTTACTAATATCACTGTTTAGTTTTAAAATATCATCTTGGTGCTCCATGAAAGCAGATAGACTTTGCTCAAGAAACTGCTGTAAATAGTCTTGATTATCATTACCATAAAAACATATCAACCGCTTCAATAAAGTATTGGTTAATAACGATTGCCGCTCACTGGTTTCTTCTTCACTAATAATTTGGATTAAGATACTACGCGTTTTATCTTCTTCTGTTTTGGAGTCAACTATTTGAAACTCTTGATTAGCAATAACTAATTCTCGAATATAATCCAAGTTTACATAATGACTTTTTGTTGTGTCATAAAGGCGGCGGTTTGGATATCTTTTAATTTTGATCAACGGTAACCTCGGTTAGTTATTAATTTTTACTTACGCTACGATACGAACAATTTAGACTAAGTAGTTTAACGTGCAGTATAACAGATATACTACCTATAAAAAAAGCGACCTTTGAGGTCGCTTTCATCTTAACTATAGATAACAAAATAATGCAAAAAATAGCATCATTATCTATTACAGTTTAATATCCTAAATACGCTTTCTAACGTAGCTACCTGGAGCAGCTTCAATACTTGCATATTCTTTAGAACCTTGCTTACGTGCTGTTATTTTCTTACCTGATTGAGGAGCAACCCAGCCTTCCCAATCTGTCCACCAAGAACCTTCTTTTTTGATAGAGCCTTCAAACCAATGTTCGGCAGAGTCAGAAAAATCGTCATTAACCCAATGTGGATATTTACCATGATCTACCGAGTTAATAATACCTGCTAAATGGCCAGAACCAGCTAGAACAAACCTTTTGGGTCCAGAAAGAGCTTTAGCTCCTTTGTACGAGGCTTGCCACAAGACAATATGATCTGCAATTGTTGTTAAGAAATAACTTGGCGTATCAATTTTACTTAATTCAATAGGGACGCCCTCAACTTCAACAGCACCATCTTTTATCAAGTTGTTCTCTTGATAGGTATTTGTCATATAAAAATCAAAGGCTTCTGCAGGCAAATTTGAAGAGTCACTGTTCCAATATAAAATATCGAATGGTGCAGGATCTTTTCCTTTTAAGTAGTTATTAACAAAATATGACCAAAACAGGCTATTTTCACGTAACATGCTAAACGCTAACCCAAGCACACGACCATCTAATATACCTTTCTTTTTAATGTCCTTTTTCAAGAAAGGTAACATTTGCTTAGAAAGATAAACGCCAATTTCACCCGGCTCTTCAAAATCTAATAATGTTGCTAAAAAGGTCAATGAGTTTATTCGTGTATCGCCTTTCGCTAATAAATATGATTGAGTTGTTGCTAACAATGTTCCACCAATGCAATAACCTACAACATTCACTTTACTTGATTTTGTTACTTCCTCGATTACATCAAGTGCTGCGATTGGCCCTTCTTTCATGTAGTCATTAAAGCCTTTATGAGAAAGTGTCTTGTCTGGGTTAACCCATGAAATGATAAACACTGTATGCCCCTGACCTACAGCCCATTTTACAAGTGATTTTTGTTCATCCATGTCCAAGACATAGTACTTATTAATAAAAGGAGGAATAAACAACAAAGGAACTTCATTCACTTTTTTAGTGGTGGCTTTATATTGTATAAGCTGAATTAAATCATTTTGGTAAATGACATCACCAGGGGTGTAAGCTAAGTCTTCCCCTAAAGTAAACGCATCAACATCAGTTTGATTTATTTTAAGCGCATCAGCAGGACTTTTTTGTAAGTCTTGCATGAAGTTTTGTAGCCCCTTGATTAGGTTCTCACCTTTGGACTCTAATATATCTCGACAAACTTCTGGATTTGTTAAGGCATTATTAGTTGGAGAAACAGAATTAATATATTGTCGAGTATAGAACTTAACTTGCTCTTCAGCTTTGGGATCATCGAAATGTAAACTCTCGACCGTTTCTTTCATCATGTTCGAATTTAGAAGGTATGACTGTTTTAAATAGTTAAAAACAGGGTTCTCAGACCATTCACTGTCTTTAAATCTTTTATCATTACCTTCTTCAGAGACAACGGGTTCACTTTTTGTGCCGAGTAATGCTTTAGTTGCGCTTTGCCAAAGCTCAGCTTGCTGGTTCATAAAAGCCATTTGTTTATTAAACAACATGGCGGTATCAACTTTCACCCCTTCTGAAAGAAGTTGAGATAATTTATCTGAGTCCATCATTGAATTTAAGCTTGCTTTATCAGAGTCACTTAAAACTTGCTTGACCATGCTGTTAAATAACTCTGAGTATTGCTCTAAAAAATCAACTACTTCATTCTGCTGACTTGATTCCATAATATATCCTTGTAAATGATGTTGTTATAATCTATTTGCTATTTAAAGCAGTTCGAAATTAAAATATTTTCTAAATTATTAATAATAAGCAATGTACGAACAATAAAATAAGTTACAAATTTGTTTAATAGAAACCTAAATAAACATTAAATTAACATTAAATTAACAGCCTTGTATGAAGCTAATATAACATATAGAACGTGCCTATATACAGTAAATACTTATGAATATGATTGTTTTTTGATGCGGTGCAGCAAAGAATGATTGACCAAACTGATTTTACTAGGTACACTCGCTCCAAATCCAAATGCTGCACTGCAGGATAAAACATATGATGTATCAAAATTACGACCTCTACACCCGCTCTGCTGAAATGATGAATGGATTTATCGCAGTGAATCAACAATTAATGGCTCATCCCTTTAACCCTTTGACGAAGACCTTACTGGGTAAAAGCATTATTACCGGACTTGATAGTGCTTACCATCACACTAAAGTTTACGATAAACAAGCTTTTGACATTAAAACAACAATAGTTGATGGAAAGACGGTTAACGTTACCGAAGAAACACTTATTTCAAAACCTTTTTGTCATTTAATCCATTTCAAAAAAGATACAAAGGTTAAACAGTCAAAACTTTTCTTGGTTGCTCCACTTTCGGGTCATCATGCAACGTTGTTGAAAGCAACAATAGCACGTTTAGTTACAGACCATGATGTTTACATTACTGATTGGCTTGACGCTAAAAACGTTCCATTATCTGATGGCGGCTTTGGTTTTGATGATTATGTAAGTTACCTTATCGAGTTTATGAAAGAGATTGGTGAAAACACTCATTTATTAGCGGTTTGTCAACCTACGGTTCAGGCTTTAATAGCAACAGCTGTCATGGCTAAAGCAAAACATCCTGCCGCGCCTAAATCTATTACCTTGATGGCAGGTCCTATTGATACAAGTATCAATCCTAATGAACTCAATAAGTATGCAAGTGATAAAGATTTAAGCTGGTTTGAAAATAATGTAATTATGCCAGTGCCTAATCGTCACCCCGGCGCAGGAAGAAAAGTATACCCTGGTTTTATCCAATTAACTTCTTTTATGGCGATGAATATGGAAAGCCATGCGAAAAAACATACTGATTATATTAGTCATGTGTTCCATGGAAAAGAAGAAAAGAGAAAACGTCATCGTAGTTTTTATGATGAATATTTATCGGTATTGGACCTTAATGGTGAATTCTATTTAGAGACTGTCGACCGAGTATTCCTTAATCAAGATTTAGCTACTGGCAAAATGACTTACCTAGGTGAATTAGTAGATTTATCAGCAATAACTAATACTCCATTATATACCATTGAAGGGCAAAAGGATGATATTTGTTCTGTAGGGCAAACAGAAGCAGCGCAATTCTTATGTGTCAATATTCCAGAAAAAGATAAATTTCATGAGGTTTTTGAAGGTGTAGGACATTTTGGCACGTTTAGCGGCTCTGCTTTTCGTGATAAAATAGCACCTAGTATTACAAAGTTTATTAAGAAATATAACTAATTATTTTCTGAAATAAATAGGTTAACAAGTAAATGAAAGTGGGTTTGTTTTATCAAACCTACTTTTACCTCCTAGTAACTAGACTGCATCACTGCTTACTCACCACTTAACACCATGATTTTTATTATTATATTTCATCCGGTATTTTATTTCTCTCTGTATTTAAACAGAGAAACGATACTTGCTAGTGTTAACTGAACACGTCAACTCTTGTATTTCAAGTACAAGTTTTAACCCCCTACACGCCAAACAATGAAGGAATTACATATAACATAAGGATATAACGAAATGATGGTCATTAACTGACCTGTCATCAAATGAAAAAACAACCTACCTCATAATTAACGAATATTTAACATTTTATATCGATAATAGTCGAAATTGTAATCAAAAAGAAAATTAAATTTTGGAGAGGTACTTACAGAGGTCAACTAGTTGAATGATTCAGCTTGAGATATGATATTTATTGAGCAGTGAAGCTTGGTAAATATCAAACTTAAGAACCTCTATAATAACTATTATGAAATACAACAAGGAGTACAGTGATGGGACGCATTGCTTTAGTAACAGGTGGAACCCGTGGAATAGGCGAATCAATTAGCGTTATGTTAAAGGAACATGGGTATACTGTCATTGCTAATTATGCAGGCAATGTTCAGGCAGCTCAAGAGTTTACAATACGAACAGGTATTCGAGCGTATAAATTTGATGTTAGTGATTTTGAAAGTGTAACTGAAGCGGTTAATGATATAGAGTCTGAAATTGGGCCTGTCGATATTCTTGTAAATAATGCAGGAATTACCAGAGATAGCACTATGCACAGAATGGATTTTGATAGTTGGAATAAAGTTATTCAAACCAATTTATCCTCTTGTTTCAATACCTCTCGTGCTGTTATTGAAGGTATGAGAGAACGCTCATTTGGACGTATTGTTAATATAAGCTCTGTAAATGGTCAAGCAGGCCAATATGGTCAAGTGAACTATGCCGCTGCTAAATCTGGTATTCATGGATTGACCAAAGCATTAGCACAAGAAGGGGCAGCAAAAGGCATTACCGTAAATGCGATTGCTCCAGGTTATGTTGAAACGGATATGGTTCGCGCCGTACCTGAGGAAGTTTTAGCAAAAATTATTAGAACTATACCGGTTGGACGTTTAGGCCAACCAGAAGATGTTGCTCGTTCGGTCTTATTTTTAATTGCTGATGAAGCTGGTTTTATTACGGGCTCGACCTTATCCATTAATGGTGGTCAGCACATGTATTAAATATAAGCGTATCGCATTATAATTTTTATATCATTAACGTAGATGAGCGATCCTCTACGTTTTTTTTGGTAATAACCTAGCGAGTTAATATAAATACGATAAGTACCTGAATAAAGACGGTAATAACCTTTCTAAAGAAATACTAATAAGGCTAGTCCTATAATTTCATCAAGGCCTATGGACTAACCACTGTAATATTTTCAATCATCAATTGCACTGTTCGTTTTCCTCTAAACTCATTAATATCAAGACGATAAGCTAGATGCACTTGTTTGGCTTTATTATTAGGCCAAGCTTTTACATCGATATTAAAAGCGATACCATCAAAAACCTGTTTACCATGCTCGTTACTTTTTTCAACAAGCAACTTTAAGTGTTTTTCACCCACAATACGTTGTTGAATCAAGGAGAAAGTATCATCAAATAATGGTTCAGGAAAACTTTGACCCCAAGGGCCTGCGTCACGTAACTTCTCTGCAAAGTCTAAACTAAGGTAATCAAGAGGAAGTTCACCGTCAGAAAAAATAATACTTTGCAAATCTTCTGCTCTTAGCCACTTTCCTGCTAACTCATTAAATAATTGTTGAAACCGAGTAAAATCACTATGTTTGATAGATAAACCTGCGGCCATTGCATGCCCGCCAAATTTAAGAATAAGTTCAGGATTTTGACTGTCGATATGCTCTAATAGGTCTCGGATATGTAAACCTGGAATAGAACGCGCAGAGCCTTTAATTTCTCTATCAACAGCATCAATAGAGTCATCCTCTTTACCATTAGCGAAGACAATGCAAGGACGATGAAACTTCTCTTTTAGCCGGCCAGCAACAATACCAATAACACCTTGATGCCAGTCTTGCTGATAAAGAGCAATAGCGTTAGGCAGATTTTCTTCATCAAAATCAAGTGAAGTAAGCACTTGCTCTGCCTCAAGCTGCATACCTTGTTCTATTTCACGACGTGCTTTATTTAAGTCATCCAAATCACGAGCCATGGCTCTAGCACTTGTTAAATCAGGTGATAACAAGCAATTAATGCCGTAAGACATGTCATCTAAGCGTCCTGCAGCGTTGATGCGAGGACCAAGTGCAAAACCAAAGTCACTGGCAATTAATCTTTTTGGATTCTTATTCGCTATTTCAATTAAGGCCTGAATGCCGGGACGAGTTTTCCCTGCGCGAATACGTTTCAGCCCTTGCTCTACTAAAATACGATTATTCGCATCAAGTGATACGACGTCAGCAACCGTTCCTAAGGCAACCAAATCAAGCAGTTGTGCAATATTTGGCTCGGCAATATTCTGTTCAATAAAGTAATCATTTTCACGGCAATATTTACGTAATGCTAACATTAAATAAAAGGCTACGCCTACACCAGCCAAAGCTTTGCTCGGAAAAGGGCAGCCATCTTGATTAGGGTTAACAATGGCATCAGCATTGGGTAAAGAATGACCCGGCAAATGGTGGTCAGTAACGATAACCTGCAAACCAAGTTCTTTAGCACGCTTAACACCGGCAACGCAACTAATACCATTATCAACCGTAACTAACATTTGTGCACCTTGCTGTGCTGCAATATCAACTATTTCAGGTGTTAAACCATAACCATATTCAAATCGATTCGGTACAATAAAGCTGTGATTATGGCTACCAAGTAGATTTAAGGCGATCATCATTAACGCGGTACTTGTTGCACCATCGGCATCAAAATCGCCAACAATAATGATATTAGTTTGGTTTTTTAATGCTAAATGCAAAAGTTTACAAGCTTGCTCTATACCTTTAAAGGCAGCATTAAGGTCAGTAACACCAGCAAGGTTATTAACAACTAACTCAAGTGCTTGCTCAGATTTTACGCCACGGGTAGCATAAATTTGCTTGATAATAGCGTGAAGGGAAATAGGTAGATGGCTATCATCTACCTTTTGACGGCGAACAATTTTTTTTTTCATCGGTAGTTATAAAACATTATAAACTTTTAAGTAATGCTTCTAATTGTTCCGGCGGCTTGTAACCGGGAATCATAGTGCCATTTGATATAATAATAGCAGGGGTTCCTGATACGCCAACTTGACGACCAAAATCATACTGATTTTCTATAAGTTTATCACAAGTACGATAGGCTATATTACTGCCTGCTTTGGCTTTAGTTAATGCTTCAGCTGGGTTATCACTACACCATACTGAACGTAAATCTTTAAAACCATTTGAAAAATTGCCTAACCTATCTTTAATACCTGAACGAGGATAAGCTAAATAACGAAAAGTAATACCACGAGCATTATAGTCATCCATTTCTGCATGCATTTTACGACAATAACCACAGGTAATATCAGTAAAAGCCGTCACTACATATTTCTCATTTTTGGCAGGATAAACAATCATATCTTCTTTAAACTGTTCCACACCTTCAAGGCGCATTTTTGCGAGGCTTTCTTCCGCTAACTCAGTAACGGTTTCGCCTAAGCTATATACTTTTCCCTGAATGAAAAAATCACCATTGTAGCCCGCATAAAACAGCCCTTGATTGGTAATTAATAACGCAATACCTGGTATAGCCGTTTTTTTCACTTTAACGACGGTTAAACCGAATAAGCGGTTGATTTTTTCTTTGAGAAGTACATGGTTAAGGACTGTAGAATCATCAATAGCTGGTTTTGCTATAACAGCTGGTACGCTATCATTGCCTTGACTATTAGCATGGCCATGAAAAGACAAAGCAGAAAATGATAAGGCAATAAGTGCTGCTTTAATGAAAAAAAACTTGTTTTGCATAAGAGTTCCTAACGGGTAAACGAATTATATTTTGAATTATTTTAAGTATAAAGACCGAACTTAAGCGAACAAATTACAGCCTACGCTAATATAATGCAATTTTTTTAAGATAAACAGTAAATATAGTCATTAAAGCACATAGCTAAGTGGGTATCTTCTGATAAAATCCTACCACTTTTTATTGTATAAGTCTTTTTTATGAAAATAGGTCTATTTTACGGCTCAACGACTTGTTATACCGAGATTGTTGCAGAAAAAATTCAAGTCTTGTTAGGCGCTGATTTAGTTGTACTGCACAATATCAAAGATCAGTCATTAACTCTTTGCTTAGACTATGACTTCATAATTTTCGGTATTTCGACATGGGATTATGGTGAGCTGCAAGAGGATTGGGAATCTATCTGGTTAGACATTAATAATTTAGATTTATCAGATAAGGTTATTGCCTTATATGGCATGGGTGATCAAATAGGTTACGCTGAATGGTTTCAAGATGCCCTTGGTATGTTACATGAACAAGCACAAGCACAAGGTGCTCAACTAATAGGCTATTGGCCAAACCAAGGTTATGCGTTTGATTCATCTAAAGCACTAAGCACAGACCAAACTCAATTTGTTGGTTTAGCACTTGATGAAGACAGCCAATA
>JAWSUX010000229.1:0-3482 GCA_033852215.1 Colwellia sp. | reverse complement strand
TTTTAACCCGTTTGCCCTATTTCATACTGAGGTAAGTATTGCCTTATTTAGTAATTACCTTTAAAGTTTATTTGTTTAAAAATCTACACTTTATATTGGTATAGCTCTTGTTTAAACAATATAACAAAAACTATGGATTTGGCTAACTCAATCAACAAAAAGGTTTTTTATCAAAAATTCCTATCCATATTCTTAGCTTTCTTTTGAATAACATAATAATAACAAGGAAATAGAAATGAATTTATTAAAAAAATTAAGCCAAACAGTATTAGTTTTATCGTTGGTTATCATGGGAGGGTGTGCAAGTATAAAAAAAGCATCTCCAGAATTAGACCTAGCGGCCAAAAAATTTGATAAGAAAGCTGATGTCTCTCAAATTTACGTATATAGAAATGAAACGTTAGGAGCTGCTTTATCTATGCCCGTAACCGTAGATGGGAAGCTTGCTGGTACTTCAGGGCCCAATTCATTTTTTAGATTTATTTTACCAGAAGGTGAGCATACATTGACGTCTCAAGGTGATGAATCAGTATTAAATGTAAAGACAGAAAATGGCGAAATTTATTATGTATGGCAAGAAGTTAAAATGGGGGCTTTTTCTGGCGGCTCTGAGCTCCAACTAGTGGATGAAAATAAAGGGAAGAAAGGTGTTTCAGAGTGCACATTGATTAAATCGGAACTCTAAAACTTAACAAATAAGAATAGATCTCGAGCAGTTGACACCCTATGTTGATACTGTAGAACTTATACAAAAGGCACTTTGATAGTGTCTTTTTTAGTTTTGATAGGCGTTTAAAATAATATCGAGAATATATGAAAACTTTTATAGTCGACTCATTTACAGACCAAAAATTTAAAGGAAATCCTGCAGGTGTTTGTATTGTAGAATCCTCAATTTCAGATGAACTAATGCTGAAAATTACCCAAGAGTTAGGGTTTTCAGAAACAGCTTTTGTATCTAGCATAGAAAATAGTGAATCGCTAGCCATCCGTTTTTTTACACCAAAAATGGAGATTCCTCTCTGTGGTCACGCTACGTTAGCGTCTGCTAAAGTCATATTTGCAACAACTGGCGTAAAACACGTAGAGTTTATTAACATTCAAGCGATTAAACTTCCAATAACATGTATTAATAACAAAATTTTAATGCGTTTTCCTGTCTATGAAACTACCCCAAGCAATGTACCAGCAACGCTATTAACCGCTTTAGGTATTACAGAAATACAAAACTGTGTTTACAACCACGAAACCAAGATGTTGTTACTTGAAATAGTAACAGCAGACGAGCTTTCAAAGCTTAATCCCGATTACGAGTTGCTATACAAATCACACAACTCAATAAGTGGCGTTTTAGTGACGGCAAAATCTGAAGGGGATTATGATTTTCACTCTCGATATTTTTGGCCTTGGAGTGGTACGAACGAAGATCCCGTGACAGGAGCCACTCACACATTTCTCGCTAAATATTGGTCAGAAAGGTTAGGAAAAATAAAAATGAAATCTTTCCAAAGTTCTAGTCGTACAGGCTTTATGGAAGTAGAAATGGATGGCAAAGAGGTGTTAATCACTGGTAATGCAGTAATCGTTTTTAGAGGGGAGTTTGTTGTTAATTAGCGTATCGATGTATATACAAATGGTGGAGAGAAACGCGTCATCATTGTATATAGAAGTGACCTCGAAGAGTTAATAATCAGCTATAACTCTCTTGCATACATAAGAAATAAAACAGGTGTGTTGATAGAAATATAGAATGAAATTTACCATATTGTTAGCATTGATAAGGAGTTAGAATGAGTAATATTAAAAGTATTTTTATAGCTGAATCCGGTGGTTCAACAATGATAAGTATACCAAGCGCCGAACTTATTGCTGGGCAGGGCGTTGTTGGTGATCGTTACTTTAAAGGTAATGGTAGCTTCTCTGAAAAATTAGCGGGTCTTCCTGATGTTGAACTTACCCTGATAGAGTCTGAAGAAATTGATGATTTTAATCGTAAGCTCAACTACCAATTTACTCATGGAGAATTTCGTAGGAATATTGTAACTACGGGTGTTTGTTTAAATGACTTAGTAGGTAAGGAATTTACTCTTGGTAATATTCGCTTAAAAGGTATTCGTTTGTGTGAGCCATGTGCACATTTAGCAAATATACTTACCAAAAATATTATGCCTGAGTTAGTCCATCGTACTGGCTTAAGAGCGCAAATAATTACCAGTGGTACTCTTTGCGTGGGCGACGACTTTTCAGGCGCATAGCACCAATGAATAAAATAGCTCTCAGCTGAGAGCTATTTTATTTGCTGTTTTCTTGTCCGTTTTATTACTTGAATATAGCGTTACTTAAAACGCATCGACAAATCAATGGCATTAACATGTTTGGTTAATGCGCCACTTGATATGTAATCAACACCTGCTTTGGCGTATTCTTGCAAAATATCAATGGTCATGTTGCCAGATACTTCTAATTTTGCTTTACCGCGTGTTGCTGTGACGGCTTGCTCTATCATTGCTGGAGTGAAGTTATCTAACATAATAATATCAGCGCCAGCGTTAAGTGCTTGTTCAAGTTCATTGAGTGACTCTACTTCCACTTCAACTGTTTTATCACTGTGATTACTTTTAGCGGTCGCTACTGCTTGGCTAATGCCACCACAAGCAGCGATATGGTTTTCTTTTATTAAAAAGGCATCGAATAAGCCTATTCTATGATTTACACCACCACCACAAAGTACTGCGTATTTTTGTGCGCTGCGCAGTCCAGGTAAGGTTTTTCGGGTATCTAATAATTTAGTATTGCTACCTGCTAGTTCCTTTACATAATGACTGGTTAAAGTAGCTGTTCCTGATAGTGTTTGTAAAAAATTTAGTGCAACACGTTCACCCGTTAATAAAGTGCGGGCATCACCCTCAAGTTCAAATAAAGTGCTATTGGCTGAAACAGCTTCACCGTCATTAACAAACCAAGTGATCTTGGTAGATGTTGCTTGTTCAGCGGTTTTACTTAATGAAGCATCAAGTTGTTTGAATACTTCGTTAACCCAAGATACACCGCAAACGATGCAATCTTCACGGGTAATAACAGTGGCCACCGCTTGCTCATCTTCAGGAATTAGCATGGCAGTAATGTCTTGGCTAGCTTGAGGGGCTGCATCATCTACGGCACCTAAATCTTCACAGAGGGCCCAAGAAATAGTTTTACTAATATCTTGCTGTAATTTTTCTAATTGTGCACTAAGCATTGCTTTTTTCCTGTTACAGGGGATCTCGTAAGATTAATTGTTTACCCGTTTGATGAAAATCGACTTGTTTTAGCGCACTCATGCCTAAAAGTATTTCATCTGTTTTCATTGCGGGATTAATGTGAGCGGCGACATTATATAATAAAATGTTGCCGATGCTAAGTTGATCTAATTTTGTTTTATAAACGGTGACACTGCCATTAGCCGTTTGTACTTGATAGCTCCCTTGGCTGCTTAAATTGAG
>JAWSUX010000228.1:0-6163 GCA_033852215.1 Colwellia sp. | reverse complement strand
GATATACGCTGATGACCCGATGCAAGACGTCACAGCTTTTTCAAGAGTGCTTTACACCATTCGAGGCGGTGAGGTGGTGTTTTGCGGAAACAATTTACAAGCAGATATTTGTCCTTAAAAAAATAGTAGCCTTTATGGTAAATCTCTTAAAACATAACCAACCGTTACACCGGAAAATCCGGTGAACGCGACGTTATTTGGCTCCGCTAACGCCCAAATACAGACATACATCGACGCTAAAAATAAAGCCCTGCTGCAATAACAGGGCTTTGGGGAAGTGTGTATTTTTTAAAAGGGTAAACTATTAAGAGATAATTTTAAATAAGAACTATATACAATGTGTTGTAATGATATCTGTAGTAAGTTGTGAAAAATTTTTAACAATTTCATTCTTTAAAATTGTGTAGTCTGAGCCTAATGATTTTGCACAATATAAAACGGTATCGGTAGCATTGTTTTTTAACGTACTACCTGACATTGCTAATATCGGAATAGTACTTACTGATTTAATATATTCAATAAATTGAAGTCCATTAAAATAGGGCATTTCTATATCAGTAATTACAAAGTCTGGTGCTATTTTTAAGAATTGCTCTTTGGCTATTCTTGCATCTGAAAACGATAATATTTTAACGTCTATAAGAACATCTGTTTCTATGATTTTTTCAATCAAATTTATCATTGCAGGTGAATCATCTACCAGCATTATTTTAATCACGCCACTATCCTTGTGTAGGTGAGAATTAACTGATGATATCGTAACTTTTCTATGCCTAAATAGCTAATTTTTAAAGGGCATACTATTAAGATCTACATTTAATCCTGACCTTTTCAATTATCGATAGCCCTGAAAGTAACGCTTTACCCTGTCCTCTAAGATTATATACAGTGAGTCTCAAACAACTCTCGTATTGCCAAGGGTAAAGGGGTCGACCGTCTGGTTTCCTTATTGACGTAAACCACCACCGATTTCGCGTCAACGGCTAAGGTCCCGTCTTGCCAGACCTCCTGAATCAGCGATACCGAACTGTTACCTAGTTGTTTGATACTTGTCTTGATCTGCACTGGGTTACCGTACAATATTTCACGACGGAAATTTTGCTCCAGATTAGCCAACATATAAGTAAACGTCGTAGATCTCAGCGTCTCCAAAAAAAATTCCTGAAGAGCTTCCTCAAGCCAAACCGGAATCACGGTATTACTAATATGGTCAAAAGCGTTGACTTCACTGATGCGTGGTTTAATGACGGTTTCGTGCATAGCTGTTCCTTAAGAGTCGTGTATTCTTTGGTGGTAGGATCACCACAACGTTGAGCTAACCAAGTTGTTCAGGACCAAGAACTCAGGCTTAGGTTTGAATTCCTTGTCATGTAACCAATTTTTCATTTGTAAAATTAAAAACAATTAACGAGGACACTTGATCTTCCCCCGATAAAACACTAGTTAAATATTCAGACCTCATTTAGTTTTAATATTAGCTTTGTTTTTTCCATTGCTCTTTTAGCTTATTGACAAATAATTTGTCGCCTGCATCTACGGCAGAAACGAATAACATAAAATCAGAATCATCTGACCGAATTATAGTAATAATGGTATTTGAATCTGGATCTTCTGTATATTCCACTTTGATATCTTTAACTTTTTCAAACGCAACAATCTCACTTTGGAATTGATCTTTTTCATCCAGCCAATAAGAGAATATCCTCTTATCAGTGAAGCCATTGCCATCATCGCGGATGGAAAGAAAAGCATCGCTATAAAAATAGTTAATCTTTTCATCAGGCGGCACGATCTTTTTACGATGTAAAAACGTCATGTCGCTTGTCATTATGTCGGCTTGCGTAACAACCGCATCGCTAGGTAATAATGAACTATCACTTACCAATGTAAAACCTAACAGTGGTATAAACATTAGCACGGCTATTGTATGCCTAATGTGCCATTTTGAATTATAGTTGTAGGCTTCCAAATCATCGATGTTAACTGAGTTAATATAACTCACCAATGGAATAAATAGCAGTGGTAACAGGATTGATAACTCTGTTACTACATATTGTTCTGCACTTTGTGAAATAGCTGAAATAACGAAATATACAAGAGTAAAAGTAATAGCAAAAAATGTAGCCATTACTTTATTTTTGCTAAAACGTTCTATGCTATCTTCTTTTAGTTGATTAAATAAAGGATAAAACCAAAATGTAGAAAAAATCCCCCGTGCGATTGGCATCATCTGAGCTTCTTGTTTGAGTTGAATTGCCTGCCAATTACGATACATCCAATACGCATTATACATACCAAAGGTAGTGATAGAGATCGTCAGGAATTTCGGTAGTGAGATAGGAAAAAAGTTTACTTCAGTGAAAGTTGGTCTAGTTCTAGACTCTAATCGCCAACCAACAATTATTACCCCAAAGCCAATAAGATAAAACAAAACAGTTATTTCGATCCAAAGAGGATATGTACTGGCATTATCTTCAGAAACAGCAACGTCTTCATTTTCACCATATTTCATGAGGCCATAATGAGCTTTTGCTCGCAGTCGTTTTCTAGAAGCTACGTAGCTATCTATCTGATCTGCTGGGATATGATCGGTTTTAGCTTTATATTCATAATTTAATGTGAGGGTCTTATTTTTAAAACTTACATTCTCTTTAAAGAAAAAAAAGTCATTATCTTCAATAAACTCTACACTTTTGAAATCCCAGCCATCTTCTTCAAACTTAACTTGGATTTGATTATTAATATTGTTTGGATACGTTAAATGTAATGGGGCATCTCTGTTTGTTTGTTTTGGCTCAAATACTGCGTTACGAATATCTGTTGGGTAAAAATCCACCTCATAATTTTCGTCTTTTTTAGACCAAAAATTATCTATCGAATATTTTTCCGTTAAAGTAACT
Organism: Colwellia sp.; assembly: GCA_033852215.1. GTDB lineage: Bacteria > Pseudomonadota > Gammaproteobacteria > Enterobacterales > Alteromonadaceae > Colwellia. The sequence continues at coordinate 3,263 of JAWSUX010000228.1, read as the reverse complement.
ATCCCCGTTGATTTATTATTAGCAACGTCGATATCTGCCGTGGTAATAAGATTGGGATATGTTCTTTGGTAGTATATTTCATAGTCCTTAGATAATTTATTTTTCCCTTCCTGCTCTATTTGGCTATATTTGTTAAGTGCTTTGTCGCCTAAATAGTCGCTTACTACCGCTAAAGTTACAGCCTTATTGACATCTTGTGGGATGAAATATTGCTCACTAATATGAGTATAGGAATTCTTTCTTTCCTGACTCATTGATGTAAGATTATTTTGACCTGATTTCAGGATCAACGCATAACCATAATCAGGTTGGAAAAGGTTTAATAAAGAGCCATTTTGAAAACGCAACGTTGGATCTAGCCAGATCCTTTGCTGATCATGCAATAATGTGACAAGAACATGATCAAACAGATTAAGTGCTGGCGGTTTTTCGATAAGCAGTTTTGTTTGTTCTGTATCCACTAGAGCAGGATAAGAATCGATTCCTAACGCAGTTAATATTGATATCAGAAGAACTGCTTTATCTTTGCAATCTCCATATCGCAATGCCAGAGTTTCATTTGCTGGCGTAGGTAAATGAGAGTTTATCCCCATTTGAAGAGCAACATACCTAATGTGTTCCTGTACATAGCTCAACGCACCAACTATTTGATCAGCAGGGTCAGAATATTGCTGTGCGATGTTATTGGCAATCTGTATAACATCTGGGTCTATGCTCTTAAAATTATAAAGGGGCTTGGCCCACGCGACTACATCCTCCCAACTTTCAACTTCACTAAAGTAGACTGAACCATAAGGAGAATACCAGTCCGGTGTCTGGCTAGGTTCGCTAATAGTATCGGCATCATGCATATGAATTTGATACTCAGTATACCCACCCGATTTGTTTTGTTGAATTATCGGTTCGATATTTCGAGTTTTTACATTAAGGAGCTTGGATTTCCCCCATAGTATTCGCAGATATTGATCATGGACTGGAACAGACCAATTTAACGAACGTGCATAGGAAAAAATCCCCTTATAAACCGGATTCATTCCATAGCGAGTGTAACTATAATCTATCGTGTCTCCTTCGCGAACATCATCAACTAAAATGTTCATAGTCAAGTAGCCATGATAAATTTGGTCGTCTAGTTCATTTTCACTATTTAGCAAAGAAATCTTCGCTGTTTGTAATTTGTCTATTCGATGCCCATTACGCGTTAGGAATAGCGTATTTAATACAAGCTTTTGATAGCTAGGGTCAAATTCAAGATTAATTTGAGAGCTACTTTCTACTCCAGTTTGGTTAATAACAGATTCGATATACCTTGTATATGAGGTTCTCTTACCTGAATCTGAGACTTTAACCTGATCGTCTACTAATCGATAAAACACACCATCTCTTATTTCATCTACAGGAATTTCATCAACAGATGAAAGGGTGCGGTATTCAACCCATTTTGGAGTTGGCTCGATATGTATTTCACCATTACCTGCTTGTACAGTATTGATAGCGAATACAGAGGAAAAAAAATAAATAAGCACACTACTATAAAAATAACGTGGCAAACGTTGAAAAAAATACAAAACTAATTCCTTTTATTTAGGCTCATTTTTAAGTTTTAATTACACTAAGACCGTTTTTTATCAGAATAGTTATTATAAAACAATCAAATTAACGAGGACACTCGCTCATAATATTATTTTTAACCCCTTTTTCATTTTCTGTACGTTTAACTGATATGTAAGTAATTAAATTTAATTCCTTGCTGTGTGATCACACTTCTTTAATTTTAAATTAACGAGGATACAAGATGAAAAAAATAGCAATTATCACTCTACTCGCAGGAATAACGACTTTTGGATTATTTTCCTTTATGGCGTTTTTGATTTCTAGTGACAAGGTTACTTATATTGAACCACCAGAGGATATAATTATTGAAGTGGCTCAATTACCTGATGAAAAGCCAGTACAGGATAAACCAAAACCTATACTGACGCCACCAACGCCACCACCACCGATGCCAAGAACAACAGTTGCAACCGAGGTTAGTGAGGTAAATTCAGTGCTAAACTATACGCCCACAGGCTTAGAAATTGAGACAAGTACTTTTGACTTAACCGATATAGGGAGACAAACTGATAGTGATGCTAGACCTATTGTGAGGGTAAGTCCTAAATATCCTATTGGTGCTGCTCGTGACGGCACTGAAGGATGGGTAGTGTTAGCTTTTGATATTAATACGATAGGTGAGGTAATAAATATCAAAATTATTGATTCACAACCCAAACGTATTTTTGATAATGCGGCTAAAAAAGCATTGAAAAAATGGAAGTATCGAGCAAAATCAGTTGACGGTGAGCAAGTTGAACAACATAATTTCACCGTAAAATTAGATTTTAATATGTCAGAACAGACCTAGTATCTCTATTTTACTTATGATTTTTAGGAAATTAATTTGAAATTACCATCAATTATGAAAGGCTGGCTAAATCCTACCAGTACACCCGAAAGGTTGTTGATGGACTATGCTGCTACCAGTGATCAAAAATATTTAGCTTTACTGGTAGCGCAGTTTAACTTATCACTTTATCACTTCCTTTTGAGCCTATCGAACAAAGAGCTTGCTGAAGATGTATTACAAACGACTTGGGTAAAAGTAATCAAAATAGCAAACAAAGATCATACTCATACTAATGTAAAAAGCTGGTTATTTACTATAGCCAGAAATACCTTAATTGATGAACTAAGACAGCAACAAAAATGGCAGTGGCAAGAATTACATGATGATATTGTTCATGCCAGCGACTTATCAAAAGAATTTGAACAAGCTAACCAGTTAGTAAGGTTTAATGAAGCGATCACTGCTCTGCCGTTTTACCAAAGAGAAGCCTTTATATTTCAACAAGAAGGTTTCTCTATTATGGAAATAGGTCAATTAACAAACGAGAGCTTTGAAACCGTTAAAAGTCGTTTGCGTTATGCACGTAACAATTTAAAAACCTTATTAGGAACCAAGTCATGAGTAGCGATAATTTTGATAATGAAATATCCAAGCTTTATCAACAAAGGAAAGCGCAAGTTATTGCTCCTCACATAGCTCTCAAAGTACAATTCAGATATCGTAAACTATCGCCTATATCCGTATTAGGCATATTTTCTGTTGCCTGTATTGCCTCATTTGGCATCATGGCAATTATCAGTCAATTATCAAACGACTCCATAGAAAAAACACCTATGTACCGCACAGCCCATCCAATAGAAATAATAGAAGTGGCACA
>JAWSUX010000632.1:0-1714 GCA_033852215.1 Colwellia sp. | reverse complement strand
GCTAACCAGCGACAAACATTACCCATACTAACAATATAATTATCACTATTATGCATAGTTTTTGGTACACCAAAACTAGGGATCTTAATTCCGGCACTATCACTATTTAGAAAATAAATATCATCGCCAGTTACCTTAGTATGCAGTGGTGCTTTAAGTGCTTGCCAATCAGGAAATAATTCATTGAGAGATCTCGGCTCAAATACGGCACCAGACAGAATATGCGCTCCGACTTCAGAGCCTTTTTCAACAACACAAACCATTAGCTCTTGTTGTTTTTCTTTTGCTAGCTGCATTAAGCGACATGCTGTAGACAAACCAGCAGGTCCAGCGCCTACTATGACGACGTCAAATTCCATCGATTCGCGTTCCATAAAATCTCCTACTATTGTTTAATAATTTATTCTATAACAAACAATTTTAATTAAATTAAAACACTCGTTTGATATTCAAACAAGTGTTTGATATTATCTTATAACCGTTGACCAAGCAAGCAAGTGTTTCAAACATTAATATGATTGTGTTCTAGTTTAAAAGTATTCACCACGTTGACGTATAGATCAACCAAAGCTATCTTTTAACTATTATATTAATGTTCAAAATAAGTACCTAAGTTAATTCAATATTTTTGAGTTTACTTAGGTATAAAAACTAACCTATTTATATCAAAGAGAGGCTATGATGAAAGTATTAGTTCCAATAAAGCGTGTTATTGATTACAACGTCAAAGTACGCGTGAAAGCCGACAATTCCAATGTAGATCTCGCTAATACAAAAATGGCAATTAACCCTTTTTGTGAAATTGCAGTTGAGGAAGCCATTCGCCTGAAAGAAGCAGGCATAGCTACTGAAATCATTGCCGCGTCTATTGGTGAAAAAACTTGCCAAGAGCAATTACGTACCGCATTAGCATTAGGCGCAGATCGTGCAATACACATTGAAACCGATTTAAGTTTAGATTCATTAAATATTGCTAAGTTACTTAGAAAAATTGTTGAAGAAGAAACTCCACAACTAGTCATATTAGGCAAACAATCAATTGATAGCGATAATAACCAAACAGGTCAAATGTTAGCTGCCTTAACAGGTATGCCGCAAGGCACTTTCGCCTCACAAGTGAAAGTCGAAGGTGATAAAGTTAATGTTACTCGTGAAATCGATGGCGGTTTGCAAACACTTACCCTTAATTTACCTGCTATCGTTACCACTGATTTGCGTTTAAATGAGCCTAGATACGCCTCACTACCTAATATAATGAAAGCTAAACGTAAACCATTAGAGGTTAAATCAGCCAGTGATTTTGGGCTAGACTTATCTCCTCGAACAACGTTATTGAAAGTGACTCCGCCAGCAGAACGTCAAGCGGGTATCATTGTAGAAAGTATTGATGATTTAGTTGAAAAATTAAAAAATGAAGCCAAGGTGATCTCATGAGTATTTTAGTTTATGTGGAACATGATAACAGCACGGTAAAATCTGAAACACTTAAAACCGTTGCTGCTGCACAAGAAATTGGTGGGGATATTACGCTATTAGTTGCTGGTTATAACTGTCAAAGTGTTGTAACTGAATCGACTAAAATCAACGGTGTTAGTAAAGTATTAGTGGCTGACAATGCAGCTTATGAACATCAGCTAGCAGAAAACATTTCATTACTAGTCATTGAACTTGCGAGTGATTATCAACATATTGTTGCGACGGCTTTAACTACAGG
>JAWSUX010000631.1:0-411 GCA_033852215.1 Colwellia sp. | reverse complement strand
AACCGTTTTGTACTTCTTGATTGGGCACATTCAAGTCCAATTCCTAATTTATTATTTTTGGTGTCTCTAAAATTTTCTTCTATTTGCATACGTTGACTATAAAGATTTACAACAAGCATAGCGTTATTCATAAATCTTTGGGGAAGTCTAAATACAAGTAACCAAGGCTCCCTAGCATCTTTTTGATGAATTTTGTCATTTGTTCTTTGTGAGATGCCCCCTCGCTTTTTCTTAACAGCCCTACCTTTACGACTTCGTTTAAATATAACCCCTTGGCATTTAAATTGAGCTTTTTTACTATAGTAGACATCACCAATATATTCAGCTTTACCTCCGTAAGCATTGTCAAACCACTGGTAGCTTGTTTCCCAATGTTGTTTATCTTTAGATAGTGAAACTTGACCCCTTACT
>JAWSUX010000227.1:0-10685 GCA_033852215.1 Colwellia sp. | reverse complement strand
CTTGAATGGTGATGGGTATAACTCGGATTAAAACAGCCTATTATTATTGTATAAATTCATTTATCATAATTTTCATTCTACATATTAAAAGGATTTTTATGCCAACACTCACATACGATCACAGTTCTAAATCACTTTCTTGGCCAGGTAATGGTAAATGGGATGCATTAAGTGGACCTTATGGTAAAGGCCGATTACCTAATGGTACTTATAAAATTAGCCGAAGAGAAGTTACAGCCTATTCATCATCAGTACCTAAAGGCTTTCGAGGGCCAACAGGGAAAGGTTTCTTCATTCCTATTTATGCTCAGTTTTCTACAGCTCGAGGTGCATCTGGAGGGAGGTTAGGCATACACCCTGACGGGAATAAACCGGGGACTCTTGGATGTATTGGCTTACGATCTGATGCAAAAAGGTTTTATGATCTAATTGCTGCCACTGCTACTAGCGCAGATTTAAAATTAGAGGTTGTAGATTAATGAAATATGTACCACTTTTTATTTTGATATTTATATCTAACTTTTGTAATGCATCAAAATTAGAATTTAATTTCTATGACTCAAGTAAAAAAGAATATCAGATAAACAATTTATCAGAAAATTTTTCTAGTGAATTTGGATATACGATAACACCAATAACTATATTACTTGTTACGAGTGACCAAAAATCAAAACATTTGATTAAACAAATATTATTTTTACAAAATGATGATTTTATTGAGTCTAATGAAATTATTTTAATTCAAGGAATTAAAAATAAAAAAACATCATCAAATTATCATCTTACACAAATTGATACTAACAAGATTTTAGATGAATATGACCCTATGTTTAATGTATTTATAATATCAGCTAATAACGAAATTTTATCGCATTCTACGGTGCCTCTATCAGAAAATGAAATATTAGATTTCATTCGAAAATAAAAATATAACAAGGCATTTAAACGGAACAAAAACAGTTGGCTACGTTCCGCTTCGCTCCACATTTTAGCCAACTATTTTTGTCCGCTTAATGCGGCGTTATATTTTATGCATAGAACTGTAATTCCTGTAGGTTTGGCTATTGGCGCATTAAGTTGGGGAATAGTCGCGCTTGTATCTGATAGGTTTGAACCTTTTGATAGTTCTGTCGGGTTCTATTGGGGGCAATTTTTCTTATCTATTTTTGCCGTTTATTTTGGTTATAAAAATGGATTAAAGATATTATTTGTTTATCTATTCAGTGCATACACAGGAATGAACGCATATGCATTTATTTTCGGTGTCAGTGAAGCTCGTGGTTGGGCATTGTTAGGGCTTGTAACAACACTAATTTTATTGGTTTATCCTCTGTTTTTTGGTGTAATGGGCAAATTAGCTAGTTTTGTACAATCAAAATATAACAAGTCATTAAAGCAGGACAAATAACAGTTGGCTTTTGCTCCTGCGTCGCTTATTTTAGCCAACAATTATTTGCCTCTTAATGAGGCGTTAGTTTTCCAAATTGAGAAAAGTGCATGTCTGAGAAAGAAATGGAAATCGTTTTGTGTATTCCCGGCCCATGGGCTGATCGAGGTGAGCTAGTTGAAAGCATCGTAAAAGATAGTGGTGGCTATATCTTTACAGGTATGGTTTTGATGCACTTGGAAACCAGTCAATCTTTCGAGCTAGAATTTGACGGTCCAGACGAAAGGATGTTATCCGCTTTTGAGGCCGCAGGCCCTCACTGGAAAAACACACCAGAAATGGAGCTAATCTCAACTCATAAATCTGTGTGTTATCTTATCTCTAAAGGTGGCTCAATCGAAGCTGCACACTCAATTATGAATGCAGCTAACGCGCTACTTAATTCTGGAGGATTCGGAGTTAAAGTTGAAAGCTCTGGTTTGGCCCACCCACCAAAAGATTGGCAAGAGCAATGCCAATACAATTATCTGTTCAAAAGCCACTCGTCTTACGTTGTATATATAACCTCAGAGAGCACTTATTCTTGTGGTATGCATAATTTCGGGCTGCCGGATGCAATCGTTAATAGTAGTGAGTCTGAAAACGCTTCTGAGCTACTAAGGGTATTCACGCATTACCTATTATCAGAGTCCCCAGAAATAAACGAGGGCCAAACTTTCTCAGTAGATTCGGATTCTCCTGCATACCGAATTAAGACGCACTCGGCAATTAATTATGGAGAAAACTCCCTATTTAACAACCCCTTTGCTACGTGGCAACTTCAAGCATGCTAGTTACGCAAACTAACAAGCGGCATCAGTCTGAAAACCGGTACTACGCGATTTTTGCGTTACTCGCTAGCGCTCAAACATTAACACAAAAACCGCTTCGCACCGTTTTCAGCTGTGCCGGGCGTTAGCTGCCTCAAAGGCAATGGAGCAATATGTATATCCCGAGTAAGATTAAAATAGACGATGTAGCTATCGCTCATGATTTTATGAATGAGTTTGGATTTGGGGTTATTGTTACAAGTTCGCTTACAGGAACACATATTCCATTCGTTTTACACCATGATGAAGGTGAAAAAGGTGTCCTTTATAGTCATTGTGCTAGAGCCAATAAACACTGGAAAGAGCTTAATGGTAGTGACGTATTAATTATATTTATGGGGCCACATAGTTATATATCACCTAGTTGGTATGCTCAGTCACCAGCTGTTCCGACTTGGAATTATTCTGCTGTGCATACGTATGGAAAAGTTTCTCTTTTAAATGATATTCAAACTCTCGAAGCTGTTGAAGAGGTTGTTAATAAATACGAACCAGATTTACTGGTAAAAAGAGACATAATAACCAATGAATTTAGAGATAAACTATTATCTGGTATTGTTGGCTTTAAAATAGAGATATCAGATATTGAGTGTAAATTAAAACTTGGGCAACAGAGAAAATCTGAAGATCAATTAGGTGTTTATAATGCACTTTTAAACTCCTCAGACCTCGATGCACAAAGCTTAGCTCAATATATGAAAAAATTATCTGTCGGTACAGGCAACTAAGGCATTCAAACGGAAAATGGAGTACAAATGAAAAATTTAACTATTACCATTGCTCTTTCGTCAATGTTTTTGTTTTCTTGTGGTGGCTCTGACGGAGATGCTGCTACTGAAACATCAAAAAGTGACTCTATAGCAAAGTTATCTAATACATCTTGGGGAAAAGAATGCTCTCCTTACAATAAGTTATCGAGTGACGAGTTAAAAGATTTATGGAACGTCAAAATTAAGCTGAGCATAGATTCTTCCCTGAAATCTACTTATCGAACAAAATTTTTCCATCCAACTGATACACAATGTAATTCAATGATATTTGATACTCTGGATATCTCTACATTTGAAATTACAGGTAAAGTAATAAGTGAAGAAAGTATTGAAGCTAACGGTCTAAATGAGAATTTTATTTATAATTCAGGTAATCAGGATCTCCCTCCGAATTACACTTTAATTTATATTGATAGTGAAAAATTATATTTTGGTCAAAAGTCTGGTTCAAACCTTGGAGAAACGCCTGAAACAAGGCATTCTTCTATATCTCTTGATAATAATTTCACTCAAATTATAAACTAAAAACCTAATAAGGATTTTCAATATGAAGGGTTGCTTTTATAAGCTCACTTTAATTAGTTCGATTCTTTTAAGTGGTTGTGATGATTCAAGTGAATCCTCACATAATAACGATATTGCTTGCACTGAAGAGTATGTGTCGGGGATCACAATTGAAGTTATAGATAAAGTTACTGGCGATTCTATTACCTGTGATGCCACGGCTGTTATTGAAGATAACGGATATTCTGAAGAGGTTACATCATTTAATTCAGGTGAATGTGATAATACTCAATTTCTTCAAGGAGCTGGTGAAAGAAGCGGTATATATAATATCCATGTATCTAAGGACGGCTACTTGGATTGGTCTGTATACAATATTGAGGTTACATCAGGTATCTGCCATGTCCAAACTGTCCATGTCATAGCAGAGTTAGAAAAGTAAACATACAAGTCAATTAAGCTGAGCGGCTAAAAATTGTTTGCTCAGTTCCGATTTGATCTTGTACCACTTTAGCAAACAATTTTTAGCCCCTTATTGGGGCGTATGTGCCTAGTCATCATCAAGGATATTTTATCATTCAAGCAAAACCTATCATTAGGTTTGTTAAACCAAGTGATTTAGAAGAACTCATCACTTTATGTAAAGAACATGCTGAATATGAAAAATCTGACTTCAAAGTTGCTGGTAAAATAGAGGCATTATCAAAACACCTATTTGCTCCAAATCCTTCCTTGTACTGTCTTGTCATTGAAGTGAATTCTCAATTAATAGGTTACGCCACTTTTATGAAGCAGTTTTCTACTTGGGAGAGTGAATTCTATATCTATATGGATTGTTTGTTTTTAAATGGAGTATCTAGAGGTTTAGGGCTTGGCGAACAAGTAATTAATCGAATCAAAACTGAGTCAGTAAAATTAGGTTGTGAGCTTATTCAATGGCAAACCCCAGACTTTAATACTGGTGCCATAAGGTTTTATAATCGAGTTGGTGCAATATCAAAGACAAAAGAAAGATTTTTCTTAAGTCCATCATCATAAGCACATCAGTTGCTCAACAGAAAAAATACAGTTGGCTTTTAACAGAGCGTTGTGTAGTAATGTTACGGGTATTGATAAAACTATAAAGGGAAAACATGAGTATTATAAATAGAGAGATTCCAAAAGCAACAGCTATTAATGTTATATACGGTCGAGGTGTGACGACTATTGGTTGGGTTTTATTTTCTTTTCTCATGATATTTTCTTGGGTTTTTGGTGGGTCCTCTGATACTTCTTTCATACATTTTACTGGTGAGTTAAATGTAACTAATGGGAGGATAATTGAAGTTGTTGAAACTAATATGGAAATTAATGAACAATCAGTCTGGGCTAATGTCTACGAATACACAGATGAATACGGTAATGAATACATTTTAGATGCATTTACCACTGGATATTCTTTACCTATTAACAAGGAAGTAACAGTTGAATATGTTATAGATTCTCCCGAATATGGCAGAATACCAGGAGTACGCTCAGCTGAATTTGGCAGTTGGGGACTATTAATGTACTTGCTGCCTATTATTGGTTTAAGTATGATTTTTTATGGCATTAGGAGAGGCTATAAAGATTATAATTTACTTAAAACTGGTGAGATTACAAAAGCTAAATTAGTTAATAAAATGCCAACAAATACTGAAATTAATGGACAGACTGTGTACAAGTTGACCTTTGAATTTCACGATAATAATAATAAAAGCTATCGAAAAGAATTAAAAACACATTTAACTACAAGGTTTGAAGATGATGAATTTGAACGTCTACTTTATGACCCTAATGACCCAACTAAATCGACATTAGTTGACGATCTCGCAGGTTCCCCTAGTATCGATGACAACGGCAAGTTTTCTGCACTTAATACTAAATTACCTATAAAGCCTGTTTTATTTCCAATAGTTTGTATCGCACCTCATTTTTGGTATTTAACGACTTTAATGTAACTAACGTATAAAAGATAAAGATAGTTATTGATTAATCTTCTTCTAATACATGCGGTCCGGCATAGTTGTCAAAGCGCGAATATTTACCTTGGAAGGTTAATGGCACTCTACCAATAGGTCCGTTACGCTGCTTACCAATAATAATTTCCGCCATGCCTTTAAATTCACTATCATCGTGGTAAACCTCATCACGGTAGATAAACATAATTAAGTCGGCATCTTGCTCTATTGAACCTGATTCACGTAAATCTGAGTTAATAGGTCGTTTATCTGAACGTTGCTCCAAACCACGGTTTAGCTGGGAAAGTGCAACAACAGGCACTTGTAACTCTTTTGCTAACGCTTTGAGAGAACGAGAAATTTCAGCAATTTCTAACGTACGGTTATCAGAAAATTGTGGTGCGCGCATTAATTGTAAATAATCAATCATGATCAAACTAATTCCACCATGATCGCGATGTATTCTTCTCGCCCTTGAGCGAACTTCCGTTGGTGTTAACCCTGCAGCGTCATCGATAAACATTTTACCTTTCTCCATGAGTAAACCCATGGTTGACGATAATCGCGCCCAATCTTCATCTTCTAACTGACCTGTACGAATTTTAGTTTGATCGATGCGCCCTAATGAGGCCAACATACGCATCATAATTTGATCTGACGGCATCTCTAGGCTGAAAATAAGTGCGGGATGTTCTTGTGTCATGGCTGCATGTTCAGCCAAGTTCATCGCAAAAGTAGTTTTACCCATCGATGGACGCGCAGCAACAATGATCAAATCTGATTTTTGTAAACCTGCCGTCATTTTATCTAAGTCAGCATAACCACTTGGTACACCTGTAACACCACCTGATGGCGTAGAACAAAGTTTTTCAATTCTGTCGACGGTTTTTTCTAATACCGAATTAAGGGTTTCGGGGCCTTCATTTTTACTGGCTCGTTTTTCAGCAATGGCAAAAACTTTCGTTTCAGCAAAATCGAGTAACTCAGCACTCGTTCGCCCTTGCGTATCATAACCTGCTTCAGCAATTTCATTCGCGACACTGATCATTTCACGGGTTACTGCACGTTCACGTACAATGTCAGCATAAGCGGTTATATTAGCTGCACTTGGCGTGTTCTTCATCATCTCTGCAAGATAAACAAAACCGCCAGCGTCATCCAATTTTTGATCGTTTTCTAATGCTTCAGAAAGGGTAATTAAATCAACCGGCTCGCCTAACTCAATTAATGCACCAATCGTTTCAAAAATCAGGCGATGCGAGCGACTATAAAAATCAGCAGCAACGGTTTTTTCCGCTACACGATCCCAGGTTTCATTATCAAGTAACAAACCGCCGAGTACTGATTGTTCAGCTTCAAGCGAGTGCGGTGGTACTTTTAATTCATCGATTTGTTTATCTTTGATAAATTGATGTTCTTTTGCAAATTTACGTGGCTTTTTATCTGCCATCATCGAACCCTATACTGCTACATTAATTATCAGAAATACGCCGCGAAAAACGCATTTTACAAAGGGTGGTAATGTAGCAGGTTTTAACTTTAGGAAATATAGTAATAGTAATTCTATTACATTTATTTACTGCCGAGACTACATACGATGAACGGTGTACATATCCGTTTACTTACGTATTGTAGCTTAACACCTTAAATTTGGGACATAAAAAAAGCGCCAATGGCGCTTTTTTTCGTTTACTGCTAAATGGGTAGAATTACTTTTTACCAAGTACAGCAAAACGTTGGTTGAATTTATCAACGCGACCACCAGACTCAGCAGCTTTTTGCTTACCAGTATAAAACGGGTGACAAGCTGAACAAACGTCTAAGTGAATATCTTTGCCTAAAGTAGAACGTGTCGCTATAACATTGCCACAAGAACAAGTTGCTTTAAGATCTACGTAATTAGGATGAATACCTTCTTTCATGGGAACCTCTATCTCTTTATGAGAATTTGGGCGCATCGCCACTTAGCCACCAAACGCTTTAACTAACAAAAGTTAGCAAGCATTAAATGCTAAGCACCATACGGTGTTAAAATTAATGAGGGCGAATAATAAATGATCGCGACATTAACTGCAAGATAAACACAGCGTAAAAACAGTAAAATGTAGAAAAAACACTCGATGAAATTATATTTAGCTAAAGTTGTCATTCTTACTTGGCAGTGATGAGCACACGAGGCAAAATAGTTAACATATTTCAGTAAGCTAATAATATGAGCGGTGAATTAAGTCCTGTGCCAAATCAATATATTCAAGTTGCTATTCCAGTACCCATGCGGCAACTGTTTACTTATCAAGTCCCCGATGAACTGCAAAACCCTCCTATTCAAATAGGTGAGCGTATCGCTGTGCCATTTGGCTCTCGCAAGGTGATTGGTATTGTGCTTAGCATAGAAGAGCAGTGCGATATTGAAGAAAAAAAACTTAAAAAGGTGAATCAACGCTTAAATGACCACTTTAATTTAAGTCAATCACTGGTCAGTTTTTTACAGCTGTGTGCGCACTATTATCACCACCCTGTTGGTGATGTATTTCAACAAGCACTACCAGTAAATTTAAGGAAAATTGAAAAAGTATCATTAACTCCGCCTATGGTTTGGCATAGCAGTAAAATAAATGAACAGTTAGCTGCAGAAGTGACTAAATTAGAAAAAAAAGCCGCGAAGCAATTTGCTTTATACCAGTTAATTACTAACCACCAAGGCATAAGTTGGGCAGAATTACGTACCTTAGGTTATAACAAAGCACAATTAAACGCTTTGGTAAAAAAAGAACTCATTGAAGAAATTGAGCAACGTAATGAACCATTTTCATGGCAAGAGAATTTATTAAACCAAGAAAATAAACTGCAGTTATCTACTGAGCAAGCCATTATTGTTAGCAGTATTAATCAGTCACTGACTGGTTTTTCTTGTCATTTAATTGATGGCGTTACTGGCAGTGGTAAAACTGAAGTGTACTTACAAACCATGGAAAAGGTGTTAGCTAACAATAAACAAATTTTAGTTATAGTGCCTGAAATAGGTCTTACACCACAAACGCTTAATCGCTTTGAGCAACGATTTAATGTACCTATTGCACTGCACCATTCAGCATTAAACGATAGTGAGCGCTTAATCACTTGGTTGAATGCTCAGCAAGGTAGCGCAGCAATAGTCATTGGTACTCGTTCTGCTATATTCACGCCATTACATAACTTAGGTTTGATCATCATTGATGAAGAGCATGATAGCTCACTAAAACAGCAAGATAGCTTTCGTTATCATGGTCGTGATATGGCGATTCTACGTGCTAGACAATTAGATATTCCAATTGTTTTGGGCAGTGCTACGCCTAGTTTTGAAACCTTGCAAAATGCATTATCGGGAAAATATAACTATCATCAATTGCACCAAAGAGCAGGAAAAAGCAAAAAGGCCAAAATTGCCTTAATTGATATGAACCAGCAACAAGTAGAATTTGGTTTATCTGGCACATTAAAGCATGAAATTAAAGCAACGATAGCGCGTGGAGAGCAAGTCTTACTGTTTTTAAATCGCCGTGGTTATGCTCCTGCAATAAACTGCCAAGAATGTCATTGGTTAGCCGATTGTCAACGCTGTGATAAACCTTATACCTTGCACCAAAAACAGCAACTACTTATTTGCCATCATTGTGGTAGCCAAAAACGTATACCACCACAATGCCCTAATTGTGGCAGTGTCCGCATTACACCATTAGGACAAGGCACAGAACAATTAGAATATCGTCTAGAAGAGTTATTTCCAGAAAGCAGCATAATTCGTGTTGATCGCGATAGTACGCGTAAAAAAGGTGAATTAACAAAAATATTACAAGAAGTTAGCGATAAAAAGCATCAACTTTTAGTAGGCACACAAATGTTAGCCAAAGGTCATCACTTCCCTGATGTAACCTTAGTCGCGGTACTTGATGTTGACGGCGCGCTTTTTAGCTTTGATTTTCGTGCCAGTGAGCAAATGGCGCAATTACTTATTCAAGTAGCTGGCCGCGCTGGCCGCGCCAGTAAACCAGGTAAAGTATTAGTACAAACCAACTACCCAGAGCACCCTCTTTTACAAGACTTAGTCCATAATGGCTATCATCACTTTGCTCATCAAGCGCTTACTGAACGCAAACAAGCGTTATTACCGCCATTTAGCTTTCAAGCACTTATACGTGCTGAAGCGAACTACCCCTCTTATCCAGAAAAATTTTTACGTGCGTTAACCGAGCAGAACATAGAACATTGTGAATTTGCTGGCCCAGTACCAGCCGCGATGGAAAAGAAGGCAGGGAAATTTCGTTTCCATTTGATTATTCAAGCAAAATCAAGGAAACATTTGCACGGTGCGATACTGCAATTGTTAATGCAAATACCAACAAACGAATGGCAAAAGAAAGTGCGTTGGAGTTTAGATGTCGATCCGATTGATTTAAATTGGTAGGCAATGCTGATTTTTTTCTATGAACACTGATTTTTCACGCTTGCTCAGTTAGACTAGTGACACTTTTTCTCTGACAACAATTTCTTCATGTCCAATCAAGATTATATTTCCCGCTCTCCGGTAAAAAAGAAAAACAATGCTCGTGGCAAAAGTACTAAAAAAAGCACTACGACAAGAAAAAATAAAAAATCGACACAAGCTCCCGCGACTACAGTAAAAACAAAACGAATTATCTTAGTCGCTATTTTATTAGTTTGCACTTTTGCTTATGGCCTATGGGCATTAAAAACAGCATCAAGTACTAAAACGCCCTTACCTGCCACTAAAGTAATAAATACTGAAGCGATAAATAACGTTAATAAACCAACAAAGACCTTGCCTGAGCCACCCAAAGAAAAGTGGACTTATGTTAAAGGTTTAGAAAACAAAAAAATAGAAGTGGGTGAATACGAAATTAAAGAGAAAGGTCCCTATCAAATGCAATGTGGCTCTTTTAGAACGCAAAGACAAGCGAGTGTACTTAAAGCTAATATTGCTTTTACTGGCATTTCCTCACAAATAAAAACAACGGAAGGTAAAAGTGGTACTTGGTATAAAGTCGTTTTAGGACCATATCAGCGTAAACGTTTGGCAGAGAAAGACAAACATAAATTAAAACGAAGCAATATAAATCATTGTCAAATTTGGTTATGGCGTTAGGTTAATTTAAGACAAAATAATTATTCTATTTCC
>JAWSUX010000226.1:0-1545 GCA_033852215.1 Colwellia sp. | reverse complement strand
GTGGAACAACACAATTACAGAGACTAATATTATGAATAAAGAATGGATTAATGTCGGCGCAGCCGTAAACTTTGCCAAAAACCTAGGCTCTTGCGTAAAAGTTAATGGTCTACAAATAGCTGTTTTTAACTTTTCCGAAAATGACCAATGGTACGCCGTACAGAACCTTTGTCCACACGACAAACGCATGGTTCTTGCCCGAGGCATCATAGGTGATAAAGAAGGCGAACCGAAAGTGACTTGCCCTTTGCACAAAAATAGCTTTTCCCTAAAAAATGGCAAGCACGTTAGCGAAGGTGATATTGACGATATCACGACTTATCCGATAAAAATAAAAGACGGAGCAGTATTTATCGAAGTTGCTGTATAAAGCCAACTTTACTCACTGTCATGATGAGGGAAGTAGTGTTAACTAAAACGGTTAACTGAGCAACTGAATAGTTTCGCACTAACATACTTATTGTTAGTGCGAAATTAAATTAGTTACAGGCTCAAGTAATACTAACAAAAAATAGTTTGTACCCTTGTTAACAAACTTAAATCAGCTTGATTCAACTTACCCAACATTAGCCAATCAACTAATGCATCAGTAAGTTCATTTTTCTGTAAGCTACCAGTATTACCCGATAACATTTTGTTCTGTAACATCTGCACTTGAATTATCATACGCTGTTCAGCAAACGCTTCTGGCGATGATACTTGGGCAAGTATTTCTAATGCTAACGTTTTATCAGCACGTTGACTCTCTATTGCATTTTCAGTTAAAGCAAGCTGCTCTGTTAAACGCTTTTGCCAGTTTTTTGATAAATCAAGAT
Organism: Colwellia sp.; assembly: GCA_033852215.1. Classification (GTDB taxonomy): domain Bacteria; phylum Pseudomonadota; class Gammaproteobacteria; order Enterobacterales; family Alteromonadaceae; genus Colwellia. The sequence continues at coordinate 730 of JAWSUX010000226.1, read as the reverse complement.
ACAGCGTTGCTTGAGGCAATTCTACAGCATTCACTTCACCTTTAGCTATTAGCGTTAATAAGCTAAATAAGTTTGACCAAGTTTGCTTTTTCTCTATCCCGATTAAAGCCGTTAATGTATTGTCCAGTTGCTTAATAAAGTTTTCCGTTGCTACTGCGACTGTTTTAATGACCGGCTTATGGGCAATCACATCGTCTAATAACGTTTGCGTGGCTTGCTGAATGCATTTGATTTGTTTACTGTGCTTAAGATCACTGTTCTCTTCATTGGCTAAATCTTGCTTTAACACAGTTAACCGCTGAGTAAATTCAGTTTCTTGTTTAGATTGCTCCGCTTGCTGTATCTCTTTTGCTTGCTGACGCATTGCAAATACTTCATCATTGGTACTTCTAAACGTTTTCCATAATTTTGCTTCTTGATGACTACCCGCAAAACCAATATCACGCCATTGCTGTTGTAGTTTTTTAATTCCATCAATTGCTTGCAACACATCTTCACTGTTTTTAAGTGATTCAGCTTTAACAATAAGCGCTTTTTTAGCAATAACATTCGCTTGATGAAAGTTACTAATAGCTGTTTTTACTGGCTGTAAACTTTCTCTAAATTCCGTTTGTAATTTTTTATAATGTTGCCTATCTACTTCACCTGCGCTCTGCCATTGACTTTGCAGTTTATTTAACTGTCCATCAAGTCTTTTAAAATCAATAACTTGATTTTCTTGCATTTCAGT
>JAWSUX010000018.1:0-11961 GCA_033852215.1 Colwellia sp. | reverse complement strand
GTCATCGGCTCAGGCGGAGCCAATGCACTAACATCTATCGTTATAACGTTTAAGGCTGCTGACATAGCGATTAAATTAATACCAGAGTAAGCATAATTAGCTTGCTTGAAACTGCTCAACAAGTTGTTCACTATCCGCTAAATTTTGCGCCATCATCGGATAAAGCATCATTTCTTCTTTCATATTATGCTGCTGCATCATCACCATTAAGGTTTCTGACAGGCCTAAATATTCATCTTTTTCCTTAGCGCCAAGCGCGTTATCTAACTCTTGCACCAGTGCACGCATTTGTTGATGTTCCATTCGCATTACTTGTGTAGGGCCTGAAGTCATGCCTGTTGCTTGTTCGAACTTTGGAAATAACACCTCTTCTTCTTGACTTAAATGGCTGGTAAATTCTAAAGCAAAACATTGCCACTTAGTTGATGCTAATGGCCAATCACCTTGGGCAACGGCTGATTCAGCTTCAGTAAAATAATCATCACACTCACGGTGTTTGCTTGTCATAAATTCAGGGAGAGAAGTCATAAAAATCCTGTTAAAAAACTAATGTGAAAGAAAGTATTCACTTATTGAATAACTGAATTTTAACCAATAGCTCAATAAAGGCTTTGACCTAAATTAATAAAACCGAAAATATTTAGAATTTTAAGCGTCCCTGTTAATTACCGTGATTCGACATGACCGCATAAGCCGCTACATCAATAGCAAAAACTGAAGTTAATAAAAAACGAATACGGTCGACCATGCATTGTCTGCGGTGTTCAAAGCTTTGTTTAGTCTGACTGTCTTCGCCGCATAGATAAGCGCGACGTACACAGCGAGAGATTAAGTGATAATAACGGGTGTATTGAGGGATACTGCTTTCTGCGTGCTTGAGTCATATTGAACACCTTTTCACTGTTGGTTATTTAACCATAGTGAAGAGATGTGATTTAATTAACAGAGTTTGGGTGTCCTAATGTTTCCTAGTTAATTTTCCACCTACTTAGAAATGTTATTATGTACTGCTAAGTAGGTGATAAAAATAATAGAGAAAATAAGCTTAAATTACAGAAATACTCAAGATGAGCAGAAGTGGACTATTGATACACGAGTGAACTAATAATCAACATGGGTGTTCTAATGTTTTGCAAAGTAATGATGTTATATTGTCATTAATTTTTACACTAAATCACCCACCTAAAGGCATAATCATTATAAATCAATAGCTTCCCCCTCTGGCTCGTTACTTGCTTGGTCGGCTGTAGTAGCTACTTATAACTCTAAAATAAAAGGAAATATAATGAAATTGAAAAAATTAACAGTTATGTCATTCATGATGTTACTGGTACTTTTGTCCAAACAATCTTTTGGGGGAATTATTCAATACGAATTTGAACAAGGTGGTTGGGTTGAAAACCACCCAACGAGTAGTCATTGGGTTACTAACGGTAATGCTTATGGCTATTTTTCAGGGGAAGATATTAATAATAATGGGGAATTAGAGTTAATAGAACTTGTATCATATGGTATGTCATTCAGTGGAAACGCACAGGTTGATAGCTTCTTACATGACCTCAATGACTTAATGTTTTTCAATTATACGATAGGGAGCGCAGGGTTTGGCTCTGGAAATAGCTACCCTCTTTATAGTAGCAATACTTTATTTAATTATGATGCAGATGATGGTTATTTAAGCAACACATCTACAGGGAATTTTACTTTTACATTTGAAACCGCAATTGTCACAGAAGTAATAGAGCCTAGTACAATGATGCTTTTGATAATTTCGTTTTTCTTTATTTTAAATAGACGTTTTATGATACCTAAGCCCTAACAAGAGACTATGGCGTCAATAGTTAATTTCATACTTTTGGCGCTTTCCACATTAAGTAACAAGAGAGGACACCCAATAATTTAAATTATAGACAATACATTACATAAATAGCTTTGCCAAATACAGGCGAGGATAGATATTGCAGTTTTCTATGAGCTGATTAAGTTAAGCTAGCTTGTGAAACGACAAACCAATGAATTTTAACCACACGAATACCAGCGAGATGCTGCTTAGGGCGATTCATAATCTACTTAGAGATTTCAGTGAAATATTTTCGCTTGCTGTCGATGACCGCCAATCCATTGCTTACCTGTATGCGAAGCAAAAGCATTAAGCTCTGCTAACGAGCCAACAGCTTGATGATATTTTTTACCAAAATGCTCGACAAGATGTAACCAATCGTCATTATTGATGCCTAAAGCCGTTAACAGCGGGCAGATTTTTTCATTAATCTTACCGTGCTTATCTGCTCTAATAACTTTTCCTGTTTCTTCTACAAGGGTTAAATAATCAAGTAGGGAGAACGCGATGCCTTTAGGTGAATTGTTATGCTCATTACCAATAAAACCCAGTAAAGGTTTAGGGGTAAATGGCAATTTCACTTTGTTATCAATATTACTTGCTTTGTCATGAATGCGTTCAAAAATAGAGGTGTATTGTGCTGTTTGTACCGTATCTGCCATTTTCGCTCTGACGGGGTTTAAGTCGACATAGGTCATGCAGGCAAGTACTGCTTTTTCATCAAGCAGTGCTTGTGACTTAAACCGCCCTTCCCAGAACCTACCCTTGCAGTTATCTTCAGTATTGGCTTCACGGGCAATGTATTCATTTAAGTTACGCATCAGCCAAGATAAATCACTTAAGCGACTTCGCCATTGATTGATAATCTTTTGCGCTTTATCAATTTTAATAAAATCTAAAATAAACGAGCTTTCACTTTTTTGCAGAAAAATTGTGAAAATATCAGTATAAAGTGCAGCCTAATTTTATTTTTTCATACAAAAACGCCCCTAATTGCAATATTAAATAAAGCATTTAATCAAGCTGTATCAAAAACATACTGCAAAAGCCTACTTTTAATACTACCAAAGTGCCATTAAAAAACACTTAAATAGCTGTATATTAGCCGCACAAAATAGGGATGTATTACTTGCATTTGATTTACTTCACTTAACTGAAACGCAATTTATTAGGGAGATTTTACAACGATAAAAATATGAGACTAAGTAATGAAAATAAGAAAAATATTAGTTAGTGCCTTAAGCTGCCTATTAATAACAAATACTCATGCTGCAGCTGAGTCACCATTTTTGACTATGAACAATCATCTTAATGCTGTTCTTCAACTGAATGATTCCAATTATGTTCTTGAACAATTCAATAATTCAAATCTCTTTATAAATAATAATCACATCGCCTCTTGGCAAGCACTATTAGAAAGCTTTCAACCAGACTTTTTTCAGATAAATACGATAGGGCTGCAAAATGAAGAAAAATTTAACAGCCCCGTAGGCGTTGTTACAGATCAGCAAGATAACCTTTACATCTCTGACTTAGGCAACAACTTAATTAAAAAATACAATGCGCAAGGTCAATTAATAAACTCTTGGGGCAACGTAGGTACACTCCCAGGAAAGTTAGATTTACCCGCAGGCATTGATACTGACAGTGATGCTAATGTTTATGTGGCAGAGCTAGGTAATTCACGGATACAAAAATTCAACGCATCAGGACAATTTTTGCAGTTTATTGGCGAAGATGAGCTGTTAAAACCTAGAGATGTTTCAGTTGATGTTAATGGCGATGTTTATGTTGCCGATGAATATAATCACCGTATTGCTGTTTTTTCTGATTCGGGCGAATTAATAAAAGCTTGGGGCAGTTTTGGTATTGCAACAAGCGAGTTTAATTTTCCTAACAGTGTCGCGGTCAGTAACGCGTTTGTTTATGTTGCTGATACCTCAAACCACCGCATTCAAGTATTTAATAAAAATGGCGAATTTGTACAACAATACGGTGGCTTCGGCTCAGGTGACGCTAACTTAAATTTACCGCGCGGTTTATCAATTTCTGCCAATGGTGATTTATGGGTGAGTGATACTGGCAACAATCGTATTTTGCGTTTTAGTCCTCAACTGGCACTACTAGAAAACTTAAATACCGCAGGACTATTTTTAGCGCCTAACGATGTGGTTGTTGCCGAATCAGGCAAAATAATTGTGGCAGATACCGGTACTCACCTTATCAAAATGTTAGATCAACAAGGAGTATTTGCCGGTTATTTGGGCGAACTGCGTAATGCTGATGGTGAATTTTTCTTTCCGACCAATGCTGTTTATCACAACAATGAAATTTATGTACTGGACTCGTTTAATCACAGAGTGCAAGTCTTTGATCAGTTAGGCAATTTTAAAAGAAAGTTTGGCGGTTTTGGTTTTGGCGCAACGGGGCTTTTTTATCCTGCTGGCATTGCTTTCAAAGGTGATTTGATCTACATCGCTGATCGTTATAATCATCAAATTAAAGTATTTAATCAAACGGGTGATATTGTTACTACCTATGGCGGTTTAGGTGCAGGGGCTAACCAACTCAACGAACCCTACGACATTCAAATTGATTCTGAGGGCAACTTCTACGTGGTTGAAGCGATGAATCACCGCATTCAAAAATTTGATGCGAACTTTAATCATGTTGCATTTATTGGTAATTTTGGTTTTGGTGAAGGCGAATTTGTTGTGCCACGCAGGTTAGCATTTGACAATAACGATAATATTTACGTGACTGATCAGTTTAACAATAAAGTGCATAAATTTGATTCAGAGGGTAATTACCTTAGCCTAATTGGTTCATACGGACTCAATGATGGCGGTTTGTTTATGCCAGTAGGCATTAGCATTGACTATAAAAATCGCGTTGTTGTCGGAGACTCATTAAATAGGTTAACTATGTTCGATTTAAACGGTAATTACATTAAAACCGTTGGTAAATTAAGCAGTGCAAGTGACGGTGTTTTTTTCCCACTTTCGGTAAGTAAAGGGCCTTATTTAACCACCTTAGTGATCAACCCTGTGCAAAACTCATTAAAACAGATATTTATTCCTTAATAATATTCTTTGCTAGTAGCCACCGTCTAAAGGCGGTGAATAAAATACTAATTATTATGGTATTTTGATGAATATTTGTCATTTTTTCAGTTTATTTTATAAACGAATGTCCTAGTTAATTATCTAAAGATCTTTTAGCATAGCTTTAAAGCTACATTGATTATTCTGATAAAAATTTTTGCTAACAGGGTAACGTTTGTTATTTTTGTAAATATAAAGAACTAGGACATATTCAGTTTGACAACTGACAGATTTGGGTGGAATTGGTGGAGTACTAGTTTAATACCATCTCTATAAGCGTTATTTTCACTGTTTTCCTATTAGTTGATATATTGGATAGGGTGATTATATTAACTATACTCTTAATATGAATACTCTGAACTAAGGATATTCAATTATGAATAAACATGGTTATTTAAAACTATTAGAGCAATGGCAAGAGGTAGTAGATTTATTAGCAGAAATCATTGATGTTCCATCTGCTTTAGTCATGCACTATAAAGATGGAAATCTTGAAGTATTAGTTGCAAGTAATAGTGAAGGTAATCCTTATAAGTCAGGTGATAGTGAAGTAATGGAAGGCTCTGGCTTGTATTGTGAAACCGTTATTAAAACAAATAAGTTATTAACAGTACCCAATGCCCTTAAGAGTAAACGATGGCGGGAAAATCCTGATATTGCTTTAAATATGATTTCATACCTAGGTTTACCTATCCTGAAAGCAGATGGTTCTCCATTTGGTACTATTTGTGTTTTAGACCATAAAGAAAATACTTATAGTGGTAAATTTATAAAATTACTTGAAAAGTTCCGTAGCTTTATCGAATTAGAACTCAACTTATTAGATAAAGAGGCTGAACTACGTATTGAAGCTGCTGCCTTTGAATCTTTAGAGGGCATGATGATTACTGATAGTGAAGGTATGGTTCTAAAAATTAATGAAGCTTTTACTGAAATCACAGGATATAGTGAAAAAGATATAATTGGCGAAACTCCAAAACTCCTCCAGTCTGGCGATCATGACGCTAATTTTTATAAGAGTCTGTGGGATTGCTTAAAACAAACTGGTCGCTGGGAAGGTGAAATAAATAATAGACATAAGAAAGGGCATAGCTATTTTCAACGCCTTACGATTACCGCAGTTAAAGATACTAACGGGATTATTACAAATTATGTAGCTACCCATATGGATATCACAAAAAGTAAAGCTCAAGAGCGTGAAATCAATCGACTTGCCTTTTTTGATCAACTTACTGAATTACCCAATAGACGTCTCTTTATAGATCGTTTTAATCAAGCGTTAAAATCCTGTGCACGTAATAAAAAAGAAGGCGCTCTTTTATTTCTGGATTTAAATAAGTTTAAATTACTGAATGATACCTTAGGTCATGATGCTGGTGATATATTGTTGCAACAGGTTTCTAAAAGGCTAATCCAAACTGTTCGTGAAGGAGACACCGTAGCGCGTATTGGTGGTGATGAATTTGTTGTTTTACTAGAAAACCTTAATACCGATTCTGTCAAAGCGGTTCAGGAAGCAACTGGAGTTGTTAATAAAATCATCAGTTCTCTTGGTAAGCCGTATCAACTTTCTTCTCATGAACATTTCAGTAGCGCCAGTATCGGAGTTACTTTATTTGGCAGTGAAAAAAGCATAGATATACTAATGAAGAGAGCCGATATCGCTATGTATGAAGTGAAAGCAAATGAAGATGTAGGGTTTCTTTTTTATAAAGAATAAAGATGTATTGCGCGGTTTGTACCGTATCTGCCATTTTCGCTCTGACGGGATTTAAGTCGACATAGGCGATGCAGACATGTGTAGCAACATTACTTACTACTTATAACCTGCTCTATATTTTTTAAAATAACTTTTCCTCTATGGGAACCTTCTATCGCTACAAAATATACTGGCAGTATTGCAACATTTGATACACTTAAATTATTTAGTTTGGTTGTGTTTTTGTTTTTGTTTTTGTTTTTGTTTTTGTTTTTGTTTAGCACTAAACTAGCAGGGTATTGATAAGCTAAAAGATAATCAGCTCTTTTTGATAATAACATTTCAAAAGCAGTTTTATGATTAGGCGTTTCAAAAATAGTAATCTCGTTTTCAGCATTTTCTAGATAATCAATTGTCCCGCCATATTTATAACCCCGAATAGTAATAACTTTTTTGTGATTTAACTCCTCTATTTTGATATTTTCCCTATTATCTACTGAAAATATTTGTACATGGATAGCTCCAATTTCTTCACTACTATACACTAGCCTATCGCTTATTTTTCCTTGCTTTTTGACCCCTAGAAAAACATCAATGAGTCCTGCTTCTAAGTATTTTCTTAAACGGGTACTGGGTAAAGCCATGGTTTTAACTTGATAACCCGCTTTTTGGAATATTTGTTTGGCCTCATCGATAAAAATACCGTCTGCCTGACCCGCTTTATTAGTAAAAGTGAAAGGCGGAATTTCAATATAGCCTAATTTTACTGTATCAACTGGCGCCGCTAATGTACCTTTAGCACACAAAAGTAAAGGCAATATCAGTAAACATAATAAAACTTTTTTTCTCATAGTTTGCATCATTTATACTAAAACCATTACTATAGTTTTAGCATAAAACATACAAATCAAGCAACTTAATGCACACATTAAATTACTTGAATAACACCTACATTTAGTTTGTTGCGTGATCATGTACCATACGATATTAATAATAATCAGTAATAATAATCAGGACATCCAACAATTTTAATAATAAACAGTACATTACATAAATAGCTTTGCCAAACAAAGACAAGGGTAAATATTGCAGTTTTCTATGAACTGATTAAGCTCTTCTAACGAGCCAACAGCTTGATGATATTTTTTACTAAAGTGCTCGGCAAGCTATAACTAACCGTCACTGTTGATGCCTAAAGCCGTTAACAACTGATTGGCTTTTTCATTAATTTTACCACGTTTATCTGCTCTAATAACTTTTCCTGTTTCTTCTACAAGGGTTCAATAATCAAGTAGGGAAAACGCAATGCCTTTAAAGTGAATTTTTATGTTCATTACCAATAAAACTCAGTAAAGGTTTAGGGCTAAATGGCAATTTTACTTTGTTATCTATATAGCTTACTTTGTCATGAATGCGTTTAAACATAGAGGTGTATTGTGCGGTTTGTACCGTATCTGCCATTTTCGCTTGTGATAAAGCTAACAAAGCTTTGCTTGGTGGTTATTTAACCATAGTGACGAGGTGTAATTTAATCAACACAGTTCGGGTGTCCCAATATTTTACCAGATTGACTTAACTGAGATCAATCAAGTATTAAGTGCCAGTAAATTATTGGCCAGTGGGAAGATATGTGGAGCGGGAAAATAATTCTAAAAACTCCAATCAATTGCTACTAAAACTTCTCTACCTCTGTTGGGGGTTCCTTGGGTAGGTGTGTCTTTAAGTGACGGCGTTCTGTAGTCGTTATCGAGAAGGTTTTTGACTTGCAAGAACACTTGCCCATCTTTTAAAAACTGATATCTTATTTTAGTGGCCAAGGTCCAGCGTTTATCTAACGTGAAGCGATCCGTGTCGTTATCACCAAGCGACATCATTTGCTCGCCACTATATAAAAGAATCAGGTTGGCTTGCCATTTGCTATTTTGATAATTCAACATGAATGATCCAAAATCATCAGCTTCGCGATAGGACAAGTCAGGTTTAGTCGTCAGGTGACTTAGGTTGGCACGAACCAACCACTGATCATTAACATGATAAGATACTTCAAACTCCAGACCTTTCGATGGACCTTGTTCAGAATTTTGGAATTGGTTTTTACCATTCGTGCCAAGAATATCTAGAATTGTGTCCTTAAAGTGATTTTCAAAATAACCCAGTGAGAATTGACCTTTAGCCCATTGGCCTAACCAGATCAGATCCCAAGTATTAACGGTTTCGGGCTTAAGATTTTCATTACCTTGAAAAGTTGGATTGTTTTGAAGAAATTGTTCGTTTTCAGTGGGTGCACGAAAAGCCTCCCCATAGAGAAATTTAACGGTGTGATGTGAATTGAGATCGTAAACCAAACCCAAACGAGGGCTGAGGTTAGAACCGATATCTGAGAAATTATCGTAACGCAGCCCTAGGGTCAAACGCATAGATTCGCTCATCTGCTGCTGGTACTGGGAATACAGTCCCCAGACTTCTCGTGTGGAGCTTGCTTGAATAAGCGTGGTCGGCTGTAGACTTCCATAATAGTTGATTGGAAAGTCGACAGCATCCAGTTGTGCCAGATCAAAGTTATTCAGTGCATAGCTACTGGGAACGTTTAGTTTTCTATATTCAACCCCCAATTGCAGGTTTTGTAGGTCATTTATCTGCCAGTCATTGTGCCACTGGACACGGTCTTCGGTGATGTCGTTAAAATCGATAATAAACTGTAGTGGATCATCGCTGCTGGGGTTGCTAATAGCTGCCAAGGCACCCGGTGGACTAGCCTGAACCGACGCTTCAATAGCGGCGCGGTTATGGCTTAGAAATAAATGGCCGTTAACCGATAACCATTCAAAATCTTGTTGCAACGAGATAGCCGAAAATTCACTATCATAAAAATTAAAACCATTGGCGAGTATGCCCGAACTATAAAAATTTTCTGAGATTGAGCGGTGATGTTGCAATTTTAGATGGGAATTTTGCCAGTTTATTTTCACATCAAGATCTCGCAATTCCCTTGGGTCATCGGTATTTATGCGGTTAGCGCTATAGGTATCCTGTTCATTATAATCTTGCCCCTCATCCTTATCGATCTGAGCCATCAGATCAAACTTGGCATCACCCAGATCAGTTGATGTGGTTAGAGTAACTCGACGCCGATTTTGACTACCATAGGCGATACTCAATTCATTGCTATCAGTTCGGGTGATAATATTAACTATTCCCATCATAGCATTGGAACCATACACTGCCGCGCCTGGACCGCGGATAAACTCGACGCGTTCAACAAATTTCAACGGATAATGGGATACAAATATCGTACTACCACTGGTACTCGCCCCATCGAGACGCTGACCATCGACCATAATTAATACTTCTTGAGTCAGCCTAGGGACACGTCTACCACGGACAGAAAAAGGATAAAACACCCCCGAGGAGCTTGAACGATATGACTGAAATCCCGGTACCAAATTCATTAGTTCATCTAGACTGTCTAGGCCCATTTGGCGGATTTGAGCGTGATTGAAGACGGTGACAGCGGAGGGAACAGTTTTGATGTTTTCTTCGGTAAGGGTAGAGCCAGTGATTTCCACTTGCAACAATTCTGTGAGGGACATTGAAAACAGTTCTCCCGCAGAGGTAGCCGCGTGAGAAGTCTGAAACCAACAAAGTCCGAATATAATTAGCCAAGTTTTATCGAGAATGGATTGTTTAATTTTCATCTGTATTAGGCGTCTCAACAAATTAAGCCGTTGCCGTTACTATAGTCGAGTAATTAGTATCCAGCAATTAACCCGTCTGATTAAATCACTTCTGATATAGAGTCATTTATTACTGGCTCCGCAATAAAACTATCCTCAAAATATCAACCATAAAAAGCCCCTCCATGAGCTATCTCTTATACACGCATTGATCAGACCCCTAGGCGACTTTTCTGATTTTATATAAGTGCCAATAACTCTTCTGGAGATAGCGCTTTTTCATCAATATTTGTCGCCAAGATAAAACAAGATTTCTGTTCAATAATCTCTTTGATTGCTGTTGGACTTTCTTCTATACCTGTGATCAATGAAGATGCGGATTATCACCGCTCACATGATGTAGTTGATAAAGCGAGGGAGTTAGGAATAACGCTACATAAGTGGCAGGATTAATGACAACTTTCAAACGTTTCATCCTGCAACTTGAATGGTGATGGGCATAAGGTGGCTATGGCATAAATGTTTTAGCGCCCAATGCGCTGATCCGTAACACTGTTGTTATAGAAGGTTTAGGGTAAACTTGCTGCATACCTAAAAAATTAGCATAAGCCATTAAAGCAATATCTTGCGCTTGTATTTTCTCCATGCCCAATTCGATATAACAATCACTTAAATAACCTTGTCGCTGTTGATCTATCTGCGCTAAATGCAGCGCTATTTTAGGTTCTTTTAATGCCCAAGCTCTAATATGTAATTCAGCCTCAATGTTATGACTGCTGATCACTTGGTCTAGTTTTTCTAAACGTGCTAAAGGGCTCGATTCAGTATTGGCTTTATTGATAAAATCTAGCGTCATTTTTTCATACCAATAGCGCATTAACTGTTCAATGAAGTCAGCACGATCACTAAAGTGATGATAAAAAGATCCTTTAGACACTTTTTTCAATTCACATAATTTCATTATCTTTAGCTGGTCAGGGCCTTTATCAATCAGTACCTTTAAAGCAAAGGTTAACCAGTCATTTTTACTATTACGATTTTGCTTAACCTTCGTTTTTGGGACTGAGTTAGCTTGCAGGTTTTTATTTTGGCTTGGCGTCATAATTATTTATTAAATGTTTGTTGCGTAAAGAGATACTTATTAAATAACTCGCTATTAAATTCGATCGGCATTAATGGCATTGTTAATAACACTACGGGCAATAATGTAATGAAAGGGTAAAATACAATTCACATAAATCCGTCCGATAAGTGTTTTTTGATTAACCAAGGTTGAAATCACTACATCGTCACCTTGTATTGCGACTGACAGGTAAAATTTCATATGTTTATCTTCTGCCACTGATATTATTTCCGTGGCACTTTTTTCAGTCACCGTTAAAAAACCAGCATGATCACCAATTTCTAGTTCGGAAACTTTAGGTGACATACCTGCCTCTGATCCTTTACCTCGTGAAATGCCAACCGAAAAACCAAATATGCCTACACAGTAATTGCGTATTTTCATTAAGCTATTCACCCAAGCAGGCATATAAGCGAAAATAGCAAACTGTAACTGACTTGCCGTTAAACTTTTATTATTACGCTTAGCTGCCAATGCATCACGAAAATAATGTTGCCCTACTTTACTCGCCAAGCGATCAT
>JAWSUX010000630.1:0-684 GCA_033852215.1 Colwellia sp. | reverse complement strand
TTAAAGTAACTATTGGTTCAACGATTCAGATGGTAATTGGACAGTGTCTCATGAAGATGTTACATTAACTAATGGTACGCACACAGTTACAGTTGAATTAGTTGATAATGCTGATAATGTAGCTGCTACTACAAGTCAAGTTGTTACTGTTGATGCAAGTGGAACAGTTGATCCAACTGATCCTATTGTTGGTCACAATGCTACAATTACAGGAATTACAGAAGATACAGGCTTTGATGCAAATGATTATATTACGAGTGATAATACCTTAAGTATTACGGGTGCTTCAACAGCTCCTGAAGGAAGTAATATTAAAGTTACTATTAATGGTGTTGAATTAAGAACGACTGTTGATTCAGATCATAAGTGGACAGTGTCTCATGAAGATGTTAGCTTAGCAGATGGTGTTCATGCTGTTAAAGTAGAACTTGTAGATGCCTTTGATAATGTAGAAAATACAGCTACTCAAAACGTTACAGTTGATACTTCAGCTACGATTGATCCAACAGACCCAACAGATCCAACAGCAGTTGATCCAATTTCTGGAAAAGCAGTAAGTATTACAGGAATTACAGAAGATACAGGCTTTGATACAAATGATTATATTACTAGTGACAATACTTTAAGTATTAATGGTGCTTCAACAGCTCCTGAAGGTAGTCATATTAAAGTAACTATTGGTTC
>JAWSUX010000225.1:0-7126 GCA_033852215.1 Colwellia sp. | reverse complement strand
TCGTCTCCCCCATTGGCATATGCGATAAGTTTATCTTTTACCGTGGTTAAAGCAGAAACGAAAATAATAATGATATCATCATGGTCATAGGTGTCTTTAAGCTCTTTGCATAAATCAAAGCCACTTTTACCTTCCAACATTATATCAAGCAATATTATTTTAGGTTGCTCCTTTATTACTAAGTCGATAAATGGTTCATTACCATCTGTTGATACAACATCAAAATGATCTTTTAATCCTAACTCAATAACCTTACGATTTTGAGCGTTATCATCAACAGATAAGACTTTAGTTTTTTTATCCATATAATTCTGTTATCCATATAAATTAGTTAACTTAATTCGTATATGTAAATAGTCTAGTTTAATTTCCTTATATGACAATATATGTACAGCAATTTTGTTAAGTGTTGAAAAATATCACCATTAAATAGCCAGTATAAAATGCAATAAATATAAAAATCACTATACTTTCTTTTACTCATTGAATTTTAAACCAAAGAGATTGTATTTTATAATGGATTTCTTTTGCCCTGAAGAAGAAGCAGCTGATAAAACTAATACCTCTGAGCCTTGGAATGTACTCATTGTGGATGATGATCCAGAAATCCATGCTGTTACTAAGCTAGCACTCAATGATTTTGAATTGGGTGGTAAAAAACTTAATCTAATTAGCGTTTATAGCGGTGCTGAGGCAATTAATTTTCTGCAATCTATCGATGATACAAGTATCGCCATTATTTTACTTGATGTAGTGATGGAAACTCATACTGCGGGTTTAGACCTAGCTAACTTTATTCGAAAGAAGTTAAATAATCATTGTTCTCGAATCATTTTACGAACAGGGCAACCTGCTGATATACCAGAGCAGCGTATCGTAGTGGAATATGACATAAATGACTATAAAAACAAAACTGAACTTACTCTTTCTCGATTATTTGTCACTATGGTGACAAGTTTACGATCTTATGACGAACTTATTAGTCATGAACATAAAGAGGTAGAGTTGGCTGACTCTAAAAAACAACTTGAAATATCCACTAAAGCAAAAGATGTTTTTATCGCGAGAATGAGCCATGAGTTACTTACACCACTAAATGCCATCATGGGTTTTTCTCAAATTCAGCAATTAAACTTCCAAGCTGATCCTGTTATTATCGATGCAGAATTAACCGAAGAAGTACTCAAGGCTAGCCGCCATTTACAAATGTTGATTGAAGATACTTTGGAGTTTGTTGAAAGTGACGACTTTAAAAGAGCGTTAGTATTAGAAAGTTGCGATATTAATCAAGTTATTACTGAAAGTATCTCTTTATTGCGTAATTCAGCAGAACAACGAAATATTACTATCCGAAATCACTCGACTAACCTAAAGGTATTCGCCAATAACGACCGACTAAAACAATGCATTGTTAATTTAATAAGTAATGCAATTAAATTTAATTTGGTAAATGGGAAAATTGATATACGCGTTGAGCAAGTTAATGAACAAAAAATAGAAATTTCAGTTGCCGATACGGGAGTCGGTATTGCACTTGACGACCACGAATTAATTTTTGAAAAGTTTGCACGTTTACCCTATGCTGAAACTCAAGAAATTAGGGGGGCAGGAATCGGATTAACATTAACTCAAAGGTTAGTTGAAAAAATGAATGGAGAAATAGGATTAAAAAGTCAGTTAGGTAAGGGCAGTGTTTTTTGGTTACGTTTTTCAGTTGGAAATTAGTATGTAAAGAACTCTCTATAAAGAAAAATAGTAATATTATTAAATAATGGTATTGGCAATATCAAGCCATTATTCGGTTTAGCTCGTAGAGATAAGCTTTATCACTAAAAATCTAAAAGGTTAGCGAAATTGGTCTGCTTGTTAGCCTCGCTTGAGTCAAAAAGGAAGCTTTTTACTCTTTATTTACCATTTAATTATAGTGAAATTTATTTTATTGTGCTTTAAATTGGCTAAGTTGATTGAATTTACAGGGTGTAATGACAAATGACAAAAATATTAATCATTGATGACCAACAGGAATTAATTGAAATTGTAAAAGAATATTTAGAGTTGAAAGGTTATCAAGTATGCACTGCATCTGATGGTGAAAAGGCTTTAAGTGTTTTTGATAAGGAACAACCTGATTTAGTGATCACTGATATTCTTATGCCGCAAGTTGATGGCATTGAGATTATACGTCATGTTAAACATCATGATCCAAACTCAACAATTAAAATAATTGCGATGTCTGGTGGGGGAAGAATTGATGGTTTGGAGTATTTAAGATATGCCAAACGATTAGGTGCAGATGAAGTATTAGATAAACCAATTAATTTAGCTATGCTTTTTACAAAAATAGAACAGCTTTTAACAATATAGATTTCACCTGTTATCAAGGTATTAAATTATATGAATGAGTATGTATGAAAACGATATTAATAGTTGATGACCTCGATATAAATCGAAAATTGCTTTATAGACTATTAACAATCATAGGTGAATACATCATTGTAGAAGCGAGTAACGGTTTCGAAGCACTTGAAGTTTTTGAGAATAAAAATATTGACCTGATTCTCATGGACATAAAAATGCCACATATGGATGGATACCAATCAGCCGCGGCTATTAAAGAAAAAACAAAAGAGCATTATGTGCCAATCATTTTTGTTACAGCATTAGCTGATAACTCTTCTCTGTCGCATGCACTATCTTCTGGTGGTGATGACTTTATAAGTAAGCCTGTTGAAAAAGAAGTATTGGAATCCAAAATTTTGGCTCATCTTCGCATCCGTGAACTTAATCAAAAGTTAAATGAAAAAAATAAACAGTTACAAAATCACTATAAAAGCCTTCAAAATGAACAAAAATTAGTGGAGTATTTTTTTGATAATGCATTGAAAAAAAGTTTTATTGATGGACGTTTACTAAAATACTACATGACACCTATATCAACCTTTAATGGCGATTTATTGTTAATAAAAGATAAACCAAACGGTGGGGTTTCTTTAATGGTTGGAGATTTTACCGGACATGGTTTAACTGCAGCAATGGGAACATTACCCGTAGCAATGATTTTCTTTAAAATGATTGAACAAGGCCATGGCGTTGCGGATATTGCACAAGAAATAAATGATCAACTTTATAAACTTATGCCAACAAATATTTTTTTTGCGGCAACACTAATTGAACTCAGTAGTTCAGGTGAAAATATCACGGTATGGGCTGGTGGGATGCCAGAATGCTATTGGATAAATAAAGAGGGTGATTTAAAAGGTGAAATAAGTTCTAAACACTTAGCCTTAGGCATATTAGCAGATAGTCAGTTTGATAAAACAACAGAAAAATTTATTGTTGATAATGAAGATAAGTTTTATTTGTATAGTGACGGCATCATAGAGTCGACTAATCAAGATAATGAAATGTATGGAAATAAGCGACTCAAGCAGGCGTTGTTAACTCATAAAAAAAATCGTTTTGACGAGGTAATAAATGATTTAGATAACTTTTCTGGTGATAACAAGCAAAATGACGATATCACTTTTGTTGAGTTTAACTGCATAAATTTAGCCGATAAATAATTTGAGAGTATGGTGCTACGATACTGACTATAATTTTCGCTGAGGAGTAATTTTGTCAATATTCATGATGGTTGAAGATGAAGATCTAAGAAAAAAAATAAATAATGAGATTATTCCTACCGCTTACCAAATAAACCAATATTATTCTTCAGTGGAGCTGAAAGCGGCTATAAAGAAAAAATCCCCCTTTATTCTCATTCTTGATATGGACATTGGATATGAAGTAAATTATGAAATTGTCAATACACTGAATGACGTGTCGACGAAAACAAACATTGCAACACAGATCTATTTTCTATCTTCCACTTGCGACATAGAAACGAGAACGTCTGCACTAAATATGGGAGGAAGTCATTTTTTTAGTAAACCGTTAGATCTTATATCATTAATACAATCAATTAATACACTTGAAAGCACCTCTGTTAATACTCAATATAAGGCGCTATTTATAACGGATGATGAAAAATCATGCGCCAGATACTACGCACCATTAGAAACGTTATCAATAGAAGTTAAGCTGCTCCTAGCACTTGAAAAACTCAATGGTGAAATGTTATATTTTGTACCTAATGTTGTTATTATTCATGCCGTATCAGCACCCTATACAGTAGCAACGCTAGCAGCGATTATAAATCAAGATAATCGTTGGAAAAACATTCCTATCTTTACCGTTGGATCTGAAGGTGTCTTTAGCTATCAACCATCTAATGTGTTGAAGGAAAGTACTATAAAAAATGATTATATCCAGATAGAAGAACAAGCCCTTTCAAGTATCGCTATAAAAAAAATAGAACAAGCAAGACAAATAACCTTTATAAAAGAAGAACGAAAATTCATATATGCCGAATCTAACTTTAAAAATATTGCGCTAAACCATCATTCAATTGTTAGTGTTACCGATGTTAAGGGTAATATCCTTTCGGTAAATGATAAGTTTTGTGAAATAAGTGGCTTTAATCGACAAGAGTTAATTGGACAAAATCATCGTTTACTTAAGTCTAAAGTTCATTCAAAAGCGTTTTATAAAAACTTATGGCAAACTATTTCTAAAGGAAATGTTTGGCAAGGAGTGATATGTAATTATCGTAAAAATGGCGAGGAATACTGGGTACAGTCTACCATTGTACCCTGTACTAATGACAAAGGTTATCCTTACAAATATATTTCAATTCGTACTGATGTAACAACATTTAAAGAAACAGGAGAAAGACTAAATCGTAGTCAAGAGTATGCAAATATAGGCACTTGGGATTGGAACATTACAACAGGAACGTTATTTTGGTCAGATAAAATTGCAGCCTTATTTGGTTATAAAAATGAAAAAGTAGAGACAACCTATAATAATTTTATTCGCGCGGTACACCCTGAAGATAGGGAGGCAGTACAAATAGCGGTGACGCGTTGTGTTGAGTCTGGGGATGCTTACGATATAGAGCACCGTGTAGTATGGCAAGATGGCAGCATTCATTGGCTACATGAAAAAGGTGATGTTTTACGTAGTGAACAAGGTGAGCCCTTACGAATGTTAGGTGTTGTACAAGATATTACTGAACGTATAGAAAGCGAAAAACTATTAAATGATAGTCAAGAACTTAATTTGTTGCTGTTAGAATCTGTGGGTGAAGGTATATACGGTATGGATAATAATGGCTGTGCTACCTTTGTTAACCCCGCTGCATGCCAAATGTTGGGCTATACTTTAGATGAGCTCATCGGCCGTAATATGCATGATGTAATTCATCACTCTTTTGCTGACAGCTCTTATTACCCTCGTGATAAATGCCCTGTACAGTTGACGTTAAGTGATGGAGAAATTCAGACCGAATATAATGAGGTTTTATGGACGAAAAACGGGCAAGCTTTACCCGTAGAATACATTAGTACTCCTGTAGAACAAAAAAGTAAAATAGTTGGTGCTGTTGTCACTTTTAAAGATGTAAGTGAACGGGTTATTAATCAAAAGCGTGAAACAAAGCTGAGATTATTGCTTGATACATTACATAAAACGAGTGCTAATTTTGTCGCTTCAGGTTCAACTAGCATGTCTATGAACGAGATGTTGGATATATTACTGGAGGTAACAGAAAGTGAATATGGTTTTATGGGAGAAGTACTTTATGATGACAGCAATACTCCTTATTTACACGTTCATGCGATAACTAATATTGCTTGGGATAAGAAAACGCGTGAATTATATGACCGAATGAAGAAAGAAGGGCTTGAATTTCGTGACTTAAATACATTGTATGGAAAAGTATTGGTCTCAGGTGAGTCTATAATAAGTAACGAGGTAGCGGTAAACCCTAGAGCAGATGACCCCCCTAATGCTCACCCAGCACTAAATAAGTTTTTAGGGGTACCTATTTATTATGGTGACAAGTTAATAGGCATGTATGGTGTTGCTAATGGACAAGAAGATTATGATAAAGAGACCGAGAACTTTTTACGACCCTTCAATATAACCTATGGTGCAATGTTATACGCTAAAAACTTATCTGATAAAGAAAGCCAACAAAAAAAGGAATTGCTTGAAGCAAAAGAAGAAGCCGAGAGTGCTAATAATGCTAAATCACAGTTCCTGTCAAGTATGAGTCATGAGTTACGAACGCCATTAAATGCAATTCTTGGATTTTCACAATTACTACAACTAGATACTCGAGATCCTCTATCTAATGACCAACAAGAAAATGTCGACGAAGTATTAAAAGCGGGCCAACATTTATTAGGCCTGATAAATGAAATTTTAAATTTAGCTAGAATAGAGGCCGGTGAAGTTGATATTTTTATTGAAAACATCTCATTTTCAGACGTTATTATAGATTGCATTCAATTAATTACCCCTTTACTTCAAAATAAAGAAATTGAATTATCTACAACGTTTCAAACATCAGTTATTAATATTAACAGCATGCTGGATGTTAAATTATTAATTAAAGCAGATAAAGTCAGGCTTAAACAAGTGTTGTTGAATTTGTTAGGAAACGCAGTTAAATATAATAAACACCAAGGTAATATAATTATAGATGTAAGCACTGAAGGTAATGAACGAGTTAAAATTTCTATCATGGATACAGGGCTAGGCTTAACTAAAGTAAAACAAGATAAACTTTTTACTGCATTTGAAAGGCTTGGGGCAGAAAGCACTGAGGTTGAAGGCAGCGGTATAGGTTTAGTTATTACTAAAAAATTGATTGAACTAATGAATGGTGACATTGGTTTTACAAGTAATGTCGGCATAGGTAGTACTTTTTGGATCACACTACCAATAGCTAAGTAGTGAAGTGGTCAAGATAGAGCTGAAAATGAGTACATTAGATAGGTAAATTATTTATTGACAACTACACTTAATAAATAATATTAAACAGTACATGTGACTGAATGAATGAATGAAAATATAAATATTTTAGAATCTAACTTAAAATACGCTTGCATACTGGTTGTGGATGATGAGTTAGCCAATCTAAAGTTAATAGATAAACTACTAAAGAATACTGGGTATAATAATATTATTTGCACCCAGGATCCCGTCGAGGTTCTTACATTATAGGGCAATCGCATTAAAA
>JAWSUX010000224.1:0-8575 GCA_033852215.1 Colwellia sp. | reverse complement strand
CCAGCGCCAGCCGGCCACATATGGCCCATGCCATCGACAATAATTTTAGACGCCCGCGGACCTTGCATATCACACCAGGTGGTCAATTTCCCGCTGCCTGCCAGCGAGTTAATCGCACAGTTTTTAAGGGTGGTATTAGTGTTATAGACAGCCACCAAAGCACCCACATTGATACGGGTCCAGTTGGGACTAACCCTAACATCGGCAGAGCCTGCGATTGCACTGTAGAGTTGAGTAGAAAAATAAGATTTATGGGGACCCGCGAGCAATTGACAGTTTTCAGCTACCCGAGCAGCTGGGATATTCGGCTCAATAAGGCTGGCAGGCTTCCTATCATAACCTAGGCCAGGACCAGCATTGGCTCCGATGCCGGCAAATATATCGGGTGCCAAACAGCCCAGCAGATTACTCATGCCGCCGCCTGAAGACAGGCCGGTCAAATATACCTGAGCGGGATCCAGATTGAGAGAAGGATCCGCCAGCATGGTGCTGACTAGGTCGAGCAGGTATTTCGCATCGCTGCTGCTGCGCTTAGCCTTCATACCGATATGAAAGTGCCAACAACCGGCACCACCACCGGGACCTTCCGACGATGATTGAGGCAGGACGACAACCATGCCGTATTTATCGGCTTGCGTCTGCCAGTTGGCGCCGATTTTAAACTCTTGGTTAGTTTGGCGGCAACCATGCAGGCTAACCATAAGCGCACGCTTACCCGCCAGTTTAGGCTCACTAGTGGGAACATAAACAAGAGCGCGTAGCTTGCCGCCGATAACCGCCTCCGGGTGCCATTCGCCCGCGGCCACACCAGTTGTAAACCCCGCAGCCACAACCAGTGCCAGTATCCTTGGTAACGTCTTTAATTTTTCTGTGATCTTCTTCACTGATCCCACCTAATTCCTGATATTTACAGAATGTATAATGTCAAACGATATATTATCCCTAAGCCAGAGATATCATGATAACAAAATAAAGTATCTAAAAATATTAGGACACCCAAACTTTGTTTCTAAACAGAATCTCGCTGGTATTCGTGTGGTTAAAATTAATTGGTTTGTCGTTTTACACGCTAGATTAACTTAATCAGCTCATAGAAAAATGCAATATCTATCCTCGTCTGTATTTGGCAAAGCTATTTAGGTAATGTATTGTATATTAGTAAAATTATTGGATGTCCTGAACTATTGATACCAGCCGGAGCAGCAGCACTTGCTCAAAGCATCGGCGAAAACCCCTTTAGCAATGGGTTGTGCTGCAATAGGGGCTGTATGGGCTGTATGGGCTGGTTGGGCCTCGGACGGTACTCATGGGGATAGATTTTTCTATGGTGCCGCGGAAGTATTGCGCTCTTCTTTACCAGGTAAATAATTATGACGTTAACAAAAGAAAAACTTTTTAATACTATAGTGCTTATGTACTTTCTAACGGTTATTTGTGGCTATTTTATGTCGGAAGGATTTGTTAGCCTAAACTCAATGAAAAACCTAGGATTAAGTGAAGGCGCTAGAGGCGCCGTAGGGTACTTTTTTTCGTTATTCATCATTTCTACTGGCGGTTTTCTTTCATCGATAATTTCCTCACTGGAATACTATATAAAGCTCAGGAGTGATAGCGACATAAAGAAATTACACTATCTGTTAATTGAAGTGGCTTTTATGAGCACTAACTTCTTTATTTCGGTTATTTCGATTATATTGATTTTTTATTATGGAATGACAATATAAAAGCAATAAAGGAATTAACGGAGACATATATCTATCTATGGTTTTTTACCCATGCTCCAGATGAGTTACGAACTAGAAATACCTTTAAACATTGGTCACCCAAACGCGCTATATGCGCTTGTCCTATCGCATAACATTGGGAAGCATGAATCTTTGAATGAATAAGCGGTTGAACAGATACAACAACAGGATCCCGCGAGTGCACAGATTGCTTTATTTCTTTCTTGTTTAGCTAAAAAAGAGATTGTTTGTCGTTCATCAATTAATAGTTGTCGTCTGATTGCTCAATAAATAAAAATTGTTGCGCTGACTTGTTTATTAAATAAATGTTATCTTATGCATCACACTGAGAAAGAGTTCAACTATTGATGTTCAAGCGTATTCTACTTCCTACATTACTTTATTTATTGGCTAATACGGCATCGGCACAATGGATTAACAATAGTTTTCAGGTCATGGGTACTCAAGCGCATGTTGAGTTTTGGTTGGATAAACCTAAACAAAACGGCAACACTTCAGCGCAATTAATTACGTTAGTGCAACAAGAAATGCATCGTATTGATAAGGCGATGAGCCCTTATAAAAAAACGAGCGAATTAAGCCGAGTTAATAACAAGGCGGGTAGTGAAAAGGTTATTGTTAGTCGTGAATTATTCGAATTATTATATCAGTCGCAGCAAATAGCAGAGTTGAGTGATGGCGCTTTTGATATCACCTATGCATCGGTTGGTTATCAGTATGACTATCGAAAAAAACAAAGACCTGATCAGGCATCCATTCAAAGTGCACTGCAAGCGATAGATTACCGCACTATTATTTTAGATGGTGAAAAGTTAACCGTTCACTTTACTCACCCTGATGTAAAAATAGATTTAGGTGGCATTGCTAAAGGGTATGCGGTGAAACAATGCATTGCATTACTCAAGTCAGCAGGAATAAAGCATGCCTTGGTGAGTGCTGGTGGTGATACTGGATTATTAGGTGATCGCCGAGGTCGCCCTTGGTATGTTGGTATTAAACACCCACGAGCGGAAGATAAAACCGCAGTACAATTACCGTTAAGTGATGAAGCCATTTCTACATCCGGTGATTATGAGCGGTATTTCATTGAAGAAGGTGTGCGTTATCATCATATTATTAACCCTAAAACAGGTGATTCGGCCAGAAAAGTCGTCAGCGTTTCTATTATTGGCAAAGATGCGACTTTTGTTGATGCACTGTCTACGACGGTGTTTGTCAAAGGGTTAAAAGAAGGCATGGCATTTATTGATCAATTACCTGAATATGAAGCCATTATTATAGATAACCAACAAACCCTGCATATGTCCAAGGGCTTACAGCCGCAGTAACTAACCTGACTCGCTTTAACTAGACTATCGGTTGAAACGCGGTGAGCGAGTCTAACATGGTCGCGTTACCTAAACCTTGTCGTGGTGCTACTGCACTAAATTGTCCTTGTTCACCGTGTAATGCCATGTAGTTTAGTAATACCGTCTCTACTAACAAGTTAACGTTATTCGCTGATGGCGCCGATGCTGTATCTACCGAAGCATCTGGACGCATAAAGCCAAGTTGTTGTTGCCTTGCCATTTGTTCGGCATTTCCGCCCATTAGTTGAGGTCGAGCCGACGGGTTAAAGACTAAAAAGAATGACGCACCAGTTGATGAATTATCACCAGTCCATTCACCTTTACCTCGTCCTTCAGCTGAATCATCAATACGACCATTACTGGCAACAGAGCCATCACTAAATACATACATCATCAATGGCATATTACGGCGTGCGGCATATTCTAAACATGCGCCCATGCAACGGCCCGCGCGTAAATCTCTTAACTCGCCCGTGCCACGTTCGCCAGTATGGTAATCAAAGCCACCCATGGTTACCGTGCCAGCACCCGAGAAGCCATTAACCACTAACTTCATGATAGAAGCTGTTTTTTGAAATTCTGATTCTGAATCAAATTCATTTAAAGTGAATATTCCACCGGGACCAACAATGTCAGGGTCTAACAGTGGGTTTAGTGTTGATGGATCACCAAAACGGTCGGCTAGATCCGCACTTTTAACATAACCACAATTCACTAAATCTTTAATAACATCATCACGGGTTACTTGGCTGTTAACTGACGCCATTTTTTGCGCGCTGATTCGTTGTATGCTTTCCATTACCGCCACTGCATCACGCTGCGAAAGTAAGTTAAACAAATCACCGACATCCACTAAGCCAGTAACATCTGAGGGGCGATCAATTTTGGTTGGTCGTTTACTTAAATCGATGAAATTTGCTGCTGGCATTGAATTGCCACCAGAATCAGTATTACGTGAGCCAGTTAAAGGCATTAATGAACCATCGGCACCCGCGGCAGCAATAGCGTACATTGGGTTGTGTGGATTGTTAGCGGTATCATTATCTGAACGAGAGGGTATTACAGCACCATTAATTAGAGCTCGTGTTTCTGGTGAAGTTTTCTCTAGAATACCACGTAAAAATGCCGAGTCGGAATGAAAGGCTAAACCGAGTTCGGTATTAACAAAGTCAGATAAACCAGTATCTGGGCTGGCAATTGACGGTGTCATATCGCCAGGTAAGCCAAGTTTGTTGTAACCTGCGGTTGATAGGAAGTCTTGTTGGCCGCCTGCGCCGCCCACTAATACATTAGAGCCTGCAATGTTAGCGCCACCAGCCAAGTCAAAGCTGATAAAAGGAATTTTACCTGCACCTTGCACGTTAATACCACATGACGATCTTAATGCTTCCAAATCAGGCGAAAGCGCTGCACTTGCTTTATTAGGATTGGCAAATAAGCTAAACAGGGATAAACCAGCAACGGCATGCCCACCTGTACGTAAACCTGTTGAAATAAAATCACGTCGTGTCATCGGTTTTCTATGATCAGGAAACAATAAAGGACTGTCTGGGTGTAAGTGTTTCGATTTAGTCATTTTCTTATCCTTTATTTCGCATTGTCATTGCTGTTTTTTTAGTAATATATTTATTTGTATATACAAGTTGTGTTGACATCACTGTACTAGCATCACTGCACTGGCAAGTACGGCAGCACAACTGGCTTTCGCGATTGTTTTTGTTCGCTCGTTGGTACACTCGCCATCACAAACCGACAGTCGAGTAATTAAACTATCGAGCTCGTTATACACTTGGATATTGTCAGGCTGGGTTGCTACGTTGAGTGGTATTAATTGTGTTAATAGCGGCGTTAATAAATTTGTTCGTTGGCTATCACTTAAAGCAATATTAGGTGGTTGGGTGAAATCAATATCAGGAAACCACGTGTTAGCTAAGTTGCTATCCTCAATCGCGGTATCACAATAAGCAATGGCCAGTTGGGTAACGCCCATTTGCTGTGCTGAGATAAAGGTCTCAATATTTTCAATACTAGGTAATTGACGTTTAACTAATTGGTAAGTAGTAGCAACCTTAGCCTTGTCCTGAGTTACACCGGTTAATGCACTCATACTGTGGTTAATTTCAGCAAAATTTCTAATACCAATTTGTGCACTTATCGTGGTTGCGGGTACTTCATCTGGTGTGGTGAATTGCCCTGGAACCGTTACGTTGTTATGCTCACCGATTTGTTCAAAGGTTAAGAAAAACTCATCCTGACTCGCTCCTTTCTCAAGGCCAATAATGGTCCCTAAAGTCGAAATATCGAGTGGTTCTGTTAGATCCTGCCCGCTGCTAATTGACAGGTCAACATTCTCATAAGCTTGACCTTGAGCGCTTTCTTTACCGTTTAAGCCAATGCGTAAACCTTTTAAGCTAAAAGAAGTTGATACGGGAGTACCGTCGATATTGACTAAGGCTGCATTGTTAAATAGATAGCTGTAGTTGTCATATTGGCTGACTTCAAACATAACGTAGGTATTGGCTAAATCAATTAGCTCGCTGACCGAAAATAATAAAAAGAATTTTTCGCCAACACCAACATCATAGTTTTGTTGGATGTGCTCAGGTGCTAAAGCTCGGTTATAAATCGCGAGTAAACGTATATCGCCTTGCCATGTATGTTGGTTCG
The DNA here is from genome assembly GCA_033852215.1 of Colwellia sp. Classification (GTDB taxonomy): domain Bacteria; phylum Pseudomonadota; class Gammaproteobacteria; order Enterobacterales; family Alteromonadaceae; genus Colwellia. The sequence goes on along the minus strand of JAWSUX010000224.1, from coordinate 2,814 downwards.
ACGCTTCTTGACCTAGAATCAAGGCAAAGCTGTCATCCCAAGAGGCCAACGCAGCAATGTTTTCGTCAGTAGCGTCAATTAAATTACCATTAACGTAGAGGCGTCGACCTGTTGTGGCATTGTAAGTAATAACGACATGTTGCAAGGTTGCTTGCAGTACTTCATCGGCATCAGGGGTACTTAACGCAGGATCGCCATTAGCATTTGATGTTTGTGTGCGTAATGAAAAGTCATAGTTATATTGCGTTTGCCCTAACATGAAGTTGCGATCATTATCACCAGCAGAATAAGTAATAATGCGTGCAGGCCCTTCTTGCACTACGTTATTGGGCGTAAGCCATGCCTCGACAGAAAATTCACCGGTAGAGGTAATTAAATCATGAAATTTTTTGCTGGTTGCGGTACTTGCTTGCGCTTTACCTTGCGTGAAAGATAATCCCCAACTACCCAACCATTCGATATCCCCTGTTAAGGTGAGATTAGCAGCAGGAGCAATACCCGAGGTATCATAGGCAATATTGCCTTCGCCCGTCTTAAACTGATATAACGCAATAATGTCTGACTCAAAACGGCCACCACTTGAAGCAGTGATGCCATCAGTTAAACGTAATGATTTAGATATCACCATGTCAGATGAAATCTCATCAACGTCGATTTCATCACTTAATGCTGTAATAGCGTTTAACATGTCGGTGCTATCACTTTGGCAATTACTCCAACAGTTATGAAACTCATTGCCTAAGCGTATAACGAGTCTTGATTGCGAAGGATCGTCCAAGTTAATTACTTTTTTAGCGGCTTCATACGCCTGTTCAAGATCGCTACTGGCAAAAAATGGTGATTGTGCAAAATCAGCTGATTCATTATGACAATCGCTACAATATTGGTTAACGAGAGGGTAGAGATGTTCGTTAAATAGCGCGCTATTAATGGGAAAGTTCTTACTGGCTCCTGGCTCTCGAATAACGGGAGCAGATAGTTCGATGGTATTAACGACATTAACTCTATCGTCTGACCATAACTTGATCCATTGCTCCATGGTTTCACCACAAGCACTATCGCTAGCTAACCAACAGTTATGTCCACCCGCTACTTTTTCTACTAAGCGAGATGAGCCTGGATCTATTAAGCTAACCAGTGGGTTCGTTGCAGCATACGCATCATTAACATTGTTTCTACTGGCAAAGTAAGGCGCTTGTTCACCTTCGGTATGACAACCACCACATTTATCTTCGGTTGAAATATTGTCCCATAGCGCGGTTTTATATTTTTGAATATCTTCTGTTGCGGGAGCAGGTCCGGTATATTCAGCTGATTCTGGCGCTTGCTGTGTCGGAGGATTCGATTCGACATCACCACCGCCACACGCTGTTACTGTTAATATCAGAAAGAGGGTTGTTAGGTATTTAGTTAGCTCTTTAGGTAAATTTGTAGTCAGGTATGTACTCGCGAATTTTTTCACCTTTACTCTCCCATACAATATGCGCCAACTTCAGCAAATACACGTTTAAGCTGATAGTTACTCTGCTTAAACGAGGCTGTTGTCGTGCTGATTTGTAATAAATCTGCCGTGCTTTCAGCATCACGTAGGCACAGTGTATTAAATACTTTTTTTACTTGGCATTGAGCAAATGCTTGGCTATTGGCAAGCTCTTGTCCTAAAGATTTAGCACCGATGCCGTTACCTGGTAAGTTTTCATCCCAACCCAATTTTTGATTAACGCCTTCGCGCCAGTAGTTTTGCCATTGATCATCTTTAGTAATGAAACCAAAAGGAAAGGTCGTCGAATTATTATGATATTTACCTTGAACACGTGTTCCCGTGGTCGCATCAATTTCACCCGTTTGATTATATGCAATAGATCCCGTTTCACCTGTTGGGTCGGCATCAGCATCAAATTCATATTCGTAATAAGCAAAAGCCTGCGCTAAGGGGTCCATACCGCTATGGCAGCTCAAACAGTTATTGATAAACAACCGACTATCACCACCGGGGCTTCTACTAACATCTTGGCGAATACGATCGGGTGAGCGGGTATTGTCTTTTAATGGCTCTAAATCAGTACATAAATGATTCATTAAGGTAAATCTGAGCATTGCTCTATTAGTGCCTAAATAGAAAAATTCTTTTGCTGCCGCTCTGCTTGTTAATATACCGGCGGTTGCATTGGCAGGTAGGCCACTTAAACTTGATTGTGTTGTACGCACTAAACCTGTTGATAAATCAATAAATTGATCTTCGAGTGCTTGATAGTGGTCATTATTATTAGCACTGTAGGCTGGCAAATTTAAGTTTTGGTCGCCAACATAAACCATGTCTGCTTGTAAAATCTCTCTAAAATCAACGTCATCTCTAATGGCACCAATTACCGTTGCGCTGTAATCATTCAATGGCGCGAAAACATCTTGCTCAACATTGGTCCATGGCGTAGCAAATAACTTCAATGTTGTGGAATAAAATGCCGGTGTTTCCATTGCTTTATAAGCAGCTTCAATCGGCTTATTTTCATCAAGTAAGGCCACCATGCTTATTAAGGTATTTTCTGATGCGGGAATGCCCGTTAATCGGTCATGTAATTGCTTGGCTTGTTCTAAGGTTCCAGCATTGGCATATAAGAATAAATTTGAAGCAATAAGCACGGTAAATAAAGGCAAAAAAGTTTTTACCTTTATTGTTGTTAGATACGAAATAAGTCGTATTTTTATGCAGAGTTGTATTTTCATACCCTCTCCTTGGAATTATTTTAGCCAAATATTACTTGAAAACAGCCCTTGTAAATCAAGCATAAAACACATGTAATTAATTGTAATTCA
>JAWSUX010000223.1:0-863 GCA_033852215.1 Colwellia sp. | reverse complement strand
CGTTAAAAGAGGCTGCGGCTTCGGTAACTGAGCCTTTTAAAAAAGTCGATAGAGAGCCTTTAGAGTCAATGATTTCTTCTTCTTTAGCCTCGGCTGCTAAAGCAGAGTCTAAGGAAAATAGCATTACAGATAAAAATTTGGATGCCAGTATTGATGTCGTGGAGAATAAAGCGCATAAAGGCGATACTTTAATACCAAACCAAAAAATTTCAGCAAACATAGCAAGTGATAAACCCTTACCATGAATACATCCGCAGCCCCAAGTAGTAGCCTTTTTGATCATTTATTGGAATTAAGAAACCGCTTATTACATGCAATTGTTGGTGTGTTAGTGGTATTTTGTTGCTTAGTCTATTTTGCACAAGACATTTATCAATATCTTGCCCAGCCTTTATTAGCTGCGATGCCGGCAGGCTCACAAATGATAGCAACTGACGTAGCATCGCCTTTTTTTGCACCGTTTAAACTCACGATCGTTTTATCTGTTTTTATCGCTGTACCCTATGTTTTGTATCAAGTTTGGTCATTTGTTGCCCCTGGCTTATATAAAAACGAAAAACGTTTAATTATCCCTTTAATGTTTGGTTCCACCTTATTATTTTATGGCGGTATAGCTTTCGCTTATTTTGCTGTATTTCCCGTGGTATTTACTTTTTTCACCTCAGTAGCTCCAGAAGGGGTTGTTATTGCTACCGACATTAGTAGTTATCTAGATTTTGTTTTAAAGTTATTTTTTGCTTTTGGTATTGCCTTTGAAATACCTATCGCCATTATTTTAATGTGCTGGACAGGTGTTACTACGCCTGATGATTTACGTAATAAACGGCCTTATGTTGTTGTGGGCGCCTTTGTCATCGGTATGT
>JAWSUX010000222.1:0-7575 GCA_033852215.1 Colwellia sp. | reverse complement strand
CCGAAGACTATCCCTAAGTATGATGAACAACATTATGCCGTGGTAGACTTAGGCTCTAATAGCTTCCATTTAGCCATTAGCCGACTCACAGACAACACCTCGCTAAAAGTTATTAATAAAGTTAAACAAAAAGTACGTTTAGCAGCAGGGTTAACCTGCGATAACCAACTCACAGATGATGCAATTAATCGTGGTTTAGCTTGTCTGAAAATTTTTTCTCAACACCTTGCTACAATTCCGAATAAAAACATTATTATTGTTGCTACCGCAGCACTGCGTATTGCTCAAAATAATAATGATTTTATTAAACAAGCCAATACTATCTTACCGCAAAAAATCCAGCTGCTCAGTGGTGAACAAGAAGCTAATACTATTTATGCTGGTGTTGTTTATACTGATGGAAAAAGAACAGTTGATTCAACTAAAAGTATTACCCGTCTAGTTCTTGATATTGGCGGCGCGAGTACTGAAATTATTATTGGTGACACTAACGTAGCTAAAAAAGTAATAAGTCTTAACATAGGTTGTGTCAGTTTTATTAATCAATATTTTTCTGACGGTCTGCTGTCTGAAGACAACTTTACACAATGTATTGTTGCCGCAGGTATTGAAATAAAAAGCATAAGCAGAGCATTTAAAATATTAGGTTGGCAACAGGCATTAGGCAGCTCAGGTACTATGCAGGCAATGGCAGAAATTTTAACCTTTCAGCAAAGGCCTGCCATCATCACTTTAGCATTTTTACAAGAAGTAAAAGAAAAACTCATTGATTGTAAAACCATTGATAATATCACTATAGGTGGTCTTCGCTGTGATAGAACTGCGGTATTGGCTAGCGGTTTAAGCATTTTAATTGCGTTATTTGATGAACTAGCAATAGAAAACATGCAACTATCGACAGGTGCTCTGCGTGAAGGTTTGTTAAGTCAATTATTACCTGACGCGCGATTGGTTAACTAATAAAGACCGCTACTTCATGCATAATACCTCATTAATCTGCCTATAGCCTTTCCAAACACGTCAGCCCCCAAAAATCATTGCTCTTGCCGCGTAATTTCCAACCTAATTTAATTAACTCTTTACGAATGTATCGGTTACTAAAACCATGACCAAACGCAATAACATTGTGTTGCTCTTCCGCTAAATTCTGCAGTTGCTGTGCTGCTTGCTTAGCACGTTGTTTTGCGGCTTTAAATGACTCAACTCTTGTGCTGATGCCTTTTGAAAGTCCAAGCATCCATAAAATACGAGTTAGTAATAGCCATGAATATGCTTTTAATTGGCATGGTAGCTTATAACGCGGTATATGCATTTCTCGTAAAATTGGCCACTGCTGAGCAGGCAGCTTATCCATATATAGCTGTGCTGACTGCACCGCTCGCTTTAAATCGCTAGCGACCACATAGTGCTCAGGAAACAACTGCGCGCTATTTTTCTCTGGCCTACTGCTTTTATCAACATCAGCCTGATTATAACTTCGAACCCAACGGCCATAACCTGCAGCCGATAATTTCACTCCACTCTCCCCAATGATTGCTGCTGTTGGTTTGCCATGTCGCACAAGTACTATTTCCATTTAATACTCCTATATTTATCATGTAGGCTAAGTGATAATTTCAGTAACTACCTCAGCTGTAATCGAGTTAGCAATAAAACAAAGTTCATGTGCTTGATGATGCATTTTTTCTAGTTGAGTTAGGTTAATTTTTTTAGTAGTAGAAAAAATTACTTTCGGTCTCAGCGTGATTTTAGTCATCGCCACTTTTCCCTCACTATTTTTTTCCATTACACCAACGGCATTATCAACATACTCTTTAACCACCAAACGATGTTTCACGGCGACAGAAAGAAAAAATAGCATGTGACAGCTTGATAGTGAGGCAATAAAAGCTTCTTCTGGATCTACATTTTCTTCTATGGAGTATGGTAATGGCACTATATGTGGTGATGATGACGCTTTTATTTTTGCACCGCCATCAAATGCCCACAGGTGGCCACGACTATATTCTCCGGCAAGAAACGCATTGTCACTAACCTTTTTCTCATCTCGCTGCCAAGTTAAGGTTGAAAAATATTCAGACATGATAAAACCCTTTTACTCTGTTAATAATAGGCTCCAGTTTACTTATCAAAAACCTAATAATAACAATCAAATTAATAACAGTTTTCAGTGAAGGTAACTATGCAATATTTTAACACTTTTACTCTGCTAATGGCACGAGTCCATTTTGGCATGCTTGTAATAACTCATCACTAAATTCGCTATCATTAAGCGCTCTGCTGAGTGCAAGCCCCCCAATCATTAACACTGTATTTTGCAAGGCTTGCTCTCTATTTTTACTTTGTTTTTCCACCTGCGTAACAAAGTGATTAAAAACTTTAGTATAGGTATTTTTTACTTGTTCATTTTGTTGACTAATATCAGAAACAAGAAAAGCTAATGGACATGCCTGCTGGCACTGATCATCTCTATGTTGACTAGTTAAATATAACTGAGCAAATTCTGCGATATTCTGTGGCTGCTTTATCGTTTTTTGCTGTTGTGCAATTTTTGCTGCTTTAGTAATAGCTTGCGCATATAAATCACTTTTAGAGCTAAAGTGACTATAAAAAGCACCCCGTGTTAATTCAGCTTTTTGCATGATTTCATCAATGGATATTTTTTCAAAGCCATGGTGAGTGAAAAGCATTGCTGCACTTTGTAGTATTTTCTCTTTCGATTCTTCTTTATGTTTTTTTTGCCAAGCCATCAGTTACTCTTTCTTTAACAGTAAAATATAACAACAGTATTTCATGATTTTAAAATATGTTCTTGAACATATTTTAAGTTGATTTACATTAGTCACAGTCTTGTTAATTATGGAGAAAGAAATGAAAACAAATTCTGTACACATTTATGGCCCAAGTTTTTCAAATTTTGTTCGCACTGTAATGTTGGTGTGTGAAGAAAAACAGATATCCTATACTACTGGTTTTGAAGTCAATGGCTCTGAAGTTAAATATAAAAGTGAACAGCACTTCAACTTACACCCTTTTGGCAAGTTCCCTGTACTTTTAAGTGATGGGTTAATCTTGCCTGAAACGGCTAGTATTTGTCGGTACTTAGATACTCATTTCAACGAAAAGAGTGATATACAGCTACAACCAAATAATCCAGAGGATAAAGCCCGCCATGACGCCTTATGCGCTCTCATATCAATCGATATAGATAAAGTATTATTGCGTGATTATTTTATAGAGTTTGCCTTCCCTAAAGGTGAAGATGGTACTGTACGTATTGAAGAGGTCAAAAAAGCACAACCACAAGTAGCAAAAGCGCTCAGTATCGTTGCACAATATTTAGAAAGCAATAACGGTATGCTGGCAAGTGATAATTTCACTATTGCTGATGCGCTGCTTTGTCCTATGCTTGCCTATTTATCAGGTTTACCCGTAGGTTACAATTTACTACCTGATTACCCTATTATTGAAAAGTACTTAGCACAGATAATGCGTAGACCTTCATGCCAGAAAGTTTTACGAAGCAAGCAGTTTTAAACTATTACTGAAGAGACATAAAAAGCCGTTGTTGTCGTAATCGTTATGATAGGCGCAGATTTAGCTGCGCCTTGATTTTTAATAAATAAAAACGATTTAACTTAACGGGCGTCTTCTTTTATCCAACGCGCAACTTGTTTAGCAAAATAAGTTAATATACCGTCAGCGCCTGCACGCTTAAATGCTAATAGGCCTTCCATAACACAGGGTTTTTCTGCCAACCAACCATTTTGAATTGCTGCCATGTGCATGGCGTACTCGCCACTGACTTGATAAGCATAGGTTGGCACTTGAAAGGTATCTTTAACGCGGCGCACTATATCTAGATATGGCATACCTGGCTTAACCATTACCATATCAGCCCCTTCTGCAATATCTTGAGCAACTTCATGCATAGCTTCATTACTATTAGCAGGATCCATTTGATAGTTATGCTTGTTACCACCTTTTATATTACCCGCTGAACCAACTGCATCTCTAAACGGCCCGTAATAATTTGAGGCATATTTAGCTGAATAAGCGAGAATTTTAGTATTAACAAAGCCACTTTCTTCTAACGCTTGACGAATAGCACCTACACGTCCGTCCATCATATCTGATGGAGCAACAATATCGGCACCCGACTCAGCATGAGACAAAGCTTGTTTGACTAAAATACTCGTAGTGACATCATTAACAACATAACCTATTTTTCCCGCCTTGTTATCATCACTGTCACTTAAAATGCCATCTTGTCCATGCGTCGTAAAGGGATCAAGTGCCACATCGGTGATTACGGATAATTGTGGAAATTTAGCTTTTAATGCGCGAACAGTTCGCTGTGCTAAACCTTCAGGGTTATAAGCTTCTTCTGCCATTAATGATTTTTTATCATTTGGTGTCACAGGAAAAAGTGCAATGGCGGGAATACCCAAGTCCACTAGCTCTTGCGCTTCTTCAAGTAATAAATCGATGCTCCTACGCTCAACACCGGGCATAGAGGAGATTGCTTCACGTTGATTTTCACCCTCGAGTACAAAAACAGGATAAATAAGATCGTTCACTGTTAATTGTGACTCTGCCATTAGACGACGAGTACTATCATCAACGCGCATACGGCGCATACGACGAGCAGGGAACTGCCCAAAAGAGCTATTGCTTTGATGGTTCATAAAATTTTCCTAATATTATTTCTAAAAGCTATTCTATACTGCTCAAGTCAAGACTGAGTGATTTTTCGATAAAAGCATGTGACACACTTTGATTACGGCCATTGTGTTTAGCCTGATACAATGCCTTATCTGCACCTGCAAATAATTCTTCTGCTGTGATATCTTTTTCTTGTTGATAGGTGCTAACGCCGCAGCTTATGGTGAGTGGTATCTCTATTTCTTGATAAAGAAAAGCTTGCTCATTGATACGTTGACGTAATTGCTCTGCTAGCAATAGCGCACCTTGTGGTTCAGTATCTGGCAAAATTAAACAAAACTCTTCACCACCATATCTAAAAGCTTTATCGGTACTACGCTTTAAGCTTTCTTTAATAAGTTTGCTTAGCCAAACAAGGCATTGATCACCCGCTAAGTGACCATAAGTATCATTGACTGATTTAAAGTGGTCAATATCAATTATCACTAAACTTAACGAAGTTAAATTCCGACGACTGCGTCGATATTCAGCCTGAATCTTCTGATCATAAAAACGGCGATTATGTAAACCAGTCAGTTCATCTAATACATTTTTCCGCTCTAACTCTTGATTCGCACTTTCTAACTCTTGCAAGGCGATATTAAGCTCTAATGTACGCTCTTGTACTCGTTCTTCTAACAAATCTTGATTTTCTTGCTGCTGTATTTCTAAACCTTTAAAGGCTAAATTCGTCGCCCTGCTGTCTGCTAGTGCCTGCCTCAATTTATTTTGCATTCTCTGATATTTTTGCCGAAACTGATTAGTTAGATACAAACTAATCGTCGCTAATATTACTGCCCCAAGCAACATACCACTAGCTAACCACTGATAACTTATATCACTTAACTGCTTATCGCCTAATTCACTAGCGATGCTAACTGAAGGCAGTATCAATATACTCAAGCAGAGAAATATTACTGTAGATTTTTTAGAATTAGTTACTTTCATTTAACTCAAATACCTGACGCGCATTAAGACTAGTTTGGCAAGCTAACTCACTCGGGTCAATACCCGTAATATGACTTATTTCATTAAGTACATAAGGCAAGTAACTCGGCTCGTTACGACTACTTTTGGGTTTAGGTCGAATCGTTCTTGGGGTTAAATAAGGAGCATCAGTTTCAATGAGTAAACGGTTTAATGGGATCATACTGACAATATCTCTTAACGCTTGCCCTTTGCGTTCGTCACATAACCACCCCGTTATACCTATATACATATTCGCCGCTAAACATTGCTGTAATTCATCTTTCGAGCCAGTAAAACAGTGTGTCACTATGGCGGGAATTTTATCGAAATAAGGCGCTAACATACTAAACCATGGCTGAAAGGCATCACGTTGATGTAAAAACAAGGGCATATTTAACTGTGCCGCTAATATAACTTGCTCAGAAAATACTTTTTTCTGCTGCGTTGGCGTTGAAAAATTTCGATTAAAATCTAAACCACATTCCCCAATAGCTTTGACTTCTGGTTGACTGGCAAGTAGTTTAATTGTTTCCAAGTAATTATCACTTACATGATCCGCATCATGGGGATGTACGCCCGCGGTAGAAAATAACATTTTTGGAAATTCTTGTTCATACTCCTGACAAAGAGTTAAGGCTTGCTGACTTGATTCAGTGCTTGTACCTGTGATGATCAACTGACTAACACCAAGCGCTTTCGCGCGCTGAATAACCTCTCGACGGTCTTTGTCAAAGCGTTTATTAGTTAAATTCACACCGATATCTATCAAGCCATTTCCTTTGAACTGAATTAATTATTTACGACCTGTTTGCAATAAAAATTTATTTCAAACGTTTCACTTTTATACATTGATGAGACGTTCTGTTTTTAAGTTAACAGAGCCTGCTGCAAATGCTGAAGATAAAAAGGCCACAGCGAGAGTAATCAGTAGAAAAAGCTCTCTACCATCATTAACTCTTTTCAACATCTTGCTCTTCTTTTTGATAAAACGAGGCAACAATGATGCCCACTTCAAATAACAATAACATGGGTATGGCAAGCATCGTTTGTGAAATAATATCAGGAGGAGTTAATAACATACCGATGACAAAGGCGCCAACAACAACATAAGGCCGTTTTTTACGTAAATCATCTGGCGTAGTGACACCGGTCCAACACAGTAAAATAATAGCGATAGGTATTTCAAAGGCAATACCAAAAGCAAAAAATAGTTTTAAAACAAAATCTAGATAACTACTAATGTCGGTAGCAATAACAACCCCTTCTGGAGCTACTGAGGTGAAAAAAGTAAATACCACGGGAAATACAGCAAAATAAGCGAAAGCTATACCACTATAAAACAATAATGTGGAACCAAACATTAAAGGGATAATTAAACGTTTTTCGTTTTTATATAAGCCAGGGGCAACAAATGACCAAACTTGATACAAAACATAGGGTACAGCGATAAAAACAGATAAAACTATGGTGAGTTTAAACGGTGCAAAAAAGGGCGANNNNAATAAAGGCTGGGCAAGATATTGATAAATGTCTTGTGCAAAATAGACTAAGCAACAAAATACCACTAACACACCAACAATTGCATGTAATAAGCGATTTCTTAATTCTAATAAATGATCAAAAAGGCTACTGCTTGGGGCTGCGGAAGTATTCATGGTAAGGGTTTATCACTTGCTATGTTTGCTGAACTTTTTTGGCTAGGTATTAAAGTATCGCCTTTATGCGCTTTATTCTCCGCGACATCAATACTGGCATCCAAATTTTTATCTGTAATGCTATTTTCCTTTGGTTCTGACTCGGTTTTGGCTGCGGAGGCTAAAGAAGAAGAAATCATTGACTCTAAAGGCTCTCTATCGACTTTTTTAAAAGGCTCAGTTACAGAAGCCGCAGCCTCTTTTAACG
>JAWSUX010000221.1:1019-6841 GCA_033852215.1 Colwellia sp. | reverse complement strand
TTACCTGCGTTCTATATAGAAGAAGGTAAGCAGCAAATAATCTCATTCGTTATTTGCCTTGCTCAAAGCTGTTGCCCCGAAGCAGGATGCGTATCATACGCTTCCGAGTTTTGATGTCAACGTTTTATTTGAATCTTTTTAAAAGTTATTTTCAAACGATTAAAAACTTTACTTTAAAACGTTAAGTCATCTATATATCGTTAATACGAGCTAGATAACTTATCAAAACAGTTCTTTAGATAACCCCTTGGAACTGGTGGCGCATTTTAGAGAGTTTTCGTTTTTGATCAAGGGTTATTTTTATTTATTTTTTTGTTCGAGTGATTTTCGTACATATAGTTTGGATATTGGGCTATAAAGAACGATCCTTAATGATCCTAGAGTGAAATCTTTGTAGCCATCCAATTTTAGTTAGCATTATATAATCGATTTTTATTCTTAACTTACGCACATATTTCGTGTCGTTAGCGTTATATTTTTCTATATTCAACAAAAATCCGACACTAAGGTCGGATTTTTAAAGTTATTTCAATAATCATTTAGTTAAAACTGACTAGGATCATTGCGGTGATCCTTCAGTTATTACTGAAAGCTATCTTTAACTATTTTTTTGTTCACGCGCAATAGCACGATATGCAATATCGGTTCTAAACCCTACGCCTTGCCAAGTCACTTGATGTAGTAACTCGTACGCTAACTGCTGCGCCTCTGTCACTGTGTTACCTAGCGCTGTTGCGCATAATACACGACCGCCATTAGTAATCACTTCACCTTGATCGTTTAACTTAGTACCTGCATGGAATGTTTTGGCAAATACATTGTTGTTTGTATCTAAACCAGAGATAACATCACCTTTAGGATAACTTGCTGGATAACCTTGCGCTGCAAGTACAACACCAACAGCTGCACGTTTATCAAAATCAATAGTCGCTTGATCTAATTCACCACGCGTAGCCGCTAAACAAAGATCAACTAAATCTGATTGTAAACGCATCATAATAGGTTGTGTTTCAGGATCACCAAAACGACAATTATATTCAATGACATTTGGTGTACCATCAGCTGCAATCATTAAACCTGCGTATAAAAAACCACTATATGGGGCACCCTCGGCTGCCATACCCTCAACCGTTGGCATAATCACTTCCGCCATAATGCGATCATGAATTTCAGGTGTAACCACTGCTGCAGGAGAATAGGCGCCCATGCCGCCAGTGTTTGGACCTAAATCACCATTTAATGCACGTTTATGATCTTGGCTTGTTGCCATCGGTAAAACATTTTTACCATCAACCATTACGATAAAGCTTGCTTCTTCACCTTCAAGAAACTCTTCAATTACTACGCGATGACCAGCATCACCAAAAGCATTGCCTGCTAACATATCGGTAATAGCGTCTTCAGCTTCTTTAAGTGTAAGAGCAACTATTACGCCTTTTCCTGCAGCTAAGCCATCGGCTTTAACAACAATAGGGGCGCCTTGTGCACGAACATACGCAAGTGCTGGTTCAACTTCGGTAAAGTTAGCGTAACTGCCACTTGGGATTTGATTACGAGCAAGAAAGTCTTTAGTAAAAGATTTTGAGCCTTCGAGTTGCGCTGCTTTAGCACTTGGACCAAAAATAGCTAAACCTGCCGCTTGAAAAGCATCGACAACACCATCAACAAGTGGTTGCTCTGGGCCTACAATGGTTAACGTAATGTCTTCTTTTTTAGCAAAAGCGACTAAGGCATCGTTATCACTTATATCTAGGGCAACATTTTCTAATTTATTTTCCGTTGCTGTGCCTGCATTACCTGGGGCAACAAATACGGTAGTCACTTGACTAGATTGTGCGGCTTTCCATGCAAGTGCATGTTCACGGCCACCGCCGCCAATAACTAAAACTTTCATTTATCTTTCCTATTGATTAGCTAAACCAGATGATTATTCAGGTTTAACAAATTTTAATGTCATGCGATCGCTTTCGCCTATCGCTAAATATTTTTCTCTATCTGTCGCACCTAGACGCAATACTGGCGGCAAAGTCCAAACACCTTTGGGGTATTTGGCTAAATCTTTTGAGTTAGCATTAATTTCACTGGCTGCAACAAAGCGAAAACCTGCCGCTTTTGCTTGCATGATGGTTTTAGTTTCTGATACATACCCATCACCAATCAGAGGAGCGAGTCCTACTGGTAATCTATGTTCCACCACACCTAAAACACCACCGGGTTTAAGTGCATTAAACGCATCTTTAAATACTTGCTCAACACCAGCATCTTTCCAGTTATGTAAATTTCTAAAGGTTAAGACTAAATCTGCGCTGATTTGCGGTGCTAATTCACTTTGCTTACGTGGGGTAAAATCAGTTAAGACTACTTCATCAAAAATAACATTCGACGCTAGTTTTTTTACTAATTTTTTACGAGAATTACTGTAGTAATTATCTTCACCTGTGTCTGGGTAATGCGCGCCGTAAAGCTTACCGGTCCCTTTTAGTGCTGGTGCTAAAATTTCAGTATACCAACCACCGCTTGGCGTAATTTCGACTACGGTCATATTTGATTTAAAACCAAAAAATGTTAGGGTTTCTACTGGATGACGATATTGATCTCGCGCTTTGTTTTTTGCTGAGCGATGATCGCCTGCAACCGCTTGCATGAGAGCATTATCAATTTTTAGTTCATGACCACTATGTTCATAAGCTGAAATAGCAATACTTGTTAACGCACTACAACCTAATGCGACAGCAATACTTGTTGATACAAGTACTGATTTTAGTCGGTTCATTTTAATCGTCATAAGTTAGTATCCTTGGCTAGTAAAGTTAGCTAATAAATATCACTAACATATATAACAAATTTAAAACAAACAAGCAGCGTTGATTTTACTTCCAACCTTATTTTCTTGGTAAGTAAATAAATCAACACTGCTTTTTTTTGTACTTACTCGTATCACCTAACAGACAACCTTTAAGCTAGAGCATTCAAAATCAAGCGATAAAGTATATCATCATTAATAAAGGATGCTTTAAGCTGTTAGTTTCAATTTATAGAAGAAAGCACGGAGCTGACGTTAGTCAGTGAGTACATTCGACAACTAAATTGTGTCTAACAGCGACAAGAATCGAGATTAATGGCGGAAATGGCGCATACCTGTAAACACCATAGCGATGTTATGTTCATCTGCTGCGGCAATAACTTCGTCATCACGCATTGAACCACCTGGCTGAATTACCGCAGTAATTCCAGCTTCAGCTGCAGCGTCTAAACCGTCACGGAATGGGAAGAATGCATCAGAGGCCATTACTGAGCCTTTAACTTCTAAGTTTTCATCCGCAGCTTTAATACCAGCAACTTTCGCTGAGTATACGCGGCTCATTTGACCTGCACCAACACCGATAGTTGAGCTATTTTTAACGTAAACAATGGCGTTAGATTTAACAAATTTAGCTACTTTCCAGCAAAATTGTAAATCACGCATTTCGTCTTCAGTCGGTTGGCGTTTAGTCACAACTTTTAAGTCGTCACTGGTAACACTACCTTGGTCAGTATCTTGTACTAATAAACCACCGTTAACACGTTTCAAATTAAAGCCGGTAGTTTTATTGTCCCACTGGCCACATTCTAATAAACGTAAGTTCGGCTTAGCTGCAACAATTTGTGCTGCAGCATCAGAAACGCTTGGCGCAATGATTACTTCAACAAATTGACGAGAAACAATTGCTTCAGCAGTATCAGCATCTAACTCGCGGTTAAAGGCGATAATGCCGCCAAACGCTGAAGTAGGATCTGTTTTATAAGCACCTTCATAAGCCGCTAAAATATCATCACCAATAGCAACACCACATGGGTTAGCGTGTTTAACGATAACACAAGCTGGCTCGTTAAACTCTTTAACACACTCTAAGGCTGCATCAGTATCAGCGATGTTGTTATAAGATAAGGCTTTACCTTGTAACTGTGTCGCTGTAGAAATTGACGCTTCTTCAGGGTTAGCTTCTTTATAAAAAGCCGCATCTTGATGAGAGTTTTCACCGTAACGTAAATCTTGAGTTTTAATAAACTGGCTATTAAAAGTACGTGGAAACTTAACTTTGTTTTCAAATGAAGCGACAGAATCTTTTTCACCATACGCTGGTAACATTTTACCAAAGTAGTTTGCAATCATGCCGTCGTAACTTGCCGTATGCTCGTAAGCAGCAATCGCTAAATCAAAACGTGTTTTATAGGTTAATGAATTATTGTTGTTGTCTAATTCAGACAACACTCGATCATAATCACTGGCGTTAACAATAATAGTTACGTCTTTGTGATTTTTAGCTGCAGCGCGCACCATCGTTGGACCGCCAATATCTATGTTTTCAATCGCATTTTCTAAACTACAGTTTTCATCACTTACTGCATTAGCAAACGGGTACAAATTAACCACAACCATATCAATAGCGCTGATATCGTTTTCAATCATTACCGCTTCATCAGTGCCACGACGCGCTAAAATTCCACCATGAACTTTAGGGTGTAATGTTTTAACACGACCATCCATAATTTCAGGGTGACCTGTGTAGTCAGATACTTCAGTTACTGGAATACCATTTTCGGCTAGTAATTTTGCTGTGCCACCCGTAGAAAGCAAATCAACACCTTTGTCGCTTAATCGACGGGCAAAATCAACAATACCTGTTTTATCTGAAACACTTAATAATGCGCGTTTAATTGGACGTGGAATATCCATCTATATATTTACCTTTTTAGTAGTAGTTACTCATCTTGTCGCTCTATCGTCCAATTATTTATCAAAAATTACTCACTGACATTCACCAGCTCCGTTACTTTTTCTGATAATTGAACCATTGAGTTTAAATCTAAACAACTACATAAAGTTTGAGTTAATGGTATCGAAATGGTACCAAGTAGAGGTGAAAAAACAGCTCTATCAAAATGTAAAAAAGCACCCTAAGGTGCTTTATATAAAAATACAGGCTTAGTTCATACCGTATTTTTTTAATTTTTTACGTAACGTACCACGATTAATACCAAGTAAATTAGCTGCACGGGTTTGGTTACCACGTGTATACATCATCACTTCTTCTAACATAGGCGCTTCAATTTCGCTTAAAACAAGGTCATACATATCATCAACATCGTTGCCATTTAATTGCGATAAGTAATTGTTTATCGCAATTTTAGCTTGGCTGCGTAATGGAGAAGTTTTAGTTTGTGTTTGAATATCGCCAGTAATAAATGGAGAAGAAACATTTTGTTCGAACATATGATATAACTCTTTCTTTTGTTAAATAAAAATAAAAAACTTAAATAATGACACTTTGCTTAACTCAGGTAACTTTAGATAATTAAAGTTAACTAGCTAAACGCGTAGTAACATCATCAAAAAACTGATTTAGCACAGCAAGCTGTTCGCTTGTTGACGCTAACACGTTAAAAATTGCTCTAAAACTTTTGCCTTGATCCATCGTAAAGTCGCGACTAAAACCTTCAGAGGTTTCAGCAAGTGACTGTACATACCAAGACACATGTTTACGGGCAATCATTACACCTTTAAAATCACCGTAAAACTGATGTAGATCCATTACATGGCTAAGTAAAATACTTTGCACTTCAGTTAACGACGGTACTAACATTTTTTCACCCGTAGCCAAGAAATAATTAATTTCTCTAAAGATCCAAGGACGACCTTGTGCACCACGACCAATCATAAGCGCATCTACGCCCGTATAATCTAATACCTGCTGCGCTTTTTCTGGTGACGTAATATCACCATTTGCCACTACCGGAATTGAAACAGACTGTTTAATTGCTTTAATAGTATCGTACTCGGC
>JAWSUX010000221.1:0-994 GCA_033852215.1 Colwellia sp. | reverse complement strand
TTATCTTGAGCAATTTTTGCTATTTCAATACCATTACGGCTATTTTCACACCAACCAGTGCGAATTTTTAACGTGACCGGAATATCTACCGCCTGCACCACAGCTTGCACAATTCGTTCAACCTGCGCTGGCTCACGTAATAACGCCGATCCCGCTAATTTCTTATTAACCTTTTTTGCTGGGCACCCCATATTGATATCAATAATTTGCGCACCGTTCTCGCTATTAATTTTAGCGGCAAAGGCCATTTCTTCAGGACAACTACCAGCAATTTGAACACTGCGAATTCCCGCAGACTTATCATGAATCATCCGTAATTTAGATTTTTCCGTATGCCATACTTTCGGATTTGTCGAAAGCATTTCAGAAACAGCTAAACCCGCGCCCAATTGACAACAAAGTTGCCTAAAAGGTTGATCAGTTATTCCCGCCATTGGGGCAAGAATAAGTTTAGAATTTAGTTGATACGGGCCAATTTTCATGCTGCTGTTTTTTTGAGCTACCTTTCAAAAGGGCGCTAAGTTTACGTGGTTTTATTTCAATTTAAAAGCATAGAATTTGAACAATAGTTGGTTTTTTTCGTGTTTTTGATATTGACTTTTACTAAAGTATTATTGTGAGCGTTTTTTACACAAAAGCACAACATAACTGTTGACAAATACGGTAAAAAATACGTTGAAAAATACAGCGTAAATTTCACCAAAATGCCCTTTACAACTGTCGCACAGTGAGGCATAAGAAAAATAAAACTAAGCTATTAATTGTTATAAACAATTTACCTTAACTGTAAGCTTCGCACCTAATCATTGCTGAGAATAAAGCTATTTAATTAAAAGCGACTATTTAGGTTTTTAAAACGGCACAATACTGCTATCTTTCTATCAAAGGAATAAATAACAAACAAGGTGAACAAATATGTCAGGTAGTTTAGTTTGTGTCGGTACCGGCATGACATTGGGGGCGCATATTAGCCCAATTGCAAAAAGTCATATTG
>JAWSUX010000220.1:0-3027 GCA_033852215.1 Colwellia sp. | reverse complement strand
GTAGGTAATTACATTGAAAACTTTCTAGACTAAAGTTTAGTGAAGAAAGTGGCAGGGATAAGAGGATTTGAACCTCTGAATGACGGGATCAAAACCCGCTGCCTTACCGCTTGGCTATATCCCTGCAATGTCTTTACTTTTTACATTTGCAACTATTGTTGCTTTGAAATGGTACGGGTCAAGAGACTTGAACTCTCACATCTTGCGATACCGGAACCTAAATCCGGCGCGTCTACCAATTCCGCCAAACCCGCATTACATTCAAGTTTTTAAAGAGACTTGAACTCTTTTTACTTAAGTAATAAAACCGAAGTAAAATGGTGGCTACACCGGGACTCGAACCTGGGACCCCATCATTATGAGTGATGTGCTCTAACCAACTGAGCTATGTAGCCTAACCAACCTGCTCTGTAGCAAGTGGCGCGTATTATGCAAATCTGCTCGCCATCCGTCAACCGTTATTTACTAAAAAACTCTACTTTTTTATTGTTTGCTTAATGTCTGTGCAAATTGTCGTATAACTACGCAGTTTGTACCCACTTTTGTTTCATCGGCTAGATAGATAAATGTTTAGTAATATCATCAGATCTAAGGCTAGCCCATTTAATGGGGAGTTCACCGATAATTAGTGGGCTACGTTTAAAGTATTGCCCTCAGCAGCAAATAAAATAAGCTGAACTGGTTAACGGTGGTTTTTATGGTGTTATTGCTCACTAACCATTAATTTATCGTCATGTTTTTATGGTTTTGTAATCGGGAATAAAATATAAAAAGGCTCTATTCCTACTAGAGAAATAGAGCCTATTTTATCACTCAAATAGCTTTAATAAATTAATGAAAGCTACAGTGATATATCGTTAAACATTGAAACGAAAATGTATTACGTCACCGTCTTTCACACGATAATCTTTACCCTCTAAACGCCACTTACCAGCTTCTTTAGCACCTGACTCGCCATTGAATTCGATAAAGTCATCATAACCAACGATTTCAGCACGGATAAAGCCTTTTTCAAAGTCAGTGTGAATAACACCTGCTGCTTGTGGTGCGGTGGCATTTTGCTTGACAGTCCATGCACGTACTTCTTTAACACCGGCGGTGAAGTAAGTTTGTAAATGAAGTAATGAGTAACCGGCATTGATAACACGATTAAGACCGGGTTCTTCTAAACCTAGATCAGCCATAAATTCAGCTCTGTCTTCATCATCCATTTCAGATAATTCGCTTTCTATCTCAGCACAAACAGCAACAACAATAGCACCTTCAGCATCAGCTATCTTTTGCACTTCATCAAGGTAAGGGTTGTTTTCAAAACCATCATCATTAACGTTAGCAATGTACATTGTTGGTTTAATCGTTAAAAAGTTCAAATAGTCAACGGCTGCTTGTTCTTCTTTAGTCAACTCTAAAGAACGTACCATGTGACCATCTTCAACATGTTTTAATATTTTTTCTAAAACAGGCATTTCAAACTTAGCGTCTTTATCGCCACCTTTAGCTTTTTTGGCTAAACGGAAAATTGCACGCTCTGCGGTATCCATATCAGATAAAGCTAATTCGGTGTTGATAACATCAATATCATCAGTAGGACTGACCTTATTAGCAACATGAATAATATTGTCATTATCAAAGCAGCGAACTACGTGACCAATGGCATCAGTTTCACGTATGTTAGCTAAAAATTTATTACCTAAACCTTCACCTTTTGATGCTCCGGCAACTAAACCCGCGATATCAACAAATTCCATGGTAGTAGCTAATACACGCTCAGGTTTTACTATTGCTGTTAGTTTGTCTAAGCGAGGATCGGGAACAGGTACTACGCCAGTATTTGGTTCAATAGTACAAAACGGGAAGTTTGCCGCTTCAATACCTGCTTTGGTCAATGCATTGAATAGTGTTGATTTTCCGACGTTAGGCAAGCCAACGATACCACATTTAAAACCCATAATTTTCTACCTATTGATTAGTTAACCTGAGCTCATAAATAGCGTTCAGGTTAGATACTAGCGTGTATTTATTTGTTTATATTTATTCAGCTTTAAAAGAGTGTAAGCGATTTTGTGCTTTCTTTAAGTCGTCTTTTAACCAAATATCCAAACATCGACTGGCTTCGTCGATTGCTTGTTCAATTCTTTCTTGCTCTGCTTTAGGTGCTTTACCTAAAACATGACCTGTTACTTTATCGCGATGACCTGGATGGTCAATGCCAATACGCAACCGGTAAAATTCTTTGTTGTTAGCCATGCGAGCGATAATATCGCGTAAGCCATTATGTCCGCCGTGTCCGCCACCTTTTTTAATTTTACAAATTCCGGGTAGTATATCTAATTCGTCATGAGCAACTAGAATTTCGTCTACAGAAATTTTAAAGAAATTAGCAAGCGGGGCAACTGCTTGGCCGCTAAGATTCATAAAAGTAGTAGGTATTATTAGGTGAACAAAGTTTCCTGCAATTACCCCTTTACCGTAAAGGCCGGAGTATTTTTTTTCAGGACGGAGAGATATATTGTGACAACGTGCTAGTTCTTCGACGAACCAAACACCTGCATTGTGGCGTGTTTTGCTATATTCGGGACCAGGATTACCCAGCCCCGCAATTAACTTAATTGTCATCACTATTTACCTTGTCGTTGTACCGCTCAATTAAGACGTCAAAAGTACTCATTGATAGTCATCAACTCCGTGCTTTTTTCTTTTAATAGAACGATACATCTTAAAGTTAAATAGCTATCTGAAAAAGTTTAATTATTCAGCAGCTGGAGCTTCTTCTGCTGGTGCAGCGTCGTCTTCAGTTGTTTTAGCCGCTTTAGGAGCGTTAGCAGAAACAACTGCTAAATCATGATCTTCGCCTTTAGCTAATTCGTCAGAAGTAACGCCTGTTGGCAATGTAACATCTGATAAATGCAATGTTTGACCAAGTTCAAGGCCAGCTAAGTCAATTTCGATAAACTCAGGTAAGTCTTTTGGTAAACAAGTAATAGCAATTTCATTCATGTGGTGAGAGATGTTCGCACCAGTTTTTGC
>JAWSUX010000219.1:0-3222 GCA_033852215.1 Colwellia sp. | reverse complement strand
GGCGTTATGTGTTTAGGAGAGTACGTTGATAAACGATGGGTATACTGATTTAGAATATTCCTTATCAAATGATCACGAATTAAATGTTCGACTCTCTAGCTTAGTTAATGAATTGTGTCATGTATTTAGAATGCACCCTGATGGTAATTGGAAGTCTCTTTATAAACCGAAATATGCTGAGTTAATGGCTATTGAAATTAGAAGTAAACCATCTTTAATTAAACAATTATTAGCGTTAAANNCGGAACAAAAACAGTTGGTTAGGTTCCGCTTCGCTTCACATTTTAACCAACAATTTTTGTCCGCTTAAGTGGGCGTTATGTGGGTAAACCAATGTCTTTAGGAGGCATCAATGAATAGAAAATGGATTTACTTTTTGTTGGTAACATTGGGGGGATATGCATTTTGGGTCTGGCAAGTTGACTACTATGACTTCGCGATTCTAGATAAGTCTGGAAACGAAAGTGTTGTTCTTCGTGTTCCTAAGTCTGCGGTAGCTAAATATCCAGGCTGGAGCTATGAAAGGAATGGTCCTGTTTCATTTGAAGTCTGGTATCCATCTCTTGCTGACAAGGTTTCTATTAACTATTGGATTTCGTCTTCAAGTGAAATAGAAGCATCGAAAAAAAAGCCTAACAATAATGATCGACAGCTCTCGATCAGAATTGGATGGGGTCGAATAAAGTCACCTGAACATACTCTGGACTCCGCTAACAGGCCTTCGAAATGCGATTTGCGTAAAATTACAGGGGAATCCTATGTGGAGGAAGGTATAGTTGAAGGCTTTTACAAATATGTATCATATGATTATGTCAAAAGTAGCAAGAATGCTCCTCCAAAACCAAGGCCATATAATAAAATATATCACCCTAGTAAAGCCATAGAGGGATTGTATTGCCTATCATGTGTTTTAAAAGGCAACTGTAGCCTTATTGGTATTACTTCATCAGGTATCCCATATACAGCTTATTACGAGGAAGAAAGAATGCCGAAAGAGGCTATCGATGTTCATCATGCAGTGGGACAATACCTCTCCAGTAAAGCACTTAATTAATTTGGTATAGACTTAGTTAATATTACCCACATAACAAGTCGCTCAAAAGGACAAAAAACAGTTGGTTTTTGCTCCTTCGTCGCTTATTTTAACCAACTATTATTTGCCTCTTAGCGAGGCGTTAGGTGTTTAATCATGGATGTTCGCCAACATATTGGGAATCAAAAAAAACGAATAGGCATAATATTATTTATTCCTATAATAGTATTCTTCCTTTTAGTACAAATTGAAGTGGTTAATGTTTTTTTGAAATCATTACGCCCGAGTATTTGGGTACCTACTTTAATAGTTTTTTACTCGAGTTTTTATGGCATTATGCTGGACAAAATAAAGTGTCCTAATTGTAATTTTAAGTTTTCAGGTTTGTCCGTTAAGGTTAAAAGTAAGCACCAAGTTAATGTGTGCCCGCATTGTAGTGTTTCATTAGACTCGGAGTTAAACAACACCTAACAAGGGTTTTCAAGTCGGACAAAAAACAGTTGGCTTTTGTTCGTGCCTCACAAAGTATAGCCAACCATTTTTAGCCGCTTAAAACGGCGTTATGTACGAAAGGAGTTTGGAGTTGGAATCAAGTATTGGTAAATCGGTAGAAGAAACATATAGAGAATTTGATGCACACTTACGTTATACGACATTTTGGAAGCGTTTTTTTGCTAGCATAATTGATGGTATCTTTTTAACTGTAGCTGTTTTGATTTGTCAGGTATTTATGAACGAATCAACTCAGGAAGTTGTTTTCACATTTATTCCTTTTGTTTATTCTATTTTAATGCACGGGCATTCAGGTCAAACGATAGGAAAACAATTTACAGGTATTCAAGTTGTAAACTTTAAAGATGAGAAGGCGATTAATTATCTTCAAGCTTTTAAGCGAGACGCTATTCCTTTATTAGCCTTAATTATTATGTATGTTTTAAGTTCTTATTTGCCTGCAAATGAAGCTGAAATTAATCCTGAAAGTTTGCTATATATATCAATTTCTATTTTAGGGGCGTCACACGCCATTTGGTACGTTCTTGAATTTATTACCATGCTGTTAAATAAAAAAAGAAGAGCTATTCATGACTTTATAGCAAGCACCGTAGTAATTCGTACATAACAAGTTGCTCAAACGGACACAAAACAGTTGGCCATCGCTTCGCGATTATAGCCAATATTTTTTAGCCGCTTAGCAAGGCGTTATATTTTTAGCAAGTTTGGAGTTAAATTCTAATTACATGTATATAAATAAGTATTTTTTTATTCCTTTATTTTGTTTTCTATCTAGTTGTGGTGGAAGCTCCAGCACTGACACTAATGAAAATAATCAAGTCTCAATGGATGTTGTCCCAAATGCATTTGGCAAACTTATTGATAGTGAGGTTATAGGGTTAAAATACAAGTCGGGGGAATATGAAGGCATTACCGATGAAAATGGTGGATTTGGTTATATCCTAGGTGAAAAAATTCAATTTTTTGTCGGCGATATAGCTATCGGGTATCCAGTGGATCCAAAGGATATTCTAACTCCATATGAGCTTGCGAATAATAACTCGTTTGCAGCTCTGAACATTGCAAGGTTTTTACAAAGCCTTGATGATGACTCGCTTTTAAATAATGGTATACAAATTACTGAATCTAGCCACAATTTAGCTAAGAATCAAACACTTGATTTTTTGTCTAACGAGTGGGGGGTAGTAGAAAATAACTCAGATATTAATCAACTTGTTTACTTATTTACAAGTGAAACTACTGATGGTTCTAGGTTTTTAGTTTCACCTGCAAACGCTTATTATCACTATAGTTCCACTAATATTGAATTGATGAATGAGATAGAAGAAAATATTACTAATGAAATTAATGTTTCGGGGTGTTCTGATAATACAGATTGTAAAGTTTTCTTAGTGGAGCCAGTGGATTTAAGTTTATGTATGCTTGCAGACCGATATGTATATTCTAATGTAACTACATCTATTGATGAAATTGAGAGGTTAGAGGAAGAGCGCATAAAATTGCGGGATATTAATTCAGATTTATATAGTGCTTCAGGTATAGTGAATAACACATATGGTCTTTGTACGCACAATGTTTCTTTTTCATATCCATCCTGTAACTCTCAGCAACAATGTGAATTTTCTACCTCAATTCCTCTAGGGAGTAATTAAAAACCTAGTATCAAGTTTGAAGTG
>JAWSUX010000218.1:2737-3979 GCA_033852215.1 Colwellia sp. | reverse complement strand
CTAACAAGGCAATAAAGCAGGACAAAAAACAGTTGGCTTTTTGCTCGTGCCTCGCTTATTTTAGCCAACAATTTTTTGCCTCTCATTGAGGCGTTAGTTGTCCGCACAAAATCGAGTAATTTTATTTATCGTTAAGTGTACAACACAAGCTTTTGTGCTTGGTTCAATTCTTTGTTTTGGCAATGGAAGTGCCTTTCAATCTTCACTTCCTTTTTGCCCAAGCCAGTTTTCGCCTTGCGTAGTTTGTAGGTATAAATGGCTTTAGTTTTTAAGGCTCAAAATTCACGTTTAGGTGTCTATTGCGGAAGTACTTATTGGTTCTTCCTCCCATTCCTTAAACGTGATAACTTGTTGTAAAATTGGTGTTTTTAATAACCAGCAACTAACAAGGCAATCAAACGGACACGTAACAGTTGGCTCGGTTCCGCTTCGCTTCACATTTTAGCCAACAATTACTTAGCCGCTTATTGTGGCGTTATATTTGCGGAGGATTACATGCAACTTTCTAGACAATATTTAACTTTATTTATGATCGCTGTAAGCTTTTTATTTTGTTCCGTTGCAACTGTTGCCGCAGACTACCGTGAAGATATCGGCTCGGCTTTACTTACTGATTTAAATGGTGACTTTAATTACAAATCATTTGAAGTCATCTTAAATTCTATATTTTCAGGTGATAAAAATCATGAGAATTTAAAAAAGTTCATTTCTGAAAATAATGGAAATTGTTCTAATACTGGTTGTAGCCTAATTGTAAAGAGCTCCTTTTGTGTCGCTGAAAAAGCCCTCATATCTTTTACAGATAAAACATCATATATTAAGGTCAAAAAATTCAAAGATGGCTGCTAAGATATGCAAATATAACAAGCCATTCAAGCAGGACTTTTAACAGTTGGCTAGGTTTCGCTTCGCTTCACATTTTAGCCAACTGTTAAAAGCCTCTTAATGGGGCGTTAGTTGCACGCACTAAATCAGCTGAATTTATTTGCTAGTTCGGTGCTTACATTAATGTTTTGTGTTTGGTTCAATCTTTGGTTTGGCAATGGAAGTGTCTTCAAATACTCACTTCTTTTTTGCCCAACCCAGTTTTCGCCTTTCATGGTTTAAGATTTAATAAGCTTAAGTTTTAAGGCTCAAAAGCAGGTTTAGGTGTGTAGTGCGGGTGGTGTTATTTGTATCTTTCGTCTATCTCGTAAACGTGATAACTTGTTGTAAAATTAGTGCTTTTAACAAGTAGCAACT
>JAWSUX010000218.1:1056-2714 GCA_033852215.1 Colwellia sp. | reverse complement strand
CCGCTTATTGCGGCGTTAGGCATATAGTCAATTGTGGCTTTTGTTTCTAGAGGGAGTTAACAATTTTAAATCGTAAAGCGCTAATTTTAATTGTTGCTCTAATTACTAGTTTTGCTAGTAAATTGTACGCTGAAACAATCTTATCTGTATCACACTGTAAATATATTACGGTTAAAGAAGATATACTCTCATTAAGTGTCCCTATTAAAGAAGAGATAGATGCGATATTTTACTGTCCTACTTCTAAACAGAAAGAATTAACTCTTCAGAATGTATGGTCAGCTGTATCTGCTCCCCGAAAAACGTCTCGTGGGAACTGCCAGATTACAAAGTATGCTCTAGGAAAAGATGATACAACTGATAAAAATCTATGGTCATCTTCAATTGATAATACTTGCCCAAGAATAAATGAAAATGAATACGTATCCCTTTATTACCTTCCCCGTGAATACAACAAAGATTTATTTTTTGATAATTTAACTAACTTTATATCAAAATTAAACGCCAATGAATTTGAAATAATTAATCGTATTCCATTTTACTCTTTATGGTTTTGTTCTGATTGTAAGGAGTTTAGAAATGCTATCCCTAAATCAAAGTTTGTTGTTAATAGTATAGGTTCAAGTATTAACGATCCATTTAGTATTTTTGTGTCATCCAAAGAAACCCCACATATCCGTTGGATATTACATCTTTCTGTTGAAAATACGGGTTTATTTATAAACAATGTTATAAAGTATGTTGGAAATTAAATATGCCTAACAAGCTAATTAATAAGGACAAAAAACAGTTGGCTGTTTTCGTTCCTCAACATTTTAGCCAACAATTTTTTGCCCATTATTAGGGCGTTATATTTCACTATGAATCGAGAGCAAGCATTTAATAAATTGTATGCATGTCCCTGTTGTGGATATGCAACTTTAGCGGAAATCGCAAATTATGAAATTTGTGAAATATGCTTTTGGGAAGATGACGGTCAAGATGATCCAGAGCAAAATGAATGCTTTGGTGGTCCCAATAAAGTTTCGTTAAAAGAAGCTCGTTTTAACTTTCTAGTTTTCGGAGCTGCTGAAAAGAATCAAACTGATTGCGTTCGCTCTGTAAACGAAAGTGATATTAACCTAAGAAACTATAAATTGGTTTATGATGTAATATCAGAATAGAAATATAACAAGCTGTTTAACAAGGACAAAATACAGTTGGCTTTTGCTCCTTCGTCGCTTATTTTAGCCAACTTTATTTTGCCCATTAACAGGGCGTTATGTTTACAGGAAGTTTCGTGTTTATAACTGACCCCGAGAAATTAACTAACAAAGTGTCAAATCAAACTCGAATTTTCTTTGGTGTTTTGAGTTTATTTATTTCTGTTGCTGTTATTGCTTTGTCACTATTTTCCCAAGATTCAATAGCAATAACTATGAGTTTTGTAGCAGGAATCCCATTATTTTTAATTTCATTGTCACTACTCTTTGGCAAAGGAAAGCAAGGTAAGGGTATTTTTTCATCTATAACACTTTACGTTATAGGGACTGTAGTTGGCGTATCAAGCGTAGTTTCTGTATTAAAGGATAATGATGTTTACTGGGCAGGGTTTCTTGTTGCATTTGGTTGTTACGCTTTAGCCCAAAAGCGTCATAAGTAAACATAACAAGGGTTTT
>JAWSUX010000218.1:0-1047 GCA_033852215.1 Colwellia sp. | reverse complement strand
CTTAAAACGGCGTTATGTTTCTAAGGAAGGTTTGTGCCAGATTATAAGTTTTGTGTTTCTCTAAAAATTTCGCATCCTGAAATGGAGCCAGAAAACATAAGTAAAGAGCTAAACCTTATACCTCACATCGCTAATAAAGTCGGTGAACCTCGAATTACACCTAACGGTAGACGTCTTAAAGCTAATTACGAGAGCATGTTTTGGACTTTCGATTTCTGTAGTGGTAAAGGACTAGATGCTGAGGATGTTCTTTTTGAAGAGTTTATTGCTGCTAGAAATAACGAGCTTGCTAAACACCGCAGTTTTTTCGAAAGTTTGAAAGAGACTGGTGGGACCGTTGAGTATTTTGTTGGTTGGTTTAGTGTAGATAGTATCAATATGAATATCTACTTAGACCCACCTGTTCTTCAAAGTACAGCGGATTTGGGTATCTCAATTGTTTTATGCGCGTATCCTTCAAATCACGAAACATAACAAGAATTTAAAGCGGGACTGCTAACAGTTTGCTCGGTTTCGCTTCGCTACACATTTTAGCAAACTATTATCAGCCCCTTAAATGGGCGTTATGTGGCTCAGGAGTTTGCATGGCATTTAATGATATCGAGTTAGCACGTTATAAAAAGTCAGTTAGTGCTTATATTGAAAATAAGAGACCGCCAGTGCATATTCGTAAGGAAGTTGATATCAGCTTTCGTATTACTGGACAATCGGTAGAAATATTTGAAGTAAGGCCTCGGTGGGATGATCCAACAGAAGTATTGGAACATTTTGTGGCAAAGGCAACTTATGTCAAAACTCAAAAAAATTGGAAAGTTTTTTGGCAACGTGCTGATCTCAAATGGCATAGCTACGAACCGAATCCAACCGTTGTTAACATCGATAAATTCCTCGTACTGATAGAGGTAGATGAACATGCTTGTTTCTGGGGTTAGCCACATAACAAGCCATTCAAGCAGGACTTTTAACAGTTGGCTAGGTTCCGCTTCGCTTCACATTTTAGCCAACAATTAAAAGCCTCTTAATGGGGCGTTAGGTGTATAGAAAGGA
>JAWSUX010000217.1:0-4142 GCA_033852215.1 Colwellia sp. | reverse complement strand
AAGTCCCTTCGACTAACGCGCCTGATCCGTACATGCATATATTTTTAGATGCGGCTAATGAACATATTTTAGCTTTTTTTGAAGTGCCTAATTCGCCTGATATGGGTCGTGATGAAAACACACCCATCTGGGTACAACATATAGCGATGCGTATTGAAAGTGTTGAAGCATTAATTTCTGCTAAAGAAGAGTTAGAAGATAAAGGGGTTGACGTTTTAGGGCCAACAAACCATGGAATTTTTAAATCAATTTATTTCTTTGATCCTAATGGTCATCGTTTAGAGCTTGTTGCAAATACTGGTACGCCTGAACAATTTAAACAATTACATTCTGTCGCTCACGACATGGTTGATGAGTGGGCTATCACTAAACGTGCGCCTAGACACGCAGCTTGGTTGCACAAAAAAAATTAACACCACATTGTGGGCTACTATTCCTAAGTTTAGAAATAATACCAAGAGCTGTGATAGCAATATCACAAGCTCTTTTTTATTATAGCAGTCAAATAACGTTAACTATTTAAGCTAAGTACTCGTGCGTAATTTTTTCGCTGCGATAACCATATTTTCTAAAGCCAACTTAGTTTCCTCCCAACCGCGCGTTTTTAAACCACAATCAGGGTTAACCCATAAACGCTCTACTGGAATATGTTTTTGCGCTTTTTCAAGTAAGCCGACCATCCAATCGACTTCTGGCACATTAGGGCTATGAATATCATAAACGCCGGGGCCTAAATCATTTGGGTAAGCTTGATTATCAAACGCATCAAGCAATGACATATTTGAACGTGATGTCTCTACCGTTAAAACATCGGCATCTAGCGCAATAATCGCTGGCAAAATATCATTGAACTCTGAATAACACATATGGCTATGAATTTGTGTTGTCGCTGGTGCTTTAGCTGCTGACAAACAAAATGATGCTGTTGCCCAATCTAAATAATTTTGCCACTGGCTTTGTTTTACTGGCATGCCTTCACGTATCGCTGGCTCGTCAATTTGAATAATTTCAATACCATTATCAATTAAATCAACCACCTCATCACTAATGGCTAAAGCAATTTGATTCGCAACTTTTTCTCGTGATAAATCATCACGAACAAACGACCAACATAAAATAGTAACAGGACCCGTTAACATGCCTTTAACCGGTTTGTCGGTTAATGACTGAGCAAAACGAGCCCACTCAACTGTCATTGGTTTTTTACGACTAATATCACCAAAAATAATAGGGGGTTTAACACAACGAGAGCCATAACTTTGCACCCAAGCAAATTGAGTAAAAGCGACACCATCAAGTAATTCACCAAAGTACTCAACCATGTCATTACGCTCGGCTTCACCATGCACTAAAACGTCTAAACCAATTTTTTCTTGGCGTTCAATAGTAGCGCGAATTTCAGCCTGAATAAGCTCGGTATATTCTTTTTCAGTAATTTCGTTACGACGCCATTTAGCGCGAGTTTGGCGAATATCGCCTGTTTGTGGGAATGAGCCGATAGTAGTGGTTGGCAATAACGGCAGATTAAGTGACGTTTGTTGCGCAACTTTACGTGCATCAAAACTTTCATTACGGGCAAAGTCACTTGAACTTAAAGCCGATACTCTTGTTTGTACTTCACTATTATGGATACGCTTTGATACACAACGTGCCAATGCAGGGCCTGAATATAAAATGATTTCATCACTGTTTGCAGTGATTAACGCTGCTTTTAATAAACTCAATTCCTGACACTTTTGTTTTGCAAAAGCTAACCATGACGTAAACTCTTCATCTAGTTTGCTTTCTTGATTCAAATCAACAGGCGAGTGTAATAACGAACAAGAAGGCGCTAACCATAAACGTTCACCTAGTTTACGGTATAACGGCTGTAATTTTTGATATACAGACACGAGATCTGTTTTCCATACATTTCGACCATTGATAACACCCAACGAAATGATCCAATCATTAGGCAATTTTTCAATAATAACATTTACATCTGTTTTTTCTGCTACGGTATCAATATGCAAACCATCAAAAGGCAAATCTTTAAGTAGGTCTATATGATGATCAATTGAAGCAAAATAACTGGTTAACAATATTTTTAAATTGCCTTTGTTAAGCTGCTGATACGCTTGAGTAAACGCTTGTTGCCACTCATTGTCTAATTCCAGACCTAAAGCGGGTTCATCAAGTTGTAACCAATTCACACCCGCATCAGAAAGCGTAGATAATACCGCTTGATAACGAGTTAATAAGGCTGGTAATAAATCCAATTTATTCTCATGACCAGTAACACTTAAATATAGATAAGTGATCGGGCCAAGTAATACCGCTTTACGATTATCCGTAATCGCTTGCGCTTCATTAAATTGATTAAGTAAATTATCAGTATTAATTGCACTGTTATTTGCTAACAACCCAGCACTTAATTCTGGCACGATGTAATGATAATTTGTATTAAACCATTTAGTCATATCACTGGCAGCACACTGGCAGCCTGTTGGTGCTTGGCCACGCCCAATACGAAACTCAAGATCGACAACGTTATTTTGTCGATCTGATTCACTGTGTGTGTGTTGAGTAAAACGTGACGGGGCTAAACCCAATAATAAGGTGGTATTTAATACATGATCATAATGAGCAAAGTCCCCAACAGGTAAACATTCAATGCCTGCGTCATGTTGAATTTTCCAGTTTTGTTGGCGACGATCTTTACACTCAGCCAAAAAATCAGCTTGTGTTAATTCTCCACGCCAGTATTTTTCTAAAGAAAATTTTAACTCTCGTTTTGCACCAATGCGTGGAAAACCTAAATTATGTATTTGCATACCTGCTCCATTATGTTTATTTAATTTGCTATTAAGGGGTGATAATTCTGTTAACTGGCTAGCATCGTTACTATTCATTTTTACCAAAAACAAATAGACGTCTAGACGTTTGAATGGTTATACTCTAGAAAGTAACACGACAAGACAAGCGCAATAAATTCAACAGGGAGTTGAAATAAATTCATCATGTTTGAAATTAAACATCTAAAAACACTAACAACACTAGCGGATACAGGTAATATTCGTAAAACAGCAGATTTGCTTTTTAGCAGTCAGTCGGCATTATCACATCAGATTAAAGAATTAGAAAAACGTCTTAACGCACCATTATTTATTCGAAATACCTCACCTGTTGAATTTACTGAATCAGGAAAAATATTACTTAAGTTAGCGAAGGATATTTTACCTCGCATAGCCACGGCCAATACTGCACTTAAAACGCCTAAAAACGATGTAACAACACTTAAACTAGCGATTGCATGTCATGCCTGTTTTCAATGGTTATTGCCCGTTACCACAAAATTTTCAGAGCAAGGTTTACCTTCACAAAAAAATACTCAAGGTGCTAAAAACGTCAATAGTGAGAGCGTAAACACTGAGCAAGTAGACATTGAATTTATTGATGATAACTTTTCAGCATTATCAAACGAGCGACAATTGAGCAAACAACTGGATGTTTTATTTACCGATGAAAAAAACCTTGATGATGGTTATATTTATCAAGAAATTGGCCAGTTTGAAGTGGTCGCCGTATTATCTAAACAACAGGAAAAAAAGTTAGCTTCTTTCGATAATACACCTTATATAACCGCAGAGAATTTTCGAGAATTTACGCTGTTAACCTATCCCCTTAGCACAGAAAAGCTTGATATTTTCAAACACTTTTTAACGCCTGCCAAGGTTAATCCAAATAAAATAAAACAGGTAAATAATAGCCATGTTATGTTACAAATGGTGGCCGCCAATATGGGCGTTGCCACACTTCCTGACTGGTTAGTTAGTAGCTTAACCCAACAATCCCTTGTTACCAGTAAACGGTTAGGCGTACACGGACTTTATAAAACACTTTATGCTCGTTATCATCAAGGTAACAACCCGCTGGGTGCAAAAGAAGCAACAAAATTAAGCATCATAGAGAGGCTTTTACCTCAAACGATACAAGCCTTTTCAGCCTTGTACGAAGATAAAGTTAAGGATTAATTATGTGGCAACAAATTGAAATAAATTTATCTGCTAAACAACGCGGTTTTCATCTGATTACTAAAGAGGTTTTGCAACAGTTACCCCAATTAAGTAATGTAAGTTGCGGCCTATTGCATTTATTTATCA
>JAWSUX010000001.1:0-23164 GCA_033852215.1 Colwellia sp. | reverse complement strand
TGGAACGTAAATCCAGTGCTGTGGATGAATAATCAAAACGCAACATTAGTCACGTTTTAGGGAGGCATATTTTAGCAGAATTATTTGGCAATGAACATAGTTCACTAAATAGGCTTTTTAGTTAAAAGCGCACTAAAAGTGAGACTCCTAAACTCTGGGTTGTTATTTTAGCTATTTCTGTTTTTTCGAAATCAAGAGATATAGCAACCAAATCATTAAATCCATATGCAATACCAATTCCCGTTAATAAAGAGACTCCTTTATCAGATTTTTTTTGTACCGCGAACTCTTCAATATCACTAACTAAAAAAGTGAACTCATTATCCCACGCCAAAACACCAATTTGTGCTTTTACAAATAAGCTGTTATTTATTGGGTATGTTCCGACCGCACGAATATCACCAGCCAATGTTTTAAACTCACCATTTTGAATGGTATTTATAGTAGTTTTTCCACTTGAATCTGTTAGCTCTTCTGTAATCGAAAAGCTTGCTTTACCAAAAGAAGTGAGTCCTGCCTCAACAGCAATATATCGATTAAATTGATGTCCAAAAAAACCTCTCCATCCTGTTTTAGAAGAATTTTCATTATATTTAATTGGTGAGAGTTGAGCGGTATCAATTTCAGGAGTAAAGTTTAAATCTTCATAACTATTATCCTGAAAATTTATTCCTATATAATTAAATTGATTAGCATTTTTTGCTATCGCATTAAAAGAAATAACCCCCAAGATTCCAATAACAGTTTTACATAGTAATTTCATTTATATCCTTATAGGGAAATTAGATTAAGCCGAACAATTAAGTATTTATCTCTTGCCGAAGCATAATAGATAAATGCCCTGTTGGACTGAGTTGCGAGGCACAGTTTATATGGCTTTTGTTTATTGAGTTATTTCAGTAGTAGGAAGATTATTATCCATAAATTGAATTTGCAATAGTTTCCTTACTCTAATTTATTCAACGTTATCAACTAAGTTTACCTTATTAGAGGCTTTATTCAAGATAAACGAAACTTCCACTATCGCTTTTTTCAACGCATCATGAACCGTTAATACCACAAAGAGGGACATATATGGACGCTTCCTTGATGTCCCTATTTATACTAATTTAACTACTTAGAATAAACCCTTGAACTTCATGCATGAGGGCGTAGACTAAAAACTTATCCGCTAAATTTATCCTATAAATCAGGAAGATCATTACCATGTCGACTAAAATATTAGCTTGTCTTATTTGCACTGTATTATTTGGATGCAATAACGATACAGCCAACGTTGCATTGGGCACATTAGAGCGTGACCGCATTGCTCATACCGCAACGGTTAATGAAGTTATCACAGCCTTACCTATTAAAGCGGGTAGCCAAGTCAGTAAAGGCACGGTATTAGTAAAACTTGATGATATTCTACAGAAAGCTTTAGTTGCTAAAGCACAAGCGCAAGTACAACAAGCGCAAGCAAATTTAGACAAAGCACATAATGGTGCGCGCACAGAAGAAGTAGCGGCCGCACAAGCCAAAGTCGCTGGTGCTAAAGCCGCATTAATAAAAAGCAAAGCAAATTATGCAAGGGCGAAAAGCCTAATAACGTCTAATTTAACCAGTCAAGCAACACTCGACAGTACCTTAGCTGCGCGTGATGAAAATTTAGCGAAACTCAACAGTGCCCAAGAGCAACTGTTACAATTGGTTAATGGTACTCGTATTGAAGACTTAGCCATTGCCGAGGCAATTTTGGCGACTAATATTGCTATGTTAACGAGCGAGCAGAAAAAGCTAAGTGATTTAACCATCACCGCAAAGCGCGATGGTATTTTAGATAATTTACCGTGGAACCTAGGAGAGCGAGTTACCGCAGGTAGTCCCGTTGCCATTGTACTTGCAGGTAAAGCCCCTTTTGCCCGTGTTTATATTCCTGAGCCTTATCGTGTGCAGATAAGCGTAGGTGATAAATTAACAGTGCAAGTTGACGGCTTAACTCAAGCTTTACAGGGCACTGTTCGTTGGATAGCAACAGAGCCCGCGTTTACCCCTTATTATGCACTTAACCAAGTAGAGCGAGCTAACTTAATGTACTTGGCTGAGGTTATGTTGCCTGACAGTGCTGCGGATTTACCTAGTGGTATTCCTTCACAAGTGCTTTTACCAAGCAAGTCTCGTCCGTTAAGCTCCTCATTAAGTGAACGCTAATGACTGAGTTAGCCATTGAAGCAATTAATTTAACCCGCAATTTTGGTTCGATGACCGCAGTATCGTCACTTAATTTACAGGTAGAGAAGCAGCAAATTTATGGTTTTCTTGGCCCTAATGGCTCAGGTAAAACCACGGCGATTCGATTATTCACCGGTTTGCTAAAACCTAGCGCAGGCACAGTTAACGTTTTAGGTTACCATTTACCTAAAGATGCGGAAAAGCTGCGTAAACAAATTGGGTACATGACACAAAAATTTTCTTTATACGATGATTTAACCATCAAAGAAAACATGCAATTTATCGCCCGTGTTTATGGCTTAACACCCAAAGAGCAAAAATTTCGACTGGATGAACTCACCAGTATTTATCAATTAGCAACACTTAAGAATCAATTGGCGGGCAGTTTAAGTGGTGGGCAAAAGCAACGCTTAGCACTTGCTTGTGCGGTAATACATAAACCTAAGTTATTATTTTTAGATGAGCCAACGTCTGCGGTAGATCCTGAGAATCGTCGTGAGTTTTGGGAGCAATTGTTTGATTTATGTGATCAAGGCATCACGATTTTAGTTTCTACACATTACATGGATGAAGCTGAACGTTGCCATAAGTTAGCTATTTTAGAAAATGGTATTAAACGTGCTGACGATTCACCCGCGCACTTAATGGCAAACATGCCCGCAAATGTGATTGAAGTGTCAACCGATAATATTAGACAATTAAAGCAACAATTAATAGCCCTGCCCGAAGTGGTTTCTGCATCACAACTTGGTGCGCATTTACGAGTACTCGTTAGTAAAAACATTATTGACCCTATGGCTTTTTTAACCAACATAAACATTATGTCTGCTACGGCAAAAATGCATATAGTCAGACCAAGTCTTGAAGATGTTTTTGTTTTATCAACAGGCAATAATATAACGGCATCATCAGATAAAAAGGGGATTAATTTATGAAATCCTTATTAAGAATTCAAGCCATTATTGTCAAAGAATTAATTCAACTAAAACGCGACAGAGTAACGTTTGGCATGGTGATCATGATTCCATTGGTGCAATTATTGCTGTTTGCTTTTGCTATTAATACTAACATTCGCCATATTCCAGTCGGTATATTTGATCAGAGCCAAACAGCACTAAGTCGAGTATTACAGCAAACCGTGTCGGCAACCAGTATTGTTAACTTTACTCAACATTATAGTTCGTTAGTGCAAGCACAAGCCGCAATTGATAAGGGTGATGTGCGCGCTGTATTGATCATTCCTAAAGATGTTAGCCAACGTTTAGTACGTCACTCAACCGTAGGTTTTGGTTTACCAGCAGCCACAGATGAAGAAACCAGCCGCCCTATTGCTCAATGGTTAGTTGATGGCTCTGATACGGCAATTGCTGGCAGCATTAAAAGCTTACGTAATATGCCATTAGCGGAGTTATTAAATAAACCCGCTAATCGTAATGTGCCAACCTTTGAAGTCACTTTATTGTATAACCCTGAGCAACGTAGCGTAGTGAATATAGTACCGGGCCTTGTTGGTGTTATTCTTACCATGACCATGATCATGTTCACCTCTGCCGCTATTGTGCGTGAACGTGAACGCGGCAACATGGAATTGTTAATCACCACGCCTTTAGCTTCCATCGAGCTTATGGTTGGTAAAATTTTTCCTTATATTTTCATTGGTGCGATTCAGGTTGTCATTATTTTAGGATTGGGCTATTTCTTATTTAATGTGCCTATTAATGGTGGATTATGGCAGCTGGCATTCGCAACCTTGTTATTTATATGCGCTAGCTTGGTTTTAGGGTTAATCATTTCAACCTTGGCTACGAACCAGTTACAGTCAATGCAAATGACGGTATTTATTTTACTGCCATCAATATTATTATCAGGCTTTATGTTTCCTTACGAAGGTATGCCAGAAGTAGCGCAATATATAGCTGAGGTATTACCAGCCACTCACTTCATTCGTTTAATTCGCGGGGTAGTTTTACGTGATATTGCCGTGGTTGATATGACTTTTGATATGATATGGCTGATAAGCTTCACACTACTAGGTTTACTTATTGCTGCACTGCGATTTAAAAAATCTCTCGATTAGCTGTAGCTTAGTCAGCATAAATTACATATAAAAAAACGGCGGTTGATTTTAACAATCAACCGCCGTTTTCATAAGAAATAGTTAGTCTATTTGGCATTTAGCTCACAGCTAGCAAGTTCAAGAACAAGGAAGAAACACGGAGCCTATAACTATAGGTGAGTATTTCTAACGCGGTTATTGGACTTGCAAGCAAAGAGATAAAATCAAATTAGGCTTCTACTTGTAAAATAACAGCATCTGCTTTTTTGGTGTACTCTTCCATTTTATCAAAGTTCAAATAACGGTAAGTATCAGCAGCCGTCGCATCAATTTTAGAGGCATACTCCATATACTCCGCAGGACTTGGAAGTTTGCCTAAGATAGCACCAACACCAGCAAGCTCTGCTGACGTTAAATAAACATTTGCACCAGTACCTAAACGGTTAGGGAAGTTACGTGTTGACGTAGACAGTACCGTAGTATTATCACCGACACGTGCTTGGTTACCCATACAAAGTGAACAACCCGGCGTTTCTACACGAGCGCCCGCTTTACCATAAATATTGAAATAACCTTCATCTTTAAGCTGCGCGCTATCCATTTTAGTCGGTGGTGTAACCCACATACGTGTTGGCAATGAACCACCACCCTCGTTATGGAAAGTCTCAATCAATTTACCTGCAGCACGGAAGTGACCAATGTTTGTCATACATGAACCGATGAATACTTCATCAACTTCAACACCAGCAACGTCTGATAATAATTTCGCATCATCAGGATCGTTAGGGCAACAAACGATAGGCTCTTTGATATCAGCTAAATCAATTTCAATCACATGAGCGTATTCTGCATCTGAGTCAGCTGCCATTAATGAAGGATTAGCTAACCATTTTTCCATGCCTTTAATACGACGAGTAATGGTACGAACATCACCGTAACCTTCACTGATCATCCATTTAAGCATAACAATGTTAGACGTTAAATATTCGGCAACCGCATCTTCTTCAAGTTTAATTGAACAACCTGCAGCTGAACGTTCAGCTGATGCATCAGATAATTCAAATGCTTGCTCAACTGACAAACCTTTAAGGCCTTCAATTTCTAGTACGCGACCAGAGAATTCGTTGACTTTACCGGCTTTCTCAACCGTTAATAAACCTTTTTTAATGGCGTAATAAGGGATCGCATGAACCAAATCACGTAACGTAATACCCGGTTGCATTTCACCTTTAAAGCGCACTAATACTGATTCAGGCATATCAAGTGGCATAACACCTGTTGCTGCTGCAAAAGCAACTAAACCAGAGCCCGCAGGGAAAGAAA
The DNA here is from genome assembly GCA_033852215.1 of Colwellia sp. GTDB lineage: Bacteria > Pseudomonadota > Gammaproteobacteria > Enterobacterales > Alteromonadaceae > Colwellia. The sequence continues at coordinate 17,574 of JAWSUX010000001.1, read as the reverse complement.
TACCTAACGGGAAACGTGTATGAGAATCACCACCGGTACCGACAGTATCTGGTAATAACATACGGTTTAACCACGAATGAATTACACCATCACCTGGGCGAAGTGAAACACCACCACGATTCATCATGAAATCAGGTAAGGTGTGATGGGTAATAACATCAACAGGTTTAGGGTAAGCAGAGGTATGACAGAAAGACTGCATGGTTAAATCAGCAGAGAAACCTAAACAAGCTAAATCTTTCAATTCATCCCGTGTCATTGGGCCCGTAGTATCTTGTGAGCCTACAGTGGTCATTTTAGGTTCACAGTATTGACCCGCGCGAACACCTTCAACACCACAGGCTTTACCCACCATTTTCTGCGCTAAGGTAAAACCTTTAGCAGAAGCGGCTGGATCAACTGGCGTTGCGAACAAATCAGTAGTTTCTAAACCTAATACCTCACGAGCACGACCTGTTAAGCCACGACCAATGATCAATGGAATACGACCGCCGGCACGAACTTCGTCAAATAATACCGGGCTAAGTTTAAATTCTGAGATAACGTCGCCAGCAGAATTTTTAACCACACCTTCGTATGGATAAATGTCAATAACATCACCCATATTCATTGCTTGTACGTCTAATTCAATCGGTAATGCGCCTGAATCTTCCATCGTGTTATAGAAAATAGGCGCGATTTTACCGCCTAAGCAAACACCACCACCACGTTTGTTAGGAATATAAGGGATATCGTCACCCATAAACCATAAAACAGAGTTAGTTGCTGACTTACGTGAAGACCCCGTACCAACAACATCACCAACATAAGCGAGTGGAATACCATCTTTTTGTAATTCTGCAAGTTGAGCTATTGGTCCAACAATGCCATCGTCATCTGGGTTGATACCTTCACGACCAATTTTAAGCATGGCTTTAGCATGTAAGGGAATATCAGGACGAGACCAAGCATCGGGTGCTGGAGACAAATCATCGGTGTTTGTTTCACCCGTCACTTTAAATACTTTAACCGTGATTTTTGTCGCTACTTTTTCTTTTGACGTAAACCATTCAGCGTCAGCCCAAGATTGTAAAACTTGTTTAGCGGCAACATTCCCTGCTTCAGCTTTTTCTTGTACATCATGGAAAGCATCAAACATTAATAAGGTATGTGATAAACCTTTCGCTGCTGTAGCTGATAATTTGTCACACTCTAATAGGTCAATCATCGGCTGAATGTTATAGCCACCTAACATAGTGCCTAATAATTCAGTCGCCTTTTCTGGGCTTAATATAGGTGAAGTCGCTTCACCTTTAGTCACCGCGGCTAAAAATCCCGCTTTAATGTAAGCCGCGTCATCAACACCTGCGGGTACACGGTTGCTTAATAAATNNATTCGACTAATGCTGCTGTTTGCTCAGCGTCTAAAGCTTTAGGTACAATACCCTCAGCTGCACGTTCTGCTACGTGGTTGCGATATTCTTGAAGCACGACATTCACCTTCTTATTGGAGACACTAGTCACTTTAGGGATGACTCGGTTAATCTAGAGCCATTTAGAACAAAATCTTTAAGTGTCTATGATTAAAATTTCGCCTTAACAATATCATATTGTCGACAATCTTTCACTTGATTATTCACTATTTTATTTACCTTTAATATTGATAACAACCATAACCCCTACATATCAATAGGTTGGACTCGTTATATTATTATTCATACGACTTTTTCACTAAAAAATTAATTTTTACTTTTTGTATTGTCGGAAATCTGTCTTTTTACTTAAATATCGATTATGCAAAAAATTAAAGTGTAGGCTCATTAATATGGGTGCCTGATGTGTTGAAATAGTAGACTGAAGTTAGGCAACTGAGGAGATAGTAGATATTAATTGGCAATCATTGAGTTTGCTTTGAGTGGTTATTTAGCTTGTGTTATTGTTTTGATTTGGGGGGATTTATAAGTGAATTTTTGGTTGATTTCTAGTTAATTCATAAACTAAAAAAGGGCAATAACATCACTGATATTGCCCTTTTTTATGTCGATAATTTAAAATTATTTATTGATTCTCAAACACCATATTGATGGTATGTTTACTTTAGGGTTAGATTAACATCTACAAAAACAAGGCTAGATATTGTCGACTTTCAATCAACGGTTTAATTGAAAGTGTGAAGTCAGGGAAATAAAACTATTATACAAATCTGATTCATATTTATCGATTAACTGTGAGGTAACGGCAACTTTGTCTCTAAACCCTTTTAGGTCACCTGTATAATTGAACCCTAATAAGGCTACGGTAACATTCATAAACGGGGTTGAATCCTTCGACTGTATGAATTCATCGATTTCGAACATAGGAAAAGAACTATTCAATGGACCTCGAACAGTCCAATGAGCAGGCTCTTGATAAGATTTATCCCAGTCAATATCAAACTGAACTATGTTCATTCCATCAGATATATCACTAAAATCATATTCTACCGCAGTAGAATTTAGCGAAAAATCACTCACGAAAGAAAATATTTCATCTTTAAAATTATCGTTAAAATCAGGTAAAACCAAATCATCTACACTGCCATTTTCCAAAACTTTATTTATGGTATTTGCTATTTCCACCATATAAAACCCATTAACCTCTTGATATTTATGTGCTTTGGCAGAAAAGAAGTTTTTAGAAACTAAGTCTGGAAATATGTATGGCATACCACTGTTTACTCTTGAACCATTTTCCAAAAATTTAAAACCATGTTTCATTCCAAAAGCTGAATACTCAGTTGCACCGATAGGTTCATTTGAGTCAACTAAAGTCCCTTGATATTTAAAATCACTAAGTTTAATAGAGTAATCATATTTAGAGTATTCTGTTTGTTCGATTAAAGCTGCATATGTTAGCGATCCGTCTGGTGTAGTCAATGTTGCATCTAATGAGATATCATCACGAAGAGCTGTAAGAAATTCGCTGTCACTCGTGTAATTTGACAACGTAAAAATTTTATCTCTATTTCTTAACCTATATCCTGATGCTTCAATTTTTATAAGGCTAAGATCAATTACAGCTTTATTATGATTAGTACATACTGCTGTTCGTTCATCCAAAAATGAAATTTTTCCAATATCACCTTCTTCAAAGTCGATAAAGCTATAAATTTTTGTTACATCTATCGTATCAGCATACTGTGTTCTCCGGTGTTCTATGCCAACAATAGTTAAATGCTTAGTCTCTTTTGGTAGCTCTCCGTGATAATTGCCGCTAGCATCAGTTTTAAGAGCTAATAACTTTTTTCCATCATCGCGATGAAAAATAACATCTGCATTTGCATAAGCACTTTCTTCACCACATTTATTGTAAGTTTCCGTTTTAACGGTAATATTTTTCACAGTTACATTTGAGTTACTGCTAGCTTGCTCTTCTTTTCCACCTTCACTTCCACCACCACATGCTGAAACGAAGGTAAGTATTACTATTGCAAAAAGTCGTTCAGTTCTTTTTAGCATTTATATTTATCCCTATGTTATGCCCATCACACTTCAAGATGCAGAATTTAGCACCTGAATATTATCATTAATTCTGCTCGCCAAGATATCATCTATCTGCCGAATTAACAAAATCAACGGGGACAGACGCTCAAAATTGAATAATAGAAACCTCTCAACTAAGGTTAATAAATAGCCTTTACCTGAGAGGTATTTTCATGACTACCGCCAGAAAACAGTTAATTAGCTTAACCAGCACTCCTTATTATCATTGTATTTCTCGTTGTGTTCGTCGCGCTTTTTTATGTGGCGAGGATAAAAATACCGGGAAAAATTTTGACCACAGGCTAGGCTGGGTAGAAGATAGGGCAAACGGGTTGAAAATAAACTCCTTGTCGGTTTTGAGCCAACTCACCAACAACTACTTGGCTGCCATCAGAAAGCTTTCTTTTTATATCTAGCTTTTGTATCTGTTGGAAGCTCATCCTTTTAATACCTCTTTAATTGATTTTGGCTGATATTCACTTTGCCGAGACTGTTCAGTTAACGCTTGTAATCGCTCTAAGTCATCTAAGCTTTGCCAAAGTAATAAAAATTGTCGCAATGATATCTGACCTGTTAATTCAAATTTTTTGATCGTTGAGGGGGGAACAGTGCTGATCTCTGAGACTTGATTCCTAGATAGCTTTTGACTTTTTCGTTGTTCAATTAACCATTCTTGCATCGATGTCTGAACATCTGTCGATGATAATAAAGATAGTTTATTCATATCCTTTACCGTATTAGACACTATAATGTCCATTTTAGCACTTTTTTCTTTGTTTTGGGTACTATTGTGTCTGTTTTCCTATTGTTTAACTCGGTTACAAATTAACTAGATTAACTAGGACAATCCTCAAAACTATTAATAAAAAGCAGCGGTGGCCCGCTACAGGTGCTGATTATCTTAACTCAGAAGGATAAAACTGGTTGATATTCATCGAGGCAATACGCCTGTTAGGTCGTTTTAGTCGATAGCAGAGAAAGTCGTTTTCAGCGACTAAGCATTTACATCTGCCAAAGTAATCATCTTTAACCGCAAACCTGCATGGTTCTAGGCGACTCTAGTACGTAACTTACCCAATTAAAGCAGATTTATCAGTGTAAGCAAGTTATGTAATATAACCCACATGACTACATCTCCCACCAAGCATAAGTGCCATGAATAATGCTTATTTAACCAAATGATTGGTAGTCACTGGGAAATTAGGTAAAATAGGCTCAAAATTTGTCCCTGCTAATTTCAATGTTATTAGCAAATTTTAGCTAGCTAGAGAGAGTATCGAATGAGCCTGTATTTAGAATATATAGCAGAAATAAAAAACCGTAAAGAAGAGTTAGGATTAGCTCCTCTACCAATTGATGGTGCTGAGTTATTAACAGAAATTATCGCCCAAATTAAAGATGTAAAAAATGAATACCGAGCAGATTCAGTTAATTTTTTCATCTATAACACATTACCAGGCACAACCAGTGCCGCCGGTGTTAAAGCTGCATTTTTAAAAGAAATTATTTTAGGCGAAGCTGTTGTTGCAGAAATTTCAGTTGAATTCGCGTTTGAATTACTTTCTCACATGAAAGGTGGTCCTTCAATTGAAGTGCTACTTGATTTAGCATTATCTGACAATGCAGCGGTTGCAACACCTGCTACTGAAGTACTTAAAACACAAGTGTTTTTATATGACGCTGATACAGCTCGTATTGAAGCAGCATATAAAGCAGGCAACCCACTTGCAAAAGAACTTTTAGCAAGCTACGCAAAAGCAGAGTTTTTCACTAAGTTACCTGAGATTGCAGAAAAAATTGAACTGGTTACTTGTATTGCTGGTGAAGGTGATATCTCTACTGATTTATTATCTCCAGGTCATCAATCTCACTCTCGTGCTGACCGTGAATTACATGGCCAATGCATGAGCACTCCAGAAGCTCAAGCAGAAATAAAAGAATTACAAGCTAAGTACCCTAACGCAAAAGTGATGTTAGTTGCTGAAAAAGGCACTATGGGTGTTGGTTCATCTCGTATGTCTGGTGTTAACAACGTTGCACTATTAGCAGGTACACAAGCAAGTCCATATGTACCTTTTATTAACATCGCACCCGTTGTTGCTGGTACTAACGGTATCGCTCCAATCTTCCTAACAACGGTTGATGTAACAGGCGGTATTGGTCTTGACCTTAAAAACTGGGTTAAGAAAGTAGATGCCAGTGGTAATGCAGTTGTTGATGCAAATGGCGATGCAGTGTTAGAAGAAGCGTACTCAGTTGCGACAGGTACTGTATTAACTATCGATACGAAAGCGAAAAAGTTATACAACGGCGACAAAGAACTTGCTGATATATCGTCAGCCTTCACCCCACAAAAAGTGGAATTCATGAAAGCTGGTGGCTCATATGCTGTAACGTTTGGTAAAAAACTACAAACATTTGCAGCAGAAGCTTTAGGTATTGAACCTGTAAGCGTATATGCAGCTTCAAAAGAAATTTCTCATGAAGGTCAAGGTTTAACAGCTGTTGAGAAGATATTTAACCGTAACGCAGTTGGCGTTTTATCTGACTCACCACTACACGCAGGCTCAAACGTTCGTGTTAAAGTCAATATTGTCGGCTCGCAAGACACAACTGGCCCTATGACATGTCAGGAATTAGAAGCGATGGCTGCTTCTACTATTTCGCCAATTGTTGACGGTGCATACCAATCAGGTTGTCACACTGCATCTGTTTGGGATAGTAAAGCTCAAGCGAACATTCCTAAGTTAATGAGCTTTATGAACAAGTTTGGTCTAATCACTGCACGTGACCCGAAAGGTGAATACCATGCAATGACTGACGTTATTCACAAAGTATTGAATGATATTACGATTGATGACCGAGCGATCATCATTGGTGGTGACTCTCATACACGTATGTCAAAAGGTGTAGCATTCGGTGCTGACTCAGGTACTGTAGCAATTGCACTGGCAACGGGTGAATCTGCAATGCCAATTCCGGAGTCTGTTAAAGTAACCTTTAAAGGCCAAATGGCTGATCACATGGATTTCCGTGATGTTGTTCACGCTACACAAGCGCAAATGCTTAAGCAATTTGGCGACAACGTTTTCCAAGGCCGTGTAATTGAAGTGCATATCGGTACGTTATTAGCTGATCAAGCATTTACGTTCACTGACTGGACTGCAGAAATGAAAGCGAAAGCATCTGTTTGTATCTCAAACGATGAAACGTTAATTCAGTCTATTGAGCTTGCGAAGAGCCGCATCCAGATCATGATTGATAAGGGTATGGAAAATAAAGCGGGTACATTAGTTGGTTTAATCGCACTTGCTAACAAGCGTATTGAAGAAGTTAAATCAGGTACTAACCCTGCATTAGCACCTGATGATACTGCTAACTACTTCGCAGAAGTTTTGGTTGATTTAGACGCTATCGCTGAGCCGATGATTGCTGATCCAGATGTGAACAACGAAGACGTATCTAAGCGTTATACGCATGACGTTATTCGCCCTGTTTCATACTACAATGCTAAAACTGTTAATTTAGGTTTTGTTGGTTCGTGTATGGTTCATAAAGGCGACATGCAAATTATCGCGCAAATGTTACGTAACATGGAAACAAAAGGTCAGACGATTGAGTTTAAGGCACCATTAGTTGTTGCAGCACCTACGTACAACATTGTTGATGAACTTAAAGCAGAAGGCGACTGGGCAATTCTTGAGAAGTACTCAGGTTTCGAATTTGATGATGCGGTACCTAAGAATGCTGCACGTACTAAGTATGAAAACATTTTATACCTAGAACGCCCAGGCTGTAACTTATGTATGGGTAACCAAGAGAAAGCTGAACCAGGTGATACGGTTATTGCTACTTCAACACGTTTATTCCAAGGCCGTGTTGTTGCTGATACAGCAGAGAAGAAAGGTGAATCACTACTAGGCTCTACACCATTAGTAGTTCTTTCAACTATGCTTGGTCGCTTCCCTACAATCGAAGAGTACAAGGATGCGGTAGATGGTATCGACCTAACTCGTTTTGCTCCACCGACTGAAGCACTAACGACAAAAGCAGTAAGAATTGCAGATCCTAGCTAGGTCAGCACACTTCATTATTTAAATTGAAGTGAACCATGAGGGTGATTTGTTTTGGTTGTACAAGGTAAACTTGTCAGTAACTAAAATAAGTCACCCTCATTTTTTTATCTTGTATATTGAAAAATCACTGTAATACTTTCAAATTCTCTGCCTTTACCTTAACGCCAATCTCTTAAACCGTATACCGCCAAAATTTCGGCTAACTCACCAGATTCTCTTAATCTTTGTGTACCTGCGGATAGTATTTTTGCATATTTTTCAGCATTCGCTAATTTGGGTGAAAAGGCGATATAGGCGGGTAACGCTTCTTGTGAGTTGCCTGCATAGCTAAACTTTTCTTGAATATTTAATTGTTTGCTCATATACCAAAACACAGATTCTGATTCAACTAACACATCTACAATACCAAACTCTAACAGCTTCATATTTTTCCTTAGTGCATTCTCTCCATACGAAATATGTATTTTTTCCTGATCCGCTTGATACTTTTTAATATAACCATTCAACTCATCTGAATAAGCATAATCAGAGATAATGGCAAGTAACAAAGGGTCAAGGCTAGCAAGCCCTTGAAAAGCCCACTCACTGTGCGCCAAGTTAAATAAGCTGAAGCCTATCATACCTTGCTCAACGTCTGGATAAACAAAATCAGGTGCATCTGATTTGTAACCACCCACTACAGCGGAAATATTCCCTGCTCGACAAAGTATTAATGCTCGTGGCCAAGGAAGGATTAAATAAGTTACTTTAATATTATGTAGAGCAAAAACCCGTTGAGCTATTTCAATCATGTAACCTGGTTGGTTTGAGTTGGGTTCGCAATTAAAAGGACACCAAAAATCTGCGGCTATAATAATCTCTTCCATTTTTTTTGCATGAAGTGAAGTACATAACAGCAGTAGAGAAAGAAACAAAAACGCGTATTTCATTGCATTTCCCCTGTAGGTTAATCGAAGTGTCTATAATAAGTATAATCACAAAGTTAAAAAAAAATTTTTATTGATTATTTTCAGGGTTAGAAGATGTTAGATAATAATTAGCACAAAAAAAACCGACCATAAATAACTAATATTAGTATTTATGGTCGGTTGATTTAACGTATTACTTATTACGCTAAAAAAAGCTAATAGCGTTTACTTTTCTTTTGATTTATTTCTTTTTCTTAACCGCTTTAGCATTAGGTAAATCAGTGATTGACCCTTCAAAAATTTCTGCTGCTAAACCAATTGATTCATTCAGCGTTGGGTGAGCATGAATGGTTAAACCAACATCTTCAGCATCAGCACCCATTTCTACCGCTAAACAGATTTCACCAAGCATTTCGCCGGCGTTGATACCAACAATAGCACCACCAAGAACACGACCCGTTTCTTTTTCAAAAATCATTTTCGTTTTACCTTCAGTACGTGCAGAAGCGATAGCACGTCCAGAAGCAGCCCAAGGGAAGTTAGCAACTTCAATGTTTAAACCTTGTTCTTTTGCTTCACGTTCAGTCACACCAACCCAAGCCATTTCAGGGTCAGTATAAGCAATTGAAGGAATGCAACGAGGTTCAAAAGTATGTTTCTTGCCAGAAATAACTTCTGCAGCACAATGTGCTTCATGTACGGCTTTATGCGCAAGCATAGGTTGGCCAACAACATCGCCAATCGCGAAAATATGAGGAACGTTAGTACGAAGTTCGTTAGTTACATTGATGAAACCGCGCTCATCAACATTTACGCCCGCTTTATCAGCAGCAACTAAGTGACCGTTTGGCTTACGACCAACAGCAACTAAAATTTTGTCATAACGTACTTGCTCAGCGGGTGCTTTTTTACCTTCAAAAGTAACGTATAAACCGTCATCTTTTGCTTCAACAGCAACAACTTTAGTAGACAACATGATGTTGAATTTTTTCTTGTTGTAGTTGTTATAAATTTTAACAATATCTTTATCTGCCGCTGGTACTAATTGATCAGCAAACTCAACAACAGATACATTAGAACCTAATGCAGAATACACAGTACCCATTTCGAGGCCGATAATACCACCACCAAGTACTAATAATTCTTCTGGTACGTCTTTAAGCTCTAAAGCGCCTGTAGAATCGATAACACGTGGGTCATCGTTAGGGATAAATGGCAAGTCGATTACTGAAGAACCCGCTGCGATAATTGCGTTATCAAAAGAAATAGTGCTTTTTTCGCCGTCATTACCTTCAACTTCGATAGTTTTATCAGAAGTGAATTTACCGTAACCTGTTACCGTTTTAACTTTACGTGCTTTAGACATGCCGCCTAAACCGCCAGTAAGCTGACCAATAACGTCGTCTTTCCAGCTGCGAATTTTGTCTAAATCAATTTCAGGCTTACCAAAAGTAACACCGTGAGATGCCATTGCTGCTGCATCATCAATAACTTTAGCTACGTGAAGTAATGCTTTTGATGGGATACAACCAACGTTTAAACAAACGCCACCTAATGTTTTACGGCTTTCAACTAATACTACGTCTAAACCTAAGTCTGCTGCACGAAATGCCGCTGAATAACCACCGGGGCCTGCACCTAATACAACAACTTGAGTTTTAATTTCGTTACTCATAAATCCCTCATTAAAAATGTTTAGTTTTTTGTTCTGTGTAATACCAACCGGATTAATACCAATCGGATTAACTGGTTTGGCATAAGTATTTTATGGGCGAAATTCTACGCTTATCTACTGAATTTCGCCAATATTAATTGTGTATTTTTGACTAAAGTATCAATTTACGGATGTCAGACATCACACCAGCTAAGTGCACGGTAAAACGCGCGGCTAATGCGCCATCAATAACACGATGATCGTAAGACAAGGATAATGGCAGCATTAATTTAGGTTCAAAGTCTTTACCATTCCATTTAGGTTTTATTTCTGATTTTGAGACACCTAAAATTGCTACTTCTGGCGCGTTAACAATTGGTGTAAATGCCGTACCACCTATGCCGCCAAGGCTAGAAATAGTGAAGCAGCCACCTTGCATATCCGCTGCTTTTAATTTGCCATCACGTGCTTTCATGCTGATTTCAAGTAATTCACGTGATAATTGGTGAATACCTTTTTGATCAACATCACGTACTACTGGTACAACTAAACCATTTGGCGTATCAACAGCAACACCAATGTGAATGTATTTTTTAAGAATCAAACTTTCACCGTCTTCACTCAAACTTGAATTAAACGTAGGGAAAGCACGTAAAGCATCAGCCGCTGCTTTTAAGATAAAAACTAATGGAGTAATTTTAAAACCAAGGTTTTGTTTTTCGCAAACAATATTTTGCTCTTTACGAAACGCTTCAACGTCTGTGATATCCGCTTCATCAAACTGAGTAACATGCGGAATAGTTACCCAATTACGGTGTAAAAAGGGGCCTGAAATTTTTTGAATACGTGATAATGCTTTCGTTTCAATTTCACCAAATTTAGAAAAATCGATCGCTTTAGCGCTCACAACTTGTAAACCACCTTCACCTGATGCTACCGAGCTACCTGCATTAGCTTTAGGACGCGACAATTCATATTTAACATAAGATTGTACATCTTCGTTTAATATACGGTCTTTACGACCAGTACCCTTAACAAGGCTTAAATCAACACCAAATTCACGTGCTAAACGACGAATGGATGGTGAAGTATAAATAGTACCTTTATTGACATTACCTGCTTGTGGGTGATGTGGCACAGGTGAAACATTAGGCTTTCTGGTTGAAGAAACCGTAGGAGCTGATACTGCCACTACGGGAGTGGCTTGCGTTACTGGCGCAGCCATAGCAACGTTTTCCCCTGCAGCTCCAACTTTAGTTGCAATCGTTATAACAAGGCTACCTTGTTTAACCTTGTCACCAACATTAATTAAAACGTCTTTAACAGTACCTGCATGGGGCGAAGGTACGTCCATCGTCGCTTTATCTGTTTCAAGCGTGATCAGCCCATCTTCTTCTTCAATTTTATCACCCGCATTAACTAATACTTCGATAACCTCAACTTCACCGTCTTCACCTATATCTGGTACCGTAATTTCAATCACTTGTGAGACTGTAGCAGCGGCAGTTACTGGTGGTGTAGCTATAGGTTCAACTGCGGGCACTTCTTTTATTGGCGCTGAAGTACTTTCTGTATCGGCAGCTTTCATTTCTGCAATAACATCGCCTTCTTTAATTTTATCACCAACACTTACTGTTAAACTGACAAGTTCACCCGCAAATGGCGCTGGGATATCCATAGAGGCTTTATCTGTTTCAACGGTTAGAATTCCTTCATCTGCTTCTAGGCTATCGCCAACAGCAAAACAGATTTCAATCACTTCAACTTCATCGCCGCCAACATCAGGGACTAGGATTTTTTCAATAGACATTATAATTTCCTTCTCTAGTCAATAATTAAGCGTAGAGTGGGTTAAGTTTTTCAGTATCAATATTGAAGCGTTTAATTGCTTCAGTAACAACTGAACGTTTAATATCACCACGATTTGCTAATTCAAATAATGCAGCAACAACAACGTAAGCTGCATTGACTTCGAAGTGCGTACGTAAGTTTGCACGACTATCACTGCGACCAAAACCATCCGTACCTAAACAGCGGTATTCAGTATCAATATACGCACGTACTTGATCTGAGTAGTTCTTAATGTAATCAGTAGCAGCTATTGCAGGGCCAGCCGCTTTAGTAATAACTTGTGAAATGTATGGCACACGCTGTTCACTTTCTGGGTGAAGCATGTTCCAACGTGTTACGTCTTGACCATCACGACCTAGTTCATTAAACGATGTTACTGAGTAAACATCACTTGAGATGTTGTAATCATCGCTAAGAATTTGTGCTGCTTCACGTACTTTCTCTAAAATAGTACCTGAGCCTAATAACTGCACATTAGCGATTGCCTTCTTAGGTGCAACTTGTTCAAGCTGGTAAATACCCTTAATGATCTCATCGGCAACGTCTTTTCTCTCTGGTAACGCAGGATGTTGGTAGTTTTCATTCATTAACGTTAAGTAGAAGAAGATGTTTTCATTTTCTTCGTACATGCGGCGTAAACCTTCACGAACGATAACAGCAATTTCATAACCATACGTTGGATCATAAGTTACACAGTTCGGAATTAAACCGGCTTGTACATGTGAATGACCATCTTGATGCTGAAGACCCTCACCGTTTAATGTTGTTCTGCCTGCCGTAGCACCTAATAAGAAACCACGTGTTTGGCTATCGCCTGCTGCCCATGCTAAATCACCAACACGTTGGAAACCAAACATTGAGTAGTAGATGTAGAAAGGAATTGTTGTTGCATTACACGTTGAGTAAGAAGTACCAGAAGCAACCCAAGATGCCATAGCACCTAATTCGTTAATACCTTCCTGTAAAACTTGGCCTTTTTTATCTTCACGGTAATAAGCTACTTGGTCAGCATCTTGTGGAATATATTTTTGACCTTCGCTTGCATAAATACCTACTTGACGGAATAAACCTTCCATACCAAAGGTACGTGCTTCATCAGGGATGATTGGTACAATACGCTTACCAATTTTTTTGTCTTTTAATAACGCATTTAATACACGAACAAAAGTCATGGTAGATGAAACTTCACGCTCACCAGAGCCTTTCAAAATAGCATCAAAAACTTTTAACTTTGGAATTTCAAGTACTTCTTCTGCTTGTTTACGACGTGCTGGTAGAGAACCACCTAATGCTTCACGACGCGCTTTCATGTACTTGAATTCTTCGCTGTCTTCTGGGAACTTGTAGAAAGGTAAGTCAGCTATTTCATCATCGCTTACCGGGATATTGAAACGGTCACGGTAATGTTTAATTGACTCAACGTCCATTTTCTTAACGTTATGGGCAATGTTTAATGCTTCACCTGAGGCACCTAAACCAAAACCTTTAACCGTTTTAGCTAAAATAACTGTTGGACGACCTTTAGTGTTTTTTGCTTTTTCATAAGCAGCGTACACTTTAACTGGGTCATGACCACCACGGTTTAAACGCCAAATATCTGCATCTGACATGTTCGCAACCATCGCAGCGGTTTCAGGATACTTGTTAAAGAATTTTTCTCGTGTGTACTTACCACCTTTTGCTTTACAGTTTTGGTATTCACCGTCCACTGTTTCATTCATTAGCTGTAATAGTTTACCTGAAGTATCACGAGCAATTAGTGAATCCCAGTAAGAACCCCAGATAACTTTTACTACTTCCCAGCCTGCGCCACGGAATGTACCTTCAAGTTCTTGGATAATTTTACCGTTACCTCGAACAGGACCATCTAAACGCTGTAAATTACAGTTAACAATAAACGTTAAGTTATCTAAACCTTCACGTGAAGCTAACCCGATTGCTCCTAGTGATTCTGGCTCATCTGTTTCACCGTCACCTAAAAACGCATAGACACGTTGGCCTGAGCAATCTTTAATACCACGGTCGGTTAAGTATTTTAAAAAACGTGCCGTGTAGATTGCTTGTAATGGTCCTAAGCCCATAGAAACGGTTGGAAACTGCCAAAAATCTTTCATTAAATGAGGATGCGGATATGAAGGCAAACCTTTGCCATCACATTCTTGACGGAAGTTATTCATTTGATCTTCCGTTAAACGACCTTCCATAAAAGCACGAGAATAAATGCCAGGAGAGATATGACCTTGAGCGAAAATAAAATCACCGCCATCTTGCTCTGAGGCGGCTTTGAAAAAATGATTAAAACCTACGTCATATAAAGTTGATGACGATGCAAAACTACCAATATGCCCGCCAAGCTCTAAACCTTTTTCAGAGGCGCGTAATACTAAAACTAAAGCGTTCCAGCGAATTGCCGCACGAATACGTGACTCAATCGTTTGATCCGCAGGCATATGTGGCTCTTGCCCTGGTGGAATAGTATTTACATAAGCTGTAGTTGCATCAAAGGGTAAATGAGTTCCACCACGACGTGCTCGTTCAATTAAACTCTCAAGCAAAAAATGCGCACGCTCTGGGCCTTCATTTTCTAATACGGATTCCATTGACTCTAACCACTCTTGGGTTTCTGCTGAATCAATATCAATGTTTGGACGATCTGACATATTGTTTAGTCTCCAGTACTTCATTACTTATTAAAAAGGTTAAATTAAAGATGATAACTACTACATGCGCCTCATTGATCTTTCCATGCGGCTATTTTCTTGCGTTGACTTTAATAATATTTCTTCGATAAAAGCTAAATGTCGATGGCTTGCTCCCCAAGCTTTTTGTGGCTCGCCACTGATAATGGCATTAAGCAAGCGTTGTCTATAATCCGTCATTTTGCTAAAAATATCAGGACGCTTCGCTAATGTGATTAAATTTTGCTCAATATTATCGACTAATAATTGCGACATGCTGCGTGCCAACTGCAATATCACCGCATTATGTGATGCCGAACAAATAGCTAAGTGAAATTCAACAACAGCCTCAGCTTCAATCCGAAAGTCATTTTCTAACTGACTAGTACCAATGTCATCATGTTTGGTTTGTATCAGTTCAAAATCTGCTGGTGTGCCTCGCATGGCGGCATAATATGACGCCATGCCTTCAATGCCATGGCGAAACTCCAGCAAGTCAAATTGTGACTCACTGTGTTTTGACATCAACTCAAATAAGGGATCAGCAAAACCACTTAATAAATTATCACTAACAAACGTACCACCACCTTGCTTACGTATTACTAAACCTCTCACTTCTAATTTTTGAATGGCTTCTCGTAATGAGGGCCTTGATACCTCAAATTGCAATGCAAGTTCACGTTCAGGTAAAAGTTTTTCACCCGCTTTCAAACTACCTTCAATAATCATTGATTCTAGTTGCACTAAAATGATATCGCTAAGTTTTTTCGGTTTTACTTTCGACTTTATTTTCGGTTTTAACGGTGTTACAGCCATAGAACTTCATCTCTTCAAAAATAATTAACATACCTAATAACCCACAAATAATTGGTTAATTGGTCTTACCATTCAAATAAATCGTAAATCTAGTGATGATAAATCTGCTTTTACAGCATTTCAATCAATGAAGTTAGCTGATAATTAAAGTTTACGCAAGTTAATTATTCACAAAAAAAACAGGGATGTATTAATTAAGAATAAAAAAACCAATGGTCTTACCATTGGTTTTTAGTCAATAAAACAAAACGTTTTACTTAATAAATCCTGCCAAGGTAAGCACTGAGATAACTGATAGTATTAATAAAACATTACGTTTAGCTAAGCGTACCAGTAAACAGGGTTCGGCTGTACAATCGCCGCTGCTTACCATGATGTCTTCTGATTTTTGAGCAACATCAATTAATACTTTGTGGGTAGGCTTACGGCTATCAAAAATACTTTCTAACCATGTTGGCATCGCTTTAGAAAAGTGACCAACAAACATATAACCAAAAGAAGCAATGCGTACTGGCAACCAATCTAACCAGAAAAGTACATCATGATGGCTTTTACAACCACTGTGTAAATCAGGAGGAGATTGGCTATCATGCTCTCCATTAACTGTTGCAGTACTTTCCTGTTGAGTTGCTTCAGCACACTCCTTAATTGCAGAGCCTGTTTCTTTAGTGTTTTGTTGCTCAATTACCGTAGTCAGTAAACGGTAAAAAACAGCGCCAGCCGCACCAAACACCATGAAGTAGAATATAATGGCAACATAGTAACGATAATTTAACCAAATAAGCGCTTGACCAAAGCCCAGTTGCGGCAAGTTTTTATCGGTTAATAATTGCTGATGGTGCAGTTTGCTCGTCGTTTCTTCACCACGAAAAGCCGATTGCAAATACTGTTTATAACTATTTCGTGTCGTAACACAGCCAAAACAAACAATGAGTATTAACGTAGATAAAACGAGTTGTAATAAGTCATTACTGATTAATTCTATTAGCAAAACAGTTAGCAATACAGGCAACAAAATAAACACGGCACTCGCTGTTTTTCCTTGTACCGCAGTAAAGTTTTTACTGAAAAGTTGCTGATAAAGCTGATAATAATGGTTAAATCGCCATGCATTACCTGATAAAGCACGCTCTGCCGCTAAGGCAATTAATAAACTTAACAAACTCATCTTCGTTCCTTTTTAACTTCAAACCATCTTAAATTTAGGTAAATAAATGCAATCGCTCTTTTCAACTTGAAAGCTAAACTATGCACTATTGTTTTTTAAATGTTTACGAAAGTGCGACCAATCAAATGCTTGCCCTGGGTCGGTTTTCCGCTCTGGTGCGATATGACAATGGCCAACAATATTATCCGCTATTATGGCAGGAAACTCACGTTGTAAACAATGAGTTAAATGGACTAATTGTTGATATTGTTCAGCAGTATAAAGCGTAGTATCAGTGCCTTCAAGTTCGATACCAATAGAAAAGTCATTACACTGTTCTCTACCATTAAAAGACGACAAACCGGCATGCCATGCTGTGTCATTAAAAGAAACATATTGAATAATACTGCCATCACGCCTAATAAGGCAATGAGCTGAAACTCTTACGCCAAGCAAATCGGCAAAGCTTTCATCTGCATCACAATCAAGACAACCAAGAAACAAGTCACTAATATAATTTCCGGTAAATTGCCCCGCAGGCAGTGATATATTGTGCACAACCAATAAACTCACCTCATTATTTGCTACGCGCGAACTAAAATGTGGTGAAGGCTGTTTCTTCACTTCAGTTAACCACCCTGATTTTATCGTTAAACCTTTCTTGCTTGAGTCAGACAACATACAATAACGCCAATAAATTTGATTCGGTGAGAGTTCCCTAGTATGACTGAAGATGACTCAACAAACAAAATGGCTAAATTTTTTGTTTGGCTTGCTTGGATAGTAGCGCTCGTCTTATTAATGTTTTTCTTTCAAGGGTCGCTCGATAAGCAATTTAACCCTAATAGCCAACCTGAAATTCGCCTAACCGAGCAGGGAAAAGCTGAAGTTGTATTAGCACAAAATAGACAAGGACATTATCTTGCTCGAGGCACCATTAATGA
>JAWSUX010000216.1:0-54084 GCA_033852215.1 Colwellia sp. | reverse complement strand
TCAGCACGTAATGGGTTAACCCTACCGCCAGTCGTTTTATCAGCTCGACCTTCAGCTATTGCCTTTTCCGCTCTACGTTTTCTAACTTCTTTAGGATCTGCAATAAGGGGGCGATATATTTCAATGCGATCTAAATCCTCTAATACGTTAACTAGCTTAACTGCTCTATTCCATATACCCACTTTATTTACTGATAAATCAATTTCATTAAATAGTGACAACATACCTGATTCAATAATAGCCTGCTCAACGGTTGTACCTTGTTCAACAGGTAGAGCCAATATTTTTTGTTTATGAGGTAAACCATAAACAACTTCTATATTAATCTTTATGTGGCTATTAACTTGATCATAATTAGTTACCGTAGGATCTGACATGATTATTTATTAACTCCATATACTTGTTTTGCTCTTTGAGTAAAAACTTGCACTAAAGTATTACTAAAATGGTTAAAAACCTTACCAAATGCAAGCGAGACTAGCTTATTTGAAAACTCATACTCAAGTTCTAAACTTACTTTACAGGCCTCGTCAGATAACGGCGTCAAAAGCCAATAGCCCTCTAGTTTTTTAAAAGGACCATTAACCAAAGAAAGTTTAATTTTTTCATTAGAAACCATCGTATTTTTAGTTGTAAACCATTTACTCAAACCACCTTTTGATACTAATAAAGCAGCGGTGACTGTTTGTTCATCTTGAGCAATGACTTTACTATCGTTACAGTCTGGTAAAAAAGTAGGATAAGCGACAATATCATTAATTAACTGATACATTTGCTCAACACTGTGCATAACTAAAGCACTACGATTAATGGTTGGCATGCTCTCTCCACCTGTTTTTCACAGATTGACTATAAAATAATGCCGCTATCATAACAAAAGCCCATAACAAGCGCATTAATCTAACCAATTTTCTAAAAAACACCAATTTGCAATGTAATAATAGCGGTATGTCGGTATAATCACTGCGTTTGCTACCTATACAGCAAGATAAATGGAATGAATGATGGCTAAGAAAAAATCAAAAAACTCTAACAGTAATACAATCGCGTTGAATAAAAAAGCGCGGCACAACTATAACTTAACGGACAAGTTTGAAGGCGGAATGAGCTTACAAGGTTGGGAGATTAAGAGTATTAGAAGTGGTAAAGTAAATATTTCTGACTGTTACGTACATATTAAAGACCGTGAAGCCTATTTATTGGGTTCTGAAATAATGCCACTTAATGCTGCCTCTAGTCACGTTGTATGTGAACCAAACCGTGATAGAAAATTATTACTTAACCGTAGAGAGCTAGAGAAAATCACTGCTGCTGTTGAACGTGACGGTTACTCATTGATTGCAACCGCCATGTACTGGAAAGCCTGTTGGGTAAAACTCGAATTTTATCTGGGTAAAGGTAAGAAAGATCATGATAAACGTTCCGACATAAAAGACAGAGAATGGGCTGTTGATAAAGGTCGTTTGATGAAGAACAAAAATTTAGACCGTTAACTTATTAGGTAAGTAGATAGATAAATGGTTAAAAATTACCACGTTGTCTATTCCCGCTTAGCGTTGTATAATACGTTTATAGGCTTATCGAGTCTATGTTAATATTTAGAAATAGTATTAGCAAAATAGAGTAGAAAAACTTTGGGGCGGATCTAGGATTCGACAAGATTCATGAAACCCAAGGTGCATGCCCAGGGGCGGTTTGCCTGGTAAAAAGCCGTAAAAACTATAATTGCTAACGACGATACGTTCGCACTAGCCGCTTAGGCTAGCCATCGCCTTGAAATCTCTCCTATTGGTTAGAGGATCGATGGTCACCCCAAATAGGATAGCGAGGGAAGCACGCTTAAGGCTGAACCGCGAAATAGTATTAAGCTCACCATGACGAAGCCTGTCGCTTGGCGTCTAATTGGTTAAATAAATAAGCGACTAAGCATGTAGTACCGAGGATGTAGGCTTTTTGGACGGGGGTTCGATTCCCCCCCGCTCCACCAATTACAAAGATTAAGACGCGTCCTAGCGTCTTTTTTTATGTCTAAAATCAAGTGATTACCCGTATTTAGCGTCCAATAGCCTCCATTAGTATTTTTTAAAATCCTTAGGTTTTGGTATTCCTATTGGTATTCCAAAAACTTATAGCTTAATATTGGAATACCAATTTTGATATTAAGGGATGGATATGGCAGTAAAAGCATCAAGATTAAGTGATACAGAGATAAAATCAGCCAAAGCCAAAGATAAAGATTATGTCCTATCTGACGGTGATGGTTTGCAATTAAGAGTTAGAAAGAATGGCTCTAGGCTTTGGAACTTTAATTACCGCCACCCTCAAAGTAAAAAGCGAATAAATATGGGGTTAGGCTCATACCCTGACTTATCACTAGCTAATGCAAGAAAGAAATCAATGTCCGCAAGAGAGCTCGTAGCCCAGGACATCGACCCCAAAGAACACCGCAATATTAAGCTAGTACAAGACAAAGCAACTACCGAACATACCTTGTTCAATATTGCCTCTGAGTGGTTTGAGTTAAAAAAAGACTCTGTTTCAGCTGATTATGCTAAAGATGTTTGGCGCTCTTTAGAGCAATACATCTTTCCTAGTATGACCAATACACCAATATCTAAAATTACCGCTCCCTCCGTGATTGCCTTACTTAGACCTATAGAAGCCAAGGGAAGTCTAGAAACCGTTAAACGTCTATCTCAAAGGCTTAATGAAATAATGACTTATGCTGTGAATGGTGGAATTATTTTTTCCAACCCACTTAGTGGCATTAAGGCCAACTTTAAAAAACCCAAAAAAGAACACATGTTGACACTAAGGCCAGATGAACTCCCTGAGTTAATGCTCACCTTTGCTCATGCCAACATAAAAAGAACAACAAGATGTTTATTTGAGTGGCAACTCCACACTATGACCCGGCCAAGTGAAGCGGCAGGCGCTAGCTGGAAAGAAATAGATTTTGAAAATAAATTATGGACTATTCCTGCAGAAAGAATGAAAAAAAAACGTATTCATCAAATCCCCTTAACTGAGCAAGCGATGGCGCTACTAGAAATGATTAGCCCTATTAGCGCTCATAGAGAATATATATTTCCATCAGATAGAAATCCTAAAACTCATTGTAATAGTCAAACCGTTAATATGGCATTAAAGAGAATGGGCTTTGCAAACAGACTTGTTAGTCATGGTTTACGCTCCCTCGCTAGCACAACATTAAACGAGCAAGGCATCGATTCAGACCTTATTGAATCAGCTCTTGCACATGTAGACAAGAATGAGGTAAGGCGGGCTTATAATCGCTCTGAGTACCTTGAAAGAAGACGTGAAGTAATGGACTGGTGGAGTGAGCATATAGCCAAAGCGTCAATAGGGAGTTTATCTGTAACCGGCTTTAAAGGGGGTCATGAAAGACCGCCCTTTAAATGCGAATGATAATTACTACCTAGTGAGGTAGTAACCCAAAACGCCCTTCCTGCGGATTCTTAGTAAACACCGTTAAATGTATATTTTCTTCTATGTTCGCAGGTGGATGCTCATTCTCTACAATAATTATTTGACTATCCGAATGGTGCTCAATTAAGTAATTATAAAAACTCTCCTTTAAGTTTGAGCCAATAAGACTATCATCATCACCCTCTGGCTTGTAGTATGCAAGCAGAGGGGAGTCAAGCACCACAAAACCTGGGTGGTAGAGGGAATTATCCCTACAAAACTCCATTAAACCTATTGTCACTGCGGCGTGGGTTATTGCTCTTAACCCTTTCCCTCTGCTACCTCTTGGTTTCCCTTCAATAACAAAATCCCTAGCAACTTCGTCAAAGTAAATATCCTCTGCATTTGGAAAGTCCCATGCAATCAATATATTTTCAACAATTTTTGATAGTTGATTCAGGGCGTATTTAGAGAGAACTGTGGGCTTTAGCTCCTCTACACTCTCTTGTGGAATGATAAGGGCATCCATTTTTTCCTGAAGTGAGCCCAACCTACTAAACAAGTCAACACAGAGTTTAACTTCACTCTGTTTTTCCATTAAACGTGTGTATTGAATTTGATTTTCTTGGAAATCAGGCGAAATCGCCTCGCGAACCTTGTCGTCAACTTCCTGGTAGCGACTATTGGCCTCCTCTAGCTCAGGAATGGACTGGGTCTTTTCTGCTTCCAGCTCTGAAACAGTACTGTTTAGGTCCTCCATCAGAAGTTCTATTTTTTCAATTTCTTTTTTTGCAGCAAAAACAATTCGCTCCACATCACCTTCGCATTGAATTTCGTCGCTTCCGTCGTGCTCCTTTGAGCCGCACAGCGGGCATGACACCTCTTTGTAATGCACGAAAAGGGACCCTGTTTCCTCAACACCAACAAGCCTATCTATATCAATAAGATAGTGCTCTTTAAGCAAATCAAACCTTTCTAACATCCCGTTGATTTCTGTAGTCCTGTTTTTTATTTCTTTAACGTCTTCCAATAATACCTCTCTGTCAGCAACGAGCGCATTAAGGTCTCCCTGAAAGATTTCCATTTCATCTTTATTTTCACAAATCGCAAGAGCAAGTTTATCCGCTTGGTCAATCAACTCCGCCTCAACTAGGTTTTGGGCGCTAATTTCATTTGTTAATTCTGTAATTAATTGCCCTATAACCTCAACTTTAGCCGCAACACCAATCAGCCTCTTTTCTTGTACTTCGCTTGCGACAATGGCGCTATCATCAGCCCCTGTTAGAAGGAGCTTTAATGCCGAATATTCGGCGGTCTTCGTTATTACCTGGCCACTTAAGAATGGCGAGCTACTTCGAATAATTTCATTTTCATCAATAACAACCAACCTAGCCATATCGCGAAAACTTAAGCTACGAGTGACACCAAGTTTATTTTTACGCAAGGACTTACCCAGTAGACCGATACGCGCCAGAAGCCAGCCAGAAACGTTATCTTCAGTACTATGCTTGTGTTTAGCCTTTAATGGTGTGACTCCCGTTGTTTGAATCACATCATCCAATACACCGTCGTAAAGTCCGAATCCCCCACCTTCAGCCGCTCTTTCAAGTGTGTAGGCATTATTTTCACCATCCTCTAGAGATATACGCACCCTATCAAAACCAACTCGTTCAGGTAAGTCTCTCAGTGCGGTTGTTCCCCCTAGCATGAAATCAATAACTTCAATGAGGAACGTTTTCCCTGTGTCTGACGCCCCACAAACAACATTTACGCCCGGGTAAAATTTAATACTCGCAGGGTCTTTGTTTGCACTTATAAAAGAAAGCTTTTTTAGTGTGAGCTTAAGTCTACTCATTACTATCCCTCGATATTTCTTTGGTTGTTTCAAATTGTGAGGTCCATTTATCAAAGAACCCTCTCATTATAATGGCCAGTCCCTCCTTTGAGGAGTCGCCGTAGCTCTCGGATACCCAAGCGGAGCGTTCCTTAAGTTTTAGTAAGTATCTTGCCCCCAAAGACTCCACGAATGAATTGGTACCCTCACTAGCTGAAAACTCTATCCCATCCTCAGTAGGAACCCTAGCGATGAGCCCCTTACTCATCATCAGCATTAACCCGTCTTGAATGACGCTTCTCCTTACCAGTAACTCTCCTGCACGCAAAGGTGTAGGGGTATGAAGACTGTCAGGGCCACCAACGTCTGCGGAATGCACAACCAGGTAATCAAAATCCACAAGTCTCTGTAAGTCTACACTTCGAGGGAATAAAGAATTTAATATAATAGCCGCACGAACACCCGATTCTAGAGAGTTATTCAGCGGTGTAACTGTTGGGTCACTCATCTTCCACCCACCTTAGAAGGTTATCATTTACTAGTTGATGACATATCCCTTGCTTATCAGCCACTTTAATGACTGATTTCAGGGGGCTAGAATCAATTGAAATTTGTGCGGCCTGATTCACTGTATCGGTCATTTTTATAAATCCATTTGCATGCTCTGCATCGCTTACGTCCACAACACCTTGATAAATATCGTCCTGTAACCTTTCGAATGTACCTGCGGGGACGTTGTCTCTAGAGAAGTTTCTCAATGATTCAGCTTGATAAAATCGCTCCCTCTGCCGCTTAAAGTTTCTTTTGTATTTTGTTTTATCATCAAGCCAGGTACTGTCTTCCGGGATTTCACCTTCGCAATCACCGTATGCCAGCAATAGCTGCCTTGTAAATACACTTTCGCCTGTTGTTATTTCACCTGGCGGGAGTTCTGATTCTGGGCGCACTGCCAACCCACCACCAAATCTAACTGAGTGAAATGGTGTATTAGAGTGCTCAATAATCATATCGGCAAGAGAGATTGAATCAAAGATAGCGAAGTCAAATTGTTCAAAGTAGGCCTGTAACTTTCCTGTAAGCTCCGCTTTAAATGTGCTGGATATCCGGTCGCTAATTTTACTTTCCCATGCCTCTTTTATCTTAACCTTTAGTACATCTGGTTTTGCAAGGTAATTGGCTAGTGTGGTACCTATTCCTTTGGGGGCTACAAAGTAATACTTTCTAGGGACGGTAAAGTCTCCTACAAATGAAAAGTAGATAATCTTGCCGAACTCTACCCATATATCGCTAGGAATAAGTGAATTTCTGTAAAATTTACATTGATAGTTATCCCATCCGCTTTCAAATGTAGTTCCATTCAAAAAACCGACAACATCCAGACCTTTGTCGCCCGCCCCAGCGTACCTTCCAATTTTTGTATACTGGCTTTTACGTGATAAGGCGTACTCTTCGGTAAATTCTTCCCACTCTTCGGGTGAAAACAATTCAATTCTTTTTGCTTTTGGGATTGGTATGCCGCTAACTACGTGTTCAGATGAATACGCTGCTCTGTTTGAGCTTTGATTTAACTCTTTGAGTTCATTCAGTTCCATTGGTGTACCGCGGGGCTTATTGTTAATTAGTGTCCCTTGCTTCACAAAGGACTTGCTCATGATAAGTAAATATACTTATGACATGCATCCCTTCGCCAGTCAATTTTTTAATTAATGAATTCAGCTAGATAGTGACATAAATCAACCCACTCTCCTTCGATTTCCTACTAAAACATCAACCGAAATGTTTTTAGATATATATCACCCCTATGAACCTTGGTATCAATAATCTCAGGAGTTAATAATGTTTAACAAAAATGGAAAACTTTACGTCACAGAAAAACCAATGACTGAAAATCAAGTACTAGAGGCTGCAGCTGAAATTCTTGCTTGTAGATACGTCCGTGAAGGCGAGTTTATTAGCAGCCAAGCGACTAGAGACTTTTTACTTTTTAAGTTGGGTGGCTATGAAAGGGAGGTGTTCAGTGTAATGTTGCTTGATGCCCAGCATAAGCTTATAGATTATCAAGAGCTTTTCTTCGGTACAATTAATGCCGCCAGTGTTTATCCACGAGAGGTGGTTAAGTTGGTGTTATTGGAAAATGCTTCTGCGGTCATATTTGCACATAACCACCCTTCTGGTACATCTAAAGCATCACAAGCTGATATAGCTATAACTAAGCGGCTAAAGGATGCTCTAGGGTTAATTGATGTATCAGTGCTAGATCATATTATCGTTGGTGAAACGACATCATCATTTGCTGAACAAGGATTGCTCTGATCGATCAGGCAGTGGTTAATATCTATTAATTGAGGCGCTCACCTAGAGAGCGTCACACCCCTTGTTTAGGGGCAAAACCCAATACCACATAGGGATTTCATATTTACTACACTAGCTAAACTCACTAAATTGAGGCAGGTCACTAGACCCCCTCAATCACACTTTAAACAAAGCCAAAATACGGCATGACGCTTAGCTTACAACTTATAAAAAACTATATATTACAACGAACTGCAATCATAACAAGCTAATGGAAATAGCTATTGATACAAAACAAATCCTCACTTGTTACATTGTTGTTTAGTTATCCTAACCTGCTTAATATTAATTTAAAGAGAGTTCAGTATAAAGTGCCTATTACTACGATTACCATTAATTAGTTCATAAGTAATTACCCAGTAACTCCTCTGCCCCCCTTTCGAGTTTCGCTGCCAAAGAGATATTTATAAAACTGTTGCTAAATCAACAAGCTTATGACAAAAATAACAAAGGCATTGGATTTCTTTTTAATAATGATAACCATAAGCCTTGTTAATAATTTATAAAGGAATTAAAAATGAAAAAATGGATAATGTTTATAGTCATCCCTATTCTGGTTATGTGGTTTTTGGAGTTTATATCTGCGGTAATACTCGGTGGAATGTTTCAGTTCGAATCAGGCGGCTTTGTATTTGGAATAGCATCACTATTCATATATTTTTTAGGGGGAACTACGATGTACTTATTATCCCCTCTACCCGATGACACCTTTTCACCTCGCTTCAAAGGTTTGTCAGATATAATCCCCAACCTATCAGACAAGATTTTAATAACTTCGGCTTATGCTTTAGCCTACATTGCACTAGGTGTTTTTCTAGCGATAATTACTGATGGAACGGTAAGTGTTATAGCAGGAGAGGAGGTGTTGCACGAAACTTCAATTATAACAGAAATAGTCAAGGCTGCTGGACTGTTATTGGCTATAGGTGGGGCTTATCAAAATGAAATCGATGAGCTAGAAGAGGCCACGGCGGAGTAGCTATAAATAGATAGTAGCAAGGCAGGTACATCCTGCCTTAACAGCTGTTTAATGCCTAGGGTTACTTTCCTCCC
The DNA here is from genome assembly GCA_033852215.1 of Colwellia sp. Taxonomy (GTDB): domain Bacteria; phylum Pseudomonadota; class Gammaproteobacteria; order Enterobacterales; family Alteromonadaceae; genus Colwellia. The sequence goes on along the minus strand of JAWSUX010000216.1, from coordinate 45,416 downwards.
ATCAGGCTAAGACCAAGCCCGCCCACGAATAATCCTAATATAATTCCAAAAAATCCAAGTGAAAAAAATATCATCACACCTAAGCCCAGTAAAGCAAGACCTATCAAAAACTGCATACCATCTCCAAAGGCCCTTGGGCACTGATTAACATCCTGTATAATGACTGCTGCAGCCATTGTTGCTCAACCAACTTAACATAGACTTTATTGATTACTCAAGAAGATAACCGTCACACAAGGAAGTCCCTCCTCAAAAAAACAGTATGCTTACACCCAAGCTACCTAGCTAGTTTGTGAATACAGTTCACCTCTGGTTGTAGTTTATTTAAAATCGATTAATCAATACCTCCCTCAATCGATACTATCGCTTGCTCGCCTAATAAAACAAGTTTTAAAAATCTTATGTCACTCATGAAGCCGTTAGTTGAATCTCATTTAACACATAGATTCAAGGATTGTATTTAACCTAAAAATCTAACTGCGATTATTTTTTACTATGACAGTTACACTTACGCCTCGCGGAAAGGTTATGTAAATAATACTGCTTACTACACCCCTCCTTTGCCAGTAATTAATAAAAACGATTGAAATCATTTTCAGATATATATCATCTACATGCATAAGTAGACGAATCAATTAAAGGAGATAACTATGCATTACAAAAAAGCCAATGGCTAAAAACAAACACTACCCCCTCAATCACACCTTAAACAAAACCAAAGTACGGCATAACTCCCAAAGTCCCAATTATACAAAACGGGAACTTGAGTATGCCCATTTAATAAGGGCTGTAGAAAAGCAAAGCGTTTGAAGTACCAAAAACGCCGGCTCACATCAAAAAAGGAACAAGACTATGGCCGAAGTTCAAGCCGTTAAAAGTACCGATACAATTAACCTAATAAGCCACTTGTTGGAAATTCGCTTTAGCAAGCAAATGAGCCAAGTTTGGCTATTTGGTTTAAACGTCGCTTTGAGAATATCTGATTTATTATCAATTAAATTTAGTGATATCAATAATGGCAGATTACTCATAAAGGAATCTAAAACGGGAAAGCTAGCAAATATAAAATTAAACAACAAAGCCTTGTTGGTAATAGAGCAAATAAGGAACGAGCACCCTATGCACGTGTTCTTGTTTCAGAGTTACCGTAATCAACAATCATTAAACAAAGCTCCCCACCCTCTTTCAAGACGTTCAATCGCAAAAGCTTTTTACGAGGTAGGTAATGAAATAAAAATAGATCTGGGTACTCATTCCTTAAGAAAAACAAGGGGTTACATGCTTTACAGTCAAACTAAAGATATCGGTAAAGTAATGCGTATGCTCAGACATACTTCTGCTGGCGTCACCCTTCGTTACATTGGTATAACACAAGAAGATGTAGACAAAGATTTTGTAGAGCTTGAAATTTAACTAATCAGAGAAGATGTTTCGCATCTTCTTTTTTGCTTCATAAGCAGTGAGTTAAGTATCATCAAATGTAATCGTTCAAAGTCATATTGACGTTCTAAGTTTATAGGTTTTAATCAAACCTGACAGAGAATTAAGCCACCAAAAAAGTTATTCTTTATCTCATTATTAATGCTAACTTTTGCACATTACTGAAGCTAGCCACTGGTTGTTTTTTAGGTCAACAGCTAGCCAACAGCGGACAATTTTGGATTAATTATAAATTGATAAATTTTTGTTGAAATAGCTACCCCAATGACCCAGCTTTTATGTCAGCTATCTTCAAGGATAGCTGACATTAGAAGAATATTTCTATGGCGCTAACGCCCCCAAAGAGATAGAAAAGCTAACATTGCCCTACGAATAAATGTCTGAGCCTGAACCTATCATCGATTCTCCTATTTCTGACAACAACTTTATCCCATACGAATTCGAATTTATTCATTCGCTTCCGCAAATAAAGCGAGCGAATGCGATTATATAAACCTAATCTTCCGATATTTACCAGCTACAAAAAAAGCTAACTACCTGTAATTTATAAATAAAAAAAGAAAACAAAAGTTGGTCTATATACTGCAATTGTATCTGTAAAGTTTATTTTGATTCAGGTGATAAATTGAAAACAATATTTATTTCTTCAATAGCGGTGTTATTCATCATTTTCTATTGCTGGCAAAAAGGATTGTTCGCCTATAGCTATGTAATAGATAGCTCCACTGAGCTAGACGAAAAAATTGAAAATACGACTGAGTTAGCCAAAGATATCGCCAATGAAGAAAGTATTGCTAACGAATTAGAAACTTTGGCAAACCAATGCGAGCAATTATCCCAATTCGTTGAAATTGATGCCCCTGATGTGGAAGTTATAGAAACTAATATTGAGCACGTATCTTCAAATCAGACTGAAGTACCAAACTCACAAGTAGCAACTAAATCAATTAAAGAAGTCAAAAAGAAAATAGAACTGGCTAGCAAACCTGCCACTTTAGTGAGCACACTAAATGATGAGGGTAAATCGTCAATCGAAACGAAACATTTGGATAGCCAACAGCCAAAAGCTAATGAGCATACGCCAATAGTATCTATTGATACCGGCAACATCAAAAGTTTATTTCATTGGATTAATCAGCACAATAAAGTCGCTCTTTACTGTGATGGAAGCAGCAATACCTTATATCGTTATGTCGCTAGCAAATGGACTGTAGCCTTGCAAATTTCTGAACAAGGAGCACTTCGTGAGTTTGGCTCTAAAATGAAAAATGCAGCAAGCTTACCAATCAACTGCAACAGGTTACTCATCGTTTGGCCAGCTAAAATGTGGTCAAACATCATCTCGCCTATTAACAGTAATAGCTCATTTGAATTTGTTGAAATCGAACTATCAACAGTTAATCGTAACTTGTACGCCGAAGTTGTCAGTTCAAAACCATACCTTAACAGAAAACGTTATAAGGTAGCGTCATTATGAAAGTTCTAATACTGGCACTTTTTTTCACTGTTAATTTTTCTACATTTTCCATGGTGCAGGCTGATCAATGGAAAGCAAAAACCGCATATTGGAAGCTACAGGAAAGATATCGAGTTGGAGATTCTATTCCAGTAATTGTTTTGATCCAATCATTTGCAAAAGCTTGGAACATCGAAGAAAGCCTTCTTGCCGCACAAGTAGATATAGAGAGCAATTGGACTGTTTGCAGCCTTTCAGTAGATGGGGCACAAGGTATATTTCAAGTATTACCTTCAACGGCTCGCGAATTCTTAAAAAAAGAGTCTTATTACGATCCAATAGATAACGCATTAGTTGGCACATGGTATTTAAAAAAAGCCCTTATGGGTAATAATAACAATTTGGTAAAGGCTTTAGCCTTATACCATGCTGGCCCAAACATCTCACTCCACGGGGAAAAGACAGCAAATTACGTTGCTAAAGTTATTAAGCGATACAATGAATTCAGTAAGAATGGGTGGCTGCGCAAAGTTCCTCTTTCTATTAAGCGTCAAACCTGTTCTCACCTTATTAAGGCAAAAAACAAAGGGGCAGCGCATGATTAATTTATTAACAGTAAAATCGATCTTTAAAGCTACACCACCACATTTAATAACCGGTGTTATTCTAGCTAATTTACTCAGTATTCTAGCTACCATAGGTGGCTTTTGGTTAATTGGTTCCACAAATGATAAACCAAGCTTGTCTCTAGGCATTTGTGCAGTGCTAATTGCGGTTTTACTACAACTTGTAATATTTGTTTTATTAAAAGAAATTGTTGCTTCAAAAAATAATCGAGACAACATAATGATTCGTTATATGTTGATTTTTGGTTACTTAGTGTTTGAAAGTATCAATTTTAGTATTAGTGCCGCCACCGTATTCATGCTTTCAGGCTTAGAAACAGAATACGAATCCCAAATAATAAAAGACGAATCTAAACTAATTGAAATAAATATTTACAGAGCTTCTGCGAGCCTGGACAGTCTAGTAACAAAATTCGATGACGTTGCTAATTACAGTAAGTCGCTTGCCAAAATAGAAGATGAACAAGGAGGTACTTGCGGTGGACCTGCTAAAACAACTCAAGGAAAGTATTGGCGACTACGAAAAAATGATAAGACCCAAGCATTATTACATGCGGAAACAGTAAGAGCTCAGAACAACCAGATTAATGCACTTATAACAAATTTAAGTAGCTCAGGGCTTAGCGCAGCTGACACAAGAAAACACCTTACCAATATTGCTGTTAATATAAATTCACTGATGGGCGACCCAGCGGTTTCCAATACCTACGTTTGGGCAAGAGGTAGATTGCAATCAATTACCTCTGGGCATACAGATCCAGAATATATGAGTGGAAATAGTACGTTTTGGTGCGCCGACAATAAGTTAGCCACAAAATTAGCTACATTACTCTCTGTAAAATTAGAGAAAGCTGACATTCCTGAATTCTATATTTCAGAGGGCTCTAATCATATAAAACTAACCTTCTCAAAGTTAGGTAGTTTACTTAATGGACACCCAGAAAAACTAACAAGCTTTGACTACTTAAATTTCATTCTTTCTGCTTTACTGAGCCTAGCCAACCCTATATTTTTGTATTTTTACCATAAACATAATCATATTTGTCATGTATCTGTAACCCAAATGCATAACAAAGCCAAGCAGCTAATAGACGCAATATCAATTGACTCACTCTGGGCTGTTGAGGATTGGCTTGAAACTTTGCCAAGCCACCTACGCATATTGAAAAATAAATACCATTTTTATCTGGAAGATGACAAAGAAGCTCGACTTATCATATTCGGGCTTCAGCAACTAGAGAAAATGGGGATTGGAAAATTTCGGGGACATCGCAACCTTTTTCAAATGCTGATTCACCCTAAACTAGCGTTAAATACGTTATTTAAAAGAAATGTACCATTTTTAGCAACTTTTACTCCACAAGAATATGCTCAACTAGAAGCTTTGCTCACTTTACTCGTTTCTAGTGAAGCACAGGAGACATGCAATGCGTAGAGTTATTATTTTATCAATCGAACTCACCTTTGAAGAAGGCCTATTCGCCTATAAAAACATCGAATTGATAATTTACTATTTATCATAGAGAACGTTGAGTTTGGTACTTCACTGTTATTAAACAAGTTTTCACTAAGAGATGAAGTTGGCACAACTACTGCTCTATAGATACTAATTACACAATCAGGAGATTATTATGTTTGAACAAATAAAAGTCGCGACAATAGTGGTCGCTGTATCACTTACAGCATGTAGTACGACCGCTCACAAGCCTAGTTTTGAAAGCCAGCTGTCTTCTGTAACAAATCGCTTTAGTGATTTAGAAATGAGACAAAGCGCCTACTCAATTATTTCCACTAACTCACTGGATGAAAAAATTGCTCTGCAAACTGAAATCACCAAAACGGCATTGCTAAGAGGACCCGAATTCTATTCTCTAGCTCAAGATAAATTAGAAGAGCTAATGACTCAAAAACCGCTTCATTTACGAACAGAATCCACTATGGCACTCATTCATTTACATCCAGCTGGAACAGACAAAAGAGTAAGCAACCGCGTAGTTACAAATAAAGTTGATGAAGTGGTATCTAAGCATTGTTCACCCAAAGCCTTACAATTGATTCGAGGTAAAGACGCAATAGCTGAGAGAGAGCTAGCTTTTGCTTGCGCCAAGCTACTTACAGGAGACTTGCAGAAGGCTTACGAACATCTTCAAAAAAGCCTGACGCTTAAGCCCAATCAAGAATTCAAAATGGTAATAGCGAAATCTAACTCGTTAACCGAAGCAATTGTTCGTATTACAGCAATGCAAATGGCTACAGATCAAATTGATTTATCACTAGACTAGGAGATTAACATGAAACCTGTTAACCAAAACTCTATGCAATATGAGTATACAAATACAGCAGAAATTAATGCGACAAAGCTAAGTAAACCAACTGACTTCACCAATCAAATAATGGGCCTTATACGAAATTATACTATGCCTATAGTGAAGAGCACTGTAGTTCCAATTATAATTACTTTAGGTTCGTTGCCGGCTTTAGCTGACACAGCAAAGAACGATTACTTTGAACGAGGGCTTTCGGTTGAGGATGAAAATAGACTGCGTGACTTTCGCAAGCAACATAATGACGTCAATGTTAAAACTAACGAGGCGATCACTATAACAGATGATGTTGCAGCCTTGATAGAAGCGATTGCCGCAGCACCTACGGATGACGAACGTAACGAGTTGCTAAATCAAGCGACAGGTATGTTGATCACTGCCGATACTCAGCTTGAAACGTTAAAGGGCAAGAACTTAAACCTAGCAAGCGACCATGAAGACTTTATTCAAAGTGCTAAATTGGCTGATGAAAATAAAGAAAGCTTATCAGAAACCAACGATGGTTTCTTTACAATGGGAGCCAAGCTCGAGCAACTTGCAACAAAAGATGGGCTGAAAATATCAGATCAACTTGCTTCCGACATCAATGCTTTATATGAAATGAAACATATGGCAGCTGATCTCTTAGAATCTGATGATTTTTCTCATTACGGTAACAAGTTAACTGTTGCGGGTGCGATGCAATTATCTTATCAGGTGGCTTGGGAAGGGCAATTTATCAAGACAGCTCAAATTATAGTTAAACGGTTAGCGGGCATTCTAAAAGACGCAAATGATCGTGGCACACTAACCACTACTATTACCGCAAGTTTACATGGATTCAATTTCAGTCAACCAAGTAAGCGCAAAGCCTTTTTGAGTGCAGTTAAAGCACTAGAGAAAGGCAAAAATGCTACAACGCAAGATGCTGAACATAACCAAGCTACTCGCGGAATGATTTGGAACAGACAAAAATAATAGGGGTAAGCATGAGTTTAGTAGTCTCATGCTTCAACTAAAGAGGTGTTCAATGGGTAAGATCATAACGGTAATTGCTATGTTGTATTTCGTTCACTTGTACCAAGCTGATTTATCTACTTGGTTGCAGAAAACACAATTAACCTTTGAACAATGGTTAGCTTTTTACAACAAGAAAACTCAGCAGATAAATCCAGTTATTTACAGTGTGTCACAAGGTATCAAAGCAGTCGATAAACAAGTGCCGCCAGCCTTAGAAACAGAAAGTGCAATGACAGACGATTTACCCTTAATGATACCAGATACAAGAGCTATTTGCTGGAGTGTAGATGACTCTTTTAAACAGGCTTTAGTTTGTCGGTGTGGGCCGTTGGAAGGTGACTTAAAAAGTCAATGTCACCAAAGTATTCGCGACGAATATCTTACAGTAATGTTGGAGCATAAATTATGAATAGTTTCTCACTAAAAATCTGGATAGCGGCATTTATTATTAATTTATTCGTTATATTTCTGCTCCCTAAAAGTAGCTTTGAAGGGCTAGAGCTGATATTCGAACATGTTGGTCCATTAAGTCCTCTAATTATACCCGTGTGCCTCGCTACCTTTTATAAAGCGATACTAGCTGTTCCTTGCGAGTACTCTAAAGTCCGATGGATTGCCGAAAAGAACTCTTACTTAGGAGTTCTTGGCACCCTAGTTGCCGTTGTTCTAACCTACGCTCGCGTAAAAGTTAGCGGAGAAGCTATGCAGACAGCTGACTTCATGGGGGGGTTTAGCACATCAGTATTAGCAATTGGAACGCTTTGGCTATGCTTTTCACTCTGTCCAGAAAATATGGATAAAGCATAATGAAATCGCTAGCTCTAATGTCTGATATTTTCGCGACCTTGCTACTCCTTGCTCTAATCAATGAAGGTAAAGAACCCTCTGTTGAAGATACAAAGGAAGCATCTCTTGAGTCAGATTCATCAGGAGAGGCTACAGAGAAACGTATAGAAGTTACTGTGTCTGGAAACGGATCCTATGTTGTGTCCGGTAAGCCATATAACTCATTAAATGCATTAAGTAAGTCACTTGAGCAACAAAACATAACAACAGTGGCTCTGCAATTTAATAACCAATCAACTTTGCACCAGCATGCACTACAACTGACTGAGCAACTAAGTGATAAATTCAAGATTAAATATCGCTGGGAGAAAACAAATGAAAAGCAATAACTCTACAATCAATACATCATCAATTGAACGTGATAATTGTGCCTGGGCACTAGCATTCCTAACCGTCTCTATTGTCTTCGCCCTGCTAGCATTATTGCTACATTAAGCCTTATTTAAAAATTTTACCTAAAAGTGAGTACTGAGTTATGGAAGTAAAACAAAAACCAACGGAAGTTAAGGTAGATAAGACAATTATCGAAGAACCTGTAACACAGAGTTTTTTAGCCCAGGAAACAGCTAAAAACGATCATTATCTAATTTTAGGTAAATCTGGCGAAGGGAAAACAGTTTTAGCCAAGCAAATACTAACTCAATTAACATATAGAGATAGTACTGCATGCCTGCACATTATAGATCTTCATGGTGAATACTCTGAATTGTTTTCAAAAGAATGTACCTGGTCAGCAGTTGATCGCGGTTTTCCATTTGACTGGCTTAAAAAAACGACGGATTTACCTTGGGATATCCATATAGACCAAAAGCTTTGTGAGGTTAAAGAGGCTGCATCGAACTTAGGGCCTGTTCAATTGGGCGAGCTAAGAAAACTCTTATCACGTTGTAAACAGGATATCACAAATAAAGAGCTTGCCTTGGTACTACGGAAACACCTTAGCCAATCTAGTCAATTTCAACTTGAGCCTTTGATTTTATTATTAAGAGAAAAGACAAACGTTAAAAGTCCTTATGGTCGAAGTATCCTTCACGATTTATCTCGTTTATCTAATAAAGTTTCACAATCAATATACGCGATTTCATTATTCAGGCAGATATTTAATCAAGCAAAGTTTTCGGATGACAGCATTCCACACTTTCTAATATTTGAAGAAGCGTCCCGACTAATAAAAGCTGAAACAACTATGGATATGCTCTACCAAGAAGGCAGGAAATTCAACGTTAATGGTATATTCATCGCTCAATCATGGACTGTTCGTAAATCTGTGAAACAAAACAGTGCTACGATGTTACTGTTTCCATCAGCTGCCACTGCAATTCCAGATTCTACTAATTCAACGGACCTTCACAACTATATTCGCCCTGTATTCAAATTTGATGGCTGTAATGGTGAGTGGCTGGAAACAAATATAAATGAAAATAGTGCTCAAACAGTAGTAATTGGATCTCCACAAGAGACTCTGAGCCAAGCACCGGAAGTAAACGCACCTCATCATGACGACAAACAAAAACTAAAGCTCGCACAACTAGCTGAAGTAGTAGCTGGGGGTGCAGAGCCAACAAAAGTTACCGCTGATAACAAAGAGAATAATCAAGAAAACTGTCATGATAATAAACACACTTACGAGCCCAGTAATGTGCGCCATGCCGAATCATTAGGTAAATCCAGCGATAACAGTCTTTATCATGCAAATTGGACAGCGCTAATTATTTCAATCATTGGCTTGGTTTCTTGTCTGGCTATATCAATTAGTAAGGTAGTTATATGAAAAATTTTTTTCAATGGTTTAAAAGACGCTATTTAAATAGTAATAACAAGAAGGTATCTGCACGTAAGACGTTATTATGCATAGATGCTGATAATATTAGTCCAAAGGTGTTCTTACAAGAAGGATTTAACCTAGAGCCGTTTTGTGAAATTGAACTGTACTGTAATACAACCACTCCCTCAAGGTGGCTGAATCATCGTGATTATGATCGTGCCATTTACCACTTAGCAAAAGTAGAGAAAGATGCCGCTGATAGAAAATTAACTTCTCGATTGATCAAACTATTAATTGACCATAATGAAACTATTTCGCAATACAAATGTATTTATATATGTACAAATGACCTTGGATTTTATCGAGACATAAACAACATAGCTAAGCGGTTACCTATAGCTATGATTAGTAAGGAACCTTTATTGCTGGGTATTCAAACATTAAGCCAGGCAATTAGAATAAATAACTCAAATCAATCTTTAATTAAAACAAATCATCAATTGATTCGGCCATTGATGCGCTTGAACCAAGCAGGAGCCATTCTTCGCGCCAACGGTGTGTCATATTTAAAACTAACTCCTTATTTAGTTAAAAATGGCTTTGAAGTTGATACAAAAAGCAGCGTGATCACTAGGGTCCCAACAATAAATTAAAGGTTACCTCATGAAAAAGAGAACAATTTTAATAACGTCATGGATTGCATTACTTAGTGCTTGTGGCGATGAAAAATCCAATGAAGACATTAATAATATGCTTCCACAACGGCCAGTTGGCATTTCGATTGAATCTGAGCATTTATTATTTCATATAAATTGGAACGACCGACAAGAAGGAAGTTACACATACAATGACCTTTATTCAGATTACAGTATTAAAAACAATTGGTTTGAAGGCATTGACGAAGAAAGAGCTGAAATCCTAAAAGAAAATGAGCTAAAAACTGTTTCTAATCGATTTATTCGGGTTCACTACCCCGAGAATAAATTTGGTCCTGTAAATAGCGGTATCTCTTTTCGTGCATGGTTACCTAAATTAAGCACCACAAACACGACTTGTGTAAGTTTTAGAGCTAGATTCAAGCGCGACTTTATTTTTTCAGGAATGGGAAAGTTTGGGCCAGGCTTAGCAGCAGGTGACGACGCCACGGGAGGCGAAAGGGCAAATGGCTATAATGGTTATACTTCACGATTGGAATGGCAAACACATAATAATAGCGGTATAGGCGCAGGTCGCTTGGCAGCTCTTGTTTATAGCTATAATCCTGATATTGAAAGCCCTCCTAGCTTAAAAAATTACTCCAAGTTGGCTGATGGTTCTGATTTTATATTGGACAGTAATCGCTGGTATTCACTAGAACATTGCATTAAACAAAACACATTCGATGAACAAGGTAATGCTCACCCTGACGGTGAAGTTGACCTATATATTGATGGGGAACATTTAGTACATACAGATCAACTCACTTTTAGGTTAACGCCTCAGTTAGTTATAGATCAGCTACTGTTCACCACTTTTTTCGGCGGTGCTAGCTCAAAATATGCAGCAGACCGAGATGAATACATAGACTTTACTGATATCTATGTTACTTCTCAGTCCATTTACAAATGAAAGTAACTAAAAAATAGAGTATTGTCTTTTATATGAAATACAAATTACTTCACCTAGAAAAAGACAATTCTTCGAAATTAGTTTTAAGGCAAAGGCTAAACTTCAGTTATTTTTTCGCTTTCTTTTTCAAGCTTTTCCGCTCAGCTAACAATGCAGAAAACTCAGCCGAATTGACCAAACTATTTATAATTTCATGTACCTTAGGATCATTAGAGTTTGATGATAAGCCTAACGTCATCATTCGATCTAAAAAGGCGGGATTGTCTGTATAAATCCAATGTTCTTCTCCCGGTAGGTTTTTAGTGAAACTCTCTGCAATGTTATTATCTACTTTTCTAATCTCTACCATTGACTTTAAAATAAGCTGTTGAAATACAGAGCGAATTCTCTCATAAGAGCCTATTACCTCATGATATTTTGGATTATACCCTTCTACATTTGATAGCAGGTCAGTTAAAGTTTGGCTTATATGTAAATCCTCGGGCTTATCTGCATTTATTCTCTCTTTAGAAACTGAATTACTGATATCCTGTCTATAAATACTTGCTAATACATCCGAAACAACCTGCGTATCAATACTATCATTGGCTGCCTGATTAAAATTCGCCATTACACAAGCTCGTACAATGGTCTCCAATTCTCGTAAATTACCCGGAAAATCATAACCTGACAGAAACTTGAGAGCATCCTGATTAAATCCCTTAACTTCCTTTAAACCTATATCCTCTTTTACTTTTTGTGTAAAGTGTTCTATAAAAAAAGGTATTTCTTCAGTCCTTTTCCTTAGAGGAGGTACTTTTACAGTGTATTGTACTAGGCGAAAGTACAAGTCTGACCTAAAATTTCCTTTTAATTGCATTTCTTCTAAATTTTTATGTGACGCAGTTACTAACCTAAAGTCTGAATAACTCTCTTTTGTTCCGCCCATTTTTCGAAATTTTTTCTCTTGTAAAACTCTTAATATTTTGTCCTGCATATTTTCGGGCATATCGCCGATTTCATCTAAGAATATTGTACCTCCGTTTGCACGTTCAAATAAGCCACATTTCACTTTATCAGCACCTGTAAATGCACCTTTCTCGTGACCAAATAATTCACTTTCAAGTAAATTATCAGCCAGTGCTGCACAATTTAATGGAAAAAACTTATCTTCAGGCCTCTCGCTGCAATCATGGATATACTTAGCAAGACCCTCTTTGCCTGTCCCTGATTCTCCTAATAAATAAACACTGACATTGCTCTTTGCAACTAGAGATAAATCATTATATAGATCAAGCATTTTGCTAGACTTTATAATGACTTTTTCTTCAGGAGGAAGTTTTAGCCAATAGGCTAGCTTTTTCTTTTGTGGAACGGTTAGCTGTGCATTTTTAAACAGCTCTTTTCGCAGGTCAGTATCAGGCGACTTGCGTATATAAGTGGCACCAGAGTTTTTAGGTTTCGCAAAGTCTCCCTCATGACTTGAAAAAATTTTTACTGGTATTTTGGGAAATGTACTTTTAACAGTTTCGTATATTTCTTTCCCCCAAAAGAGTGGTTTTTTTCGCCTTATTATTTTTCCATTTTCATCTTTTTCTTTAAATTCACTATCAAGTAGTATTAGGCTAACTTCATTGTTAGATATATGCTTAAATATGAAATTATTGACAACTTCAACACTATTTTTACCTTCATTGGACTGCCCCGTCGAAAAAAAAGCATAACAAACAGGAGTAACTATATTGGTAGCTAAACTCTTACCTTCAATATCTGTATCATCACCAGTAATATCTTGAATATTAAGATTCTCACAAAGAACTCTCCGCTCATCGTTAGCAGCCCCATTTTCATCATCAATAATAATAATTACAGGTAACTCTGACATGACTAAGCCTCTCTTCTTGTCTTTAAACTAACAAAAAGTTTATCGATAGAATTAATAAGCTCACTTCTTGTTAATGAGTTTTCTATACAATTAATCTTTGCTTCTACTTCCCTGATACAGTATTGAATTTTATCGAATTGTGCTTGCGGTATAACCTTCATCAACTCATTTAAAGAGTCTTGTGCTTCCGACCATAAATTGATTACTTTTTGCATCCGTTCCTCATCAGCTTGGCAGTTTGCCCCTTTTAACATTGCTGTTACATTATTTTTTATTTTCACTAAGTAGTCATGATTAAGACTACTTATTAGTTCTGTTTCTGAAATATTAGTAATTAATGAATTATAATCCCACACTTCCCATGCTTCATATATTCCAGATATTGAACTTGCTGCTTGAAGGCTATCGCACAATGTTTCAAAATCCCTTGATAGACTAGATAAATCAGTATTTGACGAAACAACTCGAGAAGAAAAATGTAGCCTAGGAAGTTCCATAATGTCTTTTTGATTTTGACTACCACCGGTTACAGATAAAACAAATACTTTTTCACTGTTCTTCAAGTAACTTACAAACTTTTCATGGATCAAGTCTATACACCGCTCTTGATGCACTAAAATAAGAAGTGGTAACTCACTTTTTGAAAAATCACTTTTTTTGAATTCTCTAGGCGATAGAATATGGATCCTATGTGATAAACTTTTCCAATCTTTATACCAGCTCCCCATTTGGCAAATGTCAACAGCAATCACTCTCATCACAAAACCTCCATTATGTTTATTTTTGCTTTCATACACAAAGCGTTACCTTTCTTATTAACATTAAACTCTTTGTTTGAAGAGGCTGAGTATAGTAATGCCAGTGCGTGAGATGTGTGCTTAGCAGATAGTCCAGAAGTATATTCACCTGAATTAGACAGCTTCTCCGATTTGTCTTTAAGTGCGAATAGCCCAGTTTCGCCCCTTCTATCTACTTCAATTCTCAATTCTAAAGAAAGCTGTCCCCAAATACCAAATTTTGGATTTTCTTTTTTTTCAATTTGTAGTCTTTTTATTGTACCTTTTAGTTTTTCCAAGCATATTATGAATGGAAGGGAAGATATTTCTTGTTCTAAGCTAAGTACTTTATTAGATTGTTCATTATCTTTAACGAATAGTTCAAAATTCGCTAGCCAAAGTAATGGTACTTTGTTAATAGAGCTTAATGCCTTTCCGGCACACGCAACATCCTCTGAATATACTAAGCTGTCAAACCCTGAAAAGTATTTACTATAGAGCTCAGGAAAGAAGCTGGTACCAAGTTGTTTTTTGATCAAAAAACGATGTTTTTCCCATATAACTCTAAGACCATCATAGTCAGGAGTAGTCCATCGAGAGATATCATGCTGAGCTGTAAATATCTTCTTCAAATCACTTGCAAAGTTTTGCATTTCGGCATCAGCAACCCAAAAACGATAAGGGTTTAAAACATCCTCAATCATACTTAAGTTTTGTTCAAGTTTCTTAGAGTATTCGAACACATTTCTCATCGGCTCTTCGAGCTTAGCCATCTTGTCGCCAAGAGCAAAGTCATTCAAAAGTCTCTCTACATGCCCTAAGCTAACATACCTTTTAAGCGCTAAGTTTTGTATTTCATTTATACGAGAAGGTGTAAATCTAACGATATCGGCTGAAGAGCTAACAATTGTTATTAGTCCCTCCAATAAGGGGGTGTTTTCATCAGTGTTAAATCTAAAAATAGGGATAATCAACTCACAAGTGTCGTTATAATCTAACGGAAACCAACCATCAACATCTTTTTCACCTTTGTTTATTTCGGAGCCAAACTTTATGTCATACAACTTATAGTCTTTTGAATCTTCGACATTTATACTTCCATCCCTTGTTGATAACATCGTTTTAAATAGCTCATTATCACTAAAATCAACTTTCTCCCCAAATTGAGAATTAACAACTATAAAAGGCTTAAGTTCATTTATATCTTGAGATATCATTTTTGTTGATATACCTTCAGGAGATTCAGAACTTAGAAAGAACTTTATTTGATTTTTAAAAGCATTTGATAATATTTCTGAATTGCTAAAAAAGAAACCATCACCTTTCAAGGATGGTTTGAATAAATTATCGTCTGACCTCTCTAATTTAAAAAAAGTTAAGGATACTAAACTAGGACGACATGGCATGATTGAAACAAGGTCAGTTAATATTTCGTTAGCTTCACTTTCTAAAATTAGCTCTTTTTGATTATTCTTATACTCGTCAATTATATTTTTACTCTTGGTATCCCAAAAGTACTTGGAAAGACCAACATCATGAATTCTATGCCGATCCGTAACAATATTTGAAACACGGTATTGTATAGATTCCGAATATAGGGGAAAAATCCATGGAACACTTTTCTTTATTAAACTAAATTGTGCATCTAAGGTAGATTTATCTAAACGAGCTACGGGGCCATGATAATGGCCTTTCGTATATAACTGGGTTGTTCTTTTGGCTGTACTGAGGATTTGATTCCAGACTTCATCAACTTTACTTTCAGGTAAGTTGTTTTCAATTACTTGTTTACCTGCTTCAAAAAGCGTAAACACTTCAGGTACCATTATGCATAATGCAGTATGATACGCGACCCTTTCGGTCCTTTCGGACAATATCAGGGTATTCGCCCCCCCAAAAAACTTAACTACTTTTACCCCATCATCATCACTACACATCCAAGTGCAACTTCCAAACTCTTTTATAGCATCCTTTTCATCTATTGATGAAGATATACTGACGGCAGGATGTAGTACTCTATATGGTTCAGGAGCTACGGCAGCAAGTGCAAAATCATTTGGGCTAGGATTATAAATGCTTAAAATGTCATCCCTTAATGCCCATATATTTATAATGTCCGAATCAAAAGATTCTTGAAGGTTTTCTGGTTGGCTAATGTTCGTTTCAATGCCATTTCCATTTAGCCAATTTACCAAAGGATTCACAATGGCATTTGGTTGACGACTATTCTCAACTAAAATATTAACTCTTACCACGAAAACCTTCCTTATTATAATGGAACAATCTGACCGTTAAGATATTTAAACATGGCCATAGGAATGATCGAATCTCTATCATTGTTAATATTAATTTCACCACCAACCCCTACATACCTTTTCTTTGTCAAAATACTTGATGTTAACTCTTCAGCAGAATTTCTATCCTCTGTATCATTAGCTGCTTCTGCTAGCAACATCATTGCATCGTATGTATAAACAAAGTTGATAAATGGAGATGCTTGATACTTTGGTAAAGTATTCATAACTTTACTAGTAAGTTCAAAAACTTTTTTATCTTTTTGTGTTTTAGCGAAGCCACTAAATTCAATTCCCTCTAGTAATTCAACACCTTCAGACTGTGCAGCTCCCGTCATAAACGTATACATACCTAACTTATTCCCTATGCCACGATCTAATTCCTTTAGTGTTTTCAAAGCTCTTGGAAACTCAGGGCCGTACCCAAGAAATACCAAACCTTGCTTATTAGTAAGTTTTCTAGGTATTTTTTGCAGTTCAGTTCGGTAGTCTTTATTACCTAGTTGTATTAAACTGCCCTCTGAAACTTTAACACCTAAAAGTTCCGCTCTAGCTTTAAGTTCATTGTATGCTTGCTCAATAGCATAATCGTCTGTTTTGATACTTATCAATTCTTCAATACCCTTTTGAGCGGCATGTTTTGCAAGCAACTCCATTTCAATACCAAAGTTTTCATAGATTCTAAAAGTAAATGGTGTAGCACTTGTAGCACCAATGTCACTTGTAGTAGTCGCAAAATGTACAATATCTTTACCAATTAATGTAGGCGATACAGCCTTATTTATTTTTGACAAGGACACGAACAGTACATCTACGTTATCTATCTCAGTTAACTTTCTAGCTAGAGTAACAGCCGTTTTAGGATCTGCTTTACTGTCTTCGATAATCAGTTCTATTTTTAACTTATCGCCATATTTATCTTTAATATCTTGCAATGCAATTTTTAAAGCAGCTTTTTCCGGTTCACCAACAAAAGCTACTTTTCCTGTTAATGGCAAAATTGCGCCTATTTTAAGTGTGTCTTGTTTGTTATCTGTACACCCCGACACTAGAAATACTAAAATAATTATTAAAAGTTTTAAATGCATTATTGTCTCCATTTATATTAGTTATGCTCAATAAAAATTACAGTTGAGCGATTAAAATTAAAAAAATCTTCTTTGGCACCTGCACTCATTCCCGCCAAAGGTTCATCTAACAAAAATAAAGGCGAATCTCTACAAACAATCATTCCAAGAGCCAGCTTTTGTTTCTGCCCCCCACTAAGCTGGTTAGCCGTCGTATCTGTTTTGATATCCCTACCCCAATTAGGAAAACGTTGTTCAAATAGATGATACCCTTTAGATCCCAACGCTAACTGTAAATTCTCTCCAACTGTTAATTCTGGAAAAACGTTTCCCCGTTGCCTCATATAAGAAATACCCAATTGGGCTCTTTCATCCGTTGAAACATTAGTTATGTCTATGCCGTTAAATGAGATATCGCCATTTTCGATAGTATCAACCCCCATGATTGCATTTAACAGTGTGCTTTTTCCTGCACCATTAGGGCCATTAACCTTAACTTGGTCACCACGAAATATTTCTAAATCTAGATTTTCAAATATCTGTCTAGTTCCCAACCTCACACTTAACCTTTTAATTTTAAGTAATGGTTGTTCATTACCTTCTCGTGCTCCTTTTTTTAACCATTCAAAATTAAGCAACGTCATCTCTATTCCTTAATTTAGTAGTATTAATAACACCATCAAGCAATTCATATTTATAATCTGCTATAGGAATTATGCTGTCTTGATTATGCTCGACTATAAGTAAAGCCTTCCCCGTTTCTTGTGCTAAAATTCCTAAGTCATTAACGAGCTGAAGTGATGCAGCTTGATCTAATCCGGCAAGGGGTTCATCTAATAGCAGAACTTCTGCCCCTGTTTGTAATAATCTAGCGATAGCAACTCTCTTTGCCTGTCCGAGACTTAATTTATCACCTGAAGAGCCAGCTCTTTCTTTCATCCCCATCATATCAAGCCAATTTATAGCCTTTTTAATAAGAACTTGCTCTTGCTGCCACACTTTAATTGGCTGAAATATAGCCTTAAAAGGGCTTATACCAATGCTCGGAGCTGCGGTTAAAACATTTTCTAAGGCTGTCATAGTATGGAATAGCCGTATGTCCTGCCAAAGCCGGGCAATACCAAGATGTGGTAATTCATCAGATTCTTCTTTCAAGATATCAATAGTTTTCCCTTCCTTGATAAGGTGAGCTTGCCCGACATCGGGCTTTAAAAAACCAGAAAGCACATTTAGAAACGTTGTTTTTCCAGAGCCATTTTCACCCGTTAATAACCCCACCTGTCCAGGCAAAAGCTCTAAGCCTACATTTTTCAATACTTGCTGCCCACCAAATGACAAAGCTATATTTTCAACAACTAATTTAGAGAAGCCACTTCTTTTAACTACGGGCTCGTCCGTTTGAGTCTTAGCTAAAAAATCAGCGTTATTATTTACCATCATTTTTAATATACTCATACTATTCTCATTGATATCTATAATTGCCCGCTAGACCTTGTGGTCTAACCAACATGAGAATAATAAGAAGAACCCCATAGATTAGTAATCTAATATTTGCTGCAATTTCATCAGGCAGCGCCACAAACCTTAAAGCTTCTGGAAGTGTTATTAGAATAAACGCACCTAATAACGGGCCGCGAATATTACCAACGCCTCCTATCACTACCATAGAAAGCATCAAAATTGATTCGTTTAGATTAAAACTAGTTGGGTCAATATATGATACATAAGCGGCATATAACCCACCAGCACACCCTACTAACGCAGACGCAATTGCAAAAACTTGCAATTTAAGCTTGTTAACCGGAATTCCAACAGATTTTGCTGCCAACTCATCATCCCGTATAGCCTGTAACGCTCGACCAAAAGGAGACGTTTTTAATAAAGATATGCCTCCTATAAAGATCAATGCTATAAAACCATAAAGTAAAGTAATAGCGCCAGTAGAGCTAAACTCCAATCCTAAAATTTCAGGTTTAGGTATACCAGATATACCAAATGGGCCGTTGGTAACGGAAGTCCAGTTATACAATACAGCATAAATCAGTGCTTGGACCGCTATGCTGACCATAACAAAGTAATCACCATTAAAGCGGCGAGCAGGAAGTGAAACTAAAAGACTTAAAAATCCAGCACAAACACCTGCTAAGAGAAGCCCTGGAATGAAACCAAGTCCAAAATGTATCCAAAGCAAGGTTGCAGAATACGCACCAATACCATAATAGCCTGCGTGTGCAATTTGGAGTAAACCGCCATAACCCAACATAAGATTAAGACTTAGTGCAACTATCGCAAAAATCTCAAAATAAACCACTAAGTGCATCAGATAATTCATAATGACTCCAGCCTTTTTTTACTGGCAAATATACCTTGTGGCCTCAAGAATAAGAATAAAACTAATAGAATGAATGTAGCTGCCTCTTCCCAGCGAGCAGAGCCAAACCATACAACTTCAGCTCTTAATATCCCTAGTAATAGGCCACCAGCCATGGGGGCCCAAATGAAGTCTTTTCCTCCAATAATAGTTGCTACCATCCCCAAAAGAATGATTTCTAACCCAGCATGTGGATCAAACCCAACATCCCAAGCGATCCCTATTGAAACAATTGATATCAATCCAGCACTGACACAAAATGCAGTTCCTCTTAAGGAGTTTATATTTCGACCTAAAAGCGCCAGTACCGTTGAGTTATCTGACAATGCTCTAAGCTCTAAACCTTTATTGGTGTGCTTAAGCCAAAAATGAATCACACCTATAGCTAAAATTACACATAGAGGCCCTAATAATTGGAGTTGAGCAACAAACACATTACCTAAGCGCCATACTTGACTTACTTGCTGTTGAACAACTTGTGATTCATTCCCCCAAAAAATTGCAATAAGTTGAACTATGACAATATATGCCCCAAGAGATGCTATAAGGTTTACTTCAGGCGGTGCATTTTTTTTTAAAAGTGGTCGGTGAATTGTAAATTCAAGCGCAAAACCTAGAAAGGAAATAATTAACATTGATACAACCAATGAAAGCCAAATAGGAAACTGAAATGTAAGGAGCATGGTAAAAATATAAGGAGATAAAGAATATAAGCCCCCTAAAGCAACGTGGAATACTTTAGTTGTACGGTAAACCAGCGCGAAAGCAACACCAACGGCTCCTATCAATAAACCTTGTAAAATTCCATTAATAATTATTTGCATATAGCGATTTATCTTTATAAAAAATTTATCCGAATAGTTTACTGCAATTTGTAATCCAACTTACTAAAATGAAGGTTAACCCTTTGTATTTTGAAAATTATTTAGTTTTATTAACAATAACTTCTAGTAACGAGAGTCTCACTAAAACATCGAATTCGCAATAAAAAAATGCGAATTCGATAGCTTTTTTAACAAATTCGCATCTTTACTTAAAGCAAGCCTCTAAATGACTAAGGCAAATGACTTTTTCCCCTTACTAATTAAGCTATATCTACCATACAAGTTATCTGTTAGCTGTAACTTGTAGTCTTGGTCATTTATCTTATTACCATTAAGGCTAATAGAGTTTGCTTTTATTAAATAACGAGCATTAGTTGCGCTTTTTGCTAAACCCGCATCAACCAACAGTTTCGCTAAAGAAGCATTCATTTCATTCCTAGTCGTTTTGCTAATAGCTGAAGATTCTAATTGCTTAAAATCTTCCATTGTAAGATCTGCCGCTTTACCCTTAAAAAGTGTTTCGCTTAATTTAATTGCACTTTTCAGTGATTCATTGCCGTGGGCATACTTAGTTGCTTGCTCCGCTAAAACCTTTTGTGCACCTCGCATATGTGGAGCTTTGTTATGTATTTTTACTATTTCAGATATAGTATCAAGCGATAAAAAAGTAAAAATTTTTAAAAAGTGCTCTACATCAACATCCTGTGTATTCAACCAAAACTGGTAATAAGCGTAAGGTGATGTTTTATTACTATCTAACCAAACAGTACCTGTCTCGGTCTTACCAAATTTCTTACCATCGTCCTTCAGTATGAGCGGCATTGTCATTCCAAAAACCTCTGTCCCGTGCAACTTTTTAGTTAAATCAATACCACTAATAATATTACCCATTTGATCATTGCCACCAATTTGCAACAATACACCTTGCTGACTCAAGTGGGCAAAGTCATAGCCTTGGAGTAATGAGTAAGAAAACTCAGTATATGAAATACCTTTTTCTTCTCTATCCAGTCGTTGCTTAACACTTTTCTTTCGGATCATATTGTTAACCGAAAAGTATCGACCAATATCACGTAAAAATACTTGTACTGGCATACTGCCGAACCAATCCTTATTGTT
Source organism: Colwellia sp. (assembly GCA_033852215.1). Classification (GTDB taxonomy): domain Bacteria; phylum Pseudomonadota; class Gammaproteobacteria; order Enterobacterales; family Alteromonadaceae; genus Colwellia. The sequence continues at coordinate 24,037 of JAWSUX010000216.1, read as the reverse complement.
AACAAGTTGTGCAGCATTTTCCCCATCGAAAGAAATTATTTTCTTCATTTGTTTCGTTAATTTTGTTGCCCAGGTATTAATCACATCCAAAGAAATCTTATCTCGCTCTTTTTCTTTAAATGAAGGGTCCCCGCAAGAGGCTGTAAACTCACCAATCAAAACAGTTGGTTTATGGCCAGCTCGTTGTAATCTAGCTAACAACATAAAAGGACATAAATGCCCCACATGTGCACTGCCTTCAGTTGGATCTATTCCACAGTAAACACCTATTGATTCATTTTCTAATAGCTTAGATAAAGCCATTTCGTTAGTAATATCAGCAATCGCACCACGCTGCTTTAACTCTTCTAAAAAAGTCATTCTTATACTCCTTCAAAGTTCGCCCTAGACTTTACTAGGACGAACTATTTGTAAATTAAGCGGCTTCTTTTGTCGCTGTTTGATTTAAAATATCTGCAACGACTTGCGATATCTTTGACTTAAGATTAATCCAAAACTTTTCTAGAGCTTCTTCAGAAGCCAAGGAATTATCCATCATAATTCCGCGTAATACATGCAAGTTAGGTTCACGCTCTACGTCAGAAGTATCAAAACCACACTTTTCGACATAAGGAGCTAGCGCTTTTGATAATGAACGGATAGGCAAAGTTGTTGACGCCAAAAATAGCTCAGGCTTACTTCCTACTCCAACATAATGACATTTTTCAAATATTTGTTTATTAAGGTTATTTGAATCATTCAAAGACGACCCACTTTCATTGATTGCGAATAAAACAGCATTAAAGTCAATATTATTGGTTACAGGAGTGACATTGAAATATCGACCATTTACAACAAAATCTCCATTATTAAACATTAAACGAACTAGATTCTGGGCGGCCTCAATGTTATTGCTAATCAATCTACCGTAACCAGAGCGATTCAGCGGAAGTAATTTATTAGCAGCGTAAAGACCTGCCGCTGCCGCACCAGGACGACTCCCTTCAATACTTGAAACACCTAAAGATGGATTACTTTCATCATGCTCAAATACATAAGAAGCTTGTTTACTTAGCACAGCTAAATGTTGCTTATATTTATAACAAAGAACACATGAACCATAGGGCAAATATCCCATTTTATGGGGGTCAGTAACGACAGTATCGGCTTCATTCATCGATGTTAATGCTGCATATGTTGAGCTATCCATATCAATGTCCAGTTCATCATGAGGTAATAAAGTTCCATCAGGCTTTGTGATCAAGGTTTTTAGATAGCCACCAAAAGCCGCATCTAAGTGAATATAAAATGAGGCACCGTAGCGTTCTTCCATTGTTGTACGAAAAGATACAATTTCATGTAATGGATCAACAGCACCTTCTTCTGTTGTGCCCATTATGGCTACAACAGCTATAATTGGTGTTCCTTCTTGAATGCACTTCTCTACTTTTTTAAATAAGTCATCAGTATCCATTCTAAAGTTTTCATCCACTTTAATTATTTCAATATCATCAAGAGGAATAGATGCTTTAACACAAGCATCTACCACTGAATAGTGTGCTGTTTCAGTTCTAAAAACTTTGCCTCGAAATTGAGTACATTCACTTTTCTTTGCAGAATTTAAAATTTCTTCTAACATGCCTTGCTGATTTAATTTATCCATTAATACAGCAGCATCTTTAGTAGAAAGGTTAGATCGCTCTTGAGCGCCAAAAGGCAACAAATGACGGGTTTTAGGATTTAAATGAACCGCATAAACAACTTGTTTTAATAATTTCGCAGTTAATATGGCTTGAGTATTACCTAACGTTCCGCCACTCATCATAAGACCAGATGAGCCAGAGTCATATCCAATTAGGTCCCCGAAATCTTCGATGTTTTGGTGTTCATAGGCAGTAGTGGTTGGACTACTTTGAGCTGTAACATTGTTTGGATTGTATATGCTAACCCCTGCCTGAATTGCCACCGCAATAGGTAATACGGCAGAGTTCATATGGCCAAAATACTGTTGACTATCTTCCCAAGGAATATGGTTTTGGTCGACCTCATGAAGTATGTCTTTAAAAATATTCTTTTGAATAGTATATAAATTACGATCTTCTTCTGACCACTGCTCAGAAGAATTATCAAGATTTTCACAAAGTTCCGAAATATAGCTAAACATGTATAGATATGAACTGTTATTAAATAGTTGCTTTCTCATTGTTATTCCCCTAGTAATGATAATTAACACTGACTGTAAATTTGCTGTTCGGTGCAGAACATTCATTTACTATTAACGGTAATATCAATAAGCATGCCAAAAGGTAAGTTGTTGTTTTTTATGCAGTACCTTAAATATACATTATTTAAATTATGGCGGATTGGGTGTTTTAAAAAGTGAATACGAGAAAATTTATACGAATCAGAGTAATGAGGTATATTTTAAGTACAGTTCAAACGACTGTAAGAGCTAAGATGATGCATGCAATCTATCTCGGTTTGTATCCCAGAGCGAGATAGAGGTATTAATTTTATGTCCGCTATATGATCGGAAAGTTGACCATCGTTGCCTTTGATTATTTATGCCACCAAGAACAGATTAAGCATTAAAATATATCTCTTCTTGATGTCAGCTATCGTATCTTTGTTAACATTGAACCAATGACTTCCTGAGTTAGCCAATTACGTACATTATGCCTTTGCAAATTCAGGAGCATATTAAGGGCAATACTAGCCAAGATTTTCTGCTCATTTGTGGGGCTGGTTTAAGCTCAAAGCTGCCGCTATGAGTCTAATTGATGCCACTTTGCGGAAATTAGTAGATTTATCCATGTAATTTGAAGTCTTTTGGCTAAAATATACAGAATCAATAATGATAAATAGTGGGAGTAAACAGTTCTAACAAAAACACATTTACAACAAAATTTAGGTTAAAGTGAAATATAAGAAGAAAATAAGGAATTGTTAATGGCACGTAAGCCCCCTAATTATTGGAATGCAATACGCTGTACTCAAAAGGCTTTGGGGTATACATCAAGAAAAAGTTTTAGCGATAATGCTAGAGGTGCTTATAAAGCTGCGTGTAAAAATGGCTGGATAGATGAAGTATGTCAACATATGGATTCAACTGTAAAGCCAGTAGGATATTGGAATAAAGATAACTGTGCTATTGAAGCATTGAAATATACTAAACGGAGTGAGTTTCAAGATAACTCAGGAAGTTCATATAATTCGGCTAGAGAAAACAAATGGTTGGATGAAATATGTGTTCATATGAATGTCATGCGACGCGTATGGAAAAAATCAGAAGTCCAAACGGAAGTTTTAAAATATAAAACCAGAAATGAATTTTGTATTGGCAGCCCAGCTCAATATTCTTGGGCACAAAAAAGAAAACTTCTTGACGATATCTGTAAGGATATGGATGTTGTAGGTAATGATGAAGCACGTTGTATATATTCAATTGTTAATAAACGTTTGAATATGGCTTATATAGGAATAACCTATAAGTTTAACAAGCGTGAAAATGATCATAAAAGTGCTAACAATACTACTAACTCACGAAAAATAGCACTTGAGTCTGATACATCGTATCAACAATTGACAGGGTATGTTTTCTCTAAAAATGATATTAAAAGTTGGGCGGAAGATTTTTTCTTCTCTATGTATGAGGATTTTGGCTTTCAAATGCTTAATGATACTTCACGGATAGGAGGCCTTGGTTCAAGTTACAGAATTTGGGATTTTGATGCTTGTCATAAAGAAGCATTAAAATATATGAATAGACGGGACTTTAGGGCTGGATCAAGTGGGGCTTGGTCAGCTTCACATACCAACGGTTGGGCTGACGATGTTTGTGAACATATGAACCGACTAGAAAAGCCTAAAAGGTATTGGAATAAAGAAAACTGCGCTATAGAAGCATTACGATATAAATATAGAAGTGACTTTGAAAAAGGAAGCGGTAGTGCATATCTGACAGCTATGAGAAATAAGTGGCTTGATGAAATATGCAAGCATATGACAAAAAAGAAAATCGAAAGTAAATGGAATTCGATAGATTTAGTCGCTAAGGAAGCCTCAAAATACAATAATCGGACTGATTTTTCTAAAAAATCTGGTCAGGCATATAAAGTCGCTTCAACTAATGACTGGTTAGAACAGGTGTGTTCCCATATGGTATTGAAAAGTGACTATTGGACAAAAGAAAGATGTAAAGAAGTTGCTTTAACTTGTACTACTAAAAAAGAACTCCAGAATAAGTCTAGTCAAGCTTATAATTATGCAAAGAAAAATAAATGGCTGAAATGCATATGTAGCCATATGAAAGATCCAGTTATGTGGAATCACTATGAAGCTAATGAATATGTATGGAAAAAAGCATCAAAAGCCTATGAAAAATGGATTTGTTTGGATAAGTGTGGTTCAAAAAAATTATCAAATGTAATGGGATATGATACCGATTTGTTATTATCAATTGTTAAGTATTTTAAGAAAGGTTGGGTGCCCACAAAAGATAAAGAATGGATTATATGGAATGAAAAGACATAAAATCGGCTCAACATTATATTTTTTAATTTAAACCGTTACTTATGTTTGCCACTGAAGTTAATTTATCAGTCGAGTTTTGCGAGGGAAGAATTACAGTAATTATCAACGGTTAGGTAATCCGTCTAGAATCCTTATTTTGATTGGAAAAGAGCATGAGTGACCGCTAGGGGGGCTTAGTTGTCCGTCAGGATAAAGGTAGATCTACTTCTTCTGAATACAGCAAACAGCTCAAAAAGCTATTCATGTTAATGTCAGCTATCGTATCTTTGTTGACTATTTTTTGGACCATCCCCATTACTAAAGGGGCTCCAATGCGGTATTAGTTATCGTTAAAATGGTAAAATAAAAACTTAAATCAATGACTGTAGTGTTAGCTTGTGTGCAATGTTAGGCAACTTTTAAGCTTATACCGCTAGTATTCTCTATTGATTGCTCTGTCGTTTTTGAGTGGGACTATAAGCACCTTACTAACAGAGCGTTATGCCCAATTAAAACCTTGAATCATTTTCACAAGGTATACCATCATTGTTCCCATCCATTTTAGTGTTAGGGCAATTCTGAATAAAATAAACTGCTTCAGCACGAGAATTCATTTGACTACAGTGCTGCCTACCATCACAACTATAGGAATAGGTAGGAATGTTTTGGTTAATTACTTGAGGCTTGATACTTGGTACAGGTTTATGTCCATCAACTTTAGAGCTTAACTTTTGATATCCGAATACCGTAATGACTAGAACAACAACGATAGAAAGCAAGTTGGTAACAGCATTTGATTTCTTTTTAGAGTAGTTATTTCTACTAGTTTTATTTACCGCTAAAACACCTTCAATGCGACAGTTAGTTGCTTTGCTTTTCCCATCAGGTTGTTTTTCAACTTCAAAATAAATAAAGTCACCGACTTTAGGCTTTCGACTCATCGATTTTAAAGATGATATATGAATAAAAATGTCACGCCCTAATTATTCTGACTTTATAAAGCCAAAACCTTTACTATCATTCCAAGATTTTAACCGCCCTTTATCCATTATTATCCCTACCCTTATTCGCCCATTTAAACATCGCTTCAGCTAATGAGTTGCTCAGATTTTTTACAACTTAAGCAATTCAGTGTATAGGTTGCTTTCTTTTTAGTTACTTTAGTATTTTTACTACTACAACTAACGCAAGGTGCTTTCATTGCAGTATTTGTTTCGCATTTATTACATTTAATAAAATAGCCATATCGACCATACTCTGCCGAGAAATCAGATTTTTCACCACATGACTTACACTGCAAGATTGAAGCAACACTAGCTTCAACTTTAAATGTTGTAGACGCTACTTCTTGCTTTACTACCTGTTCAGGAGCTTTATTATCTTCTAGCAGAGCCATTAGGAATGACGTTATCGAGATTAACTCCTCTTTACTGAAATCAGGGCGAGAATCGACGGTTATTAGTTTGAATACTTTATTTTTTAACTTCATCACATTACTAAGCTTATCAACTAAGAACTCTGTTTTAACTAGCTGTTTTGAAATTTCACTGGGCATTGAATCACGGTCAATAATTGCAGAGCTTGAAACCGCACAAACATTATCCCAGCAACGCATTCCAAAAGACTGTTGCCTTATTCCAAATAACTTACCTAATATCGATTCTCGATTTTCAAATAACATTTCTCTGAGTAATCTTTGCTGTAACTCAACTTGCTTTATAGGTGAAGCCATACCTGACCATTTATTATTTAAGCTACGAGTCCACTCACCTAAATCATTGACCTTAACTTCCCCCTTAATGCTTTTTGATTCAACTAGGACAAAACCAAATGGGTAAACAATAAGGTGGTCAATTTGTGCAGTTTCATCATTGTGAGTAAACTTGAAGTCATTGATGACATACACTTGCTTATGGTCTTTGAAAGCACGCCTTAAAAAGAAGGCTACATCTTGCTCTTGTTTTTGTCCTGCTTTCGCTGTTGGTGAGACAGCCTTTTGAAGAGTTTTATCTTTTAGAATCATACAACAACATCGTCCATGAAAATCGAATCGTAATTAACATAAATCATACCGTAAATAGTTGTCTTTATTAAGACTTATTACTTGCCACAGAAAGATTCTAATCGTAAAGTTTATTCTTTTACCTTTCAAAATAAATAAGACATGGAATTTTACGAAGTCGAACCAACATTAGATAATTACTGGCGAGCAATAATATTGTTCGGCCGTAATGTAGCTTCCTATAAGTTTGCTTTAGCCAAATCTCTCTACGAGTTAAATACTGTATCTAATGACTTAGTTAAAATGGAACAACTAGCAGAGCCATTTAGTCGTCAACTTTGTGAGCACTTAAAGCTTGAGCCTAAACAAATCACCTCAAAATCAAGTAAGTTCCTGACCGCTTGTAATGACTTTAATGCCAATAAATTAAGCCATGACGAACTCATCAAGCAAACAGTAAAGTTAGGGTTTGCGAATGTGATAGATGCGTTTCATGTTGTTAATAATGACGAGATTGAACAACGTTTTTTTATTGACGAACGTAAGGTAAATGACGGTATAAGAATAACTGATAATTTCTTCAAGCTTGCAGAACATGAGCAATTCACTAATTTTGAACATGAAACAGAAGCACGCTGGAAGTTAGTTGAGCAAGGTTGGAAAATGGGAGTTGCCCGAAACTTAATTGCAGTTGAATATGACCAAGTATTAAAGACTTTATTTACTGGAACAAAAGAACGTAGAGTCGATATTACGAGTTGTCGAGATAGCTTAAACGGTTATCAAAAAGGACGTTGTTTTTATTGTTATTCATCAATAAGCATTAGCCGTAAAACTGATAACTTAGCTGATGTTGACCACTTCCTACCATGGACGTTAAACGAGCATATGGCTAATGTGAATGGTGTTTGGAATCTTGTTTTAGCATGTAAAGACTGTAACCGCGGTGTGAATGGTAAGTTTGCTAGAGTACCAACTATTGAGCTCCTAGGTAGATTACATAAAAGAAACGAGTATTTTATTAATAGTCACCTACCTTTACGTGAAACACTGATACAGCAAACAGGCAATAACGAACCAAAACGAAAGCAATATTTACAGCAGAGCTACAGTATTGCTAAGTCCACGCTAATACATGAATGGCAACCAGAGATAAAAGGCATAATAACGTTTTAATATGACTATTCAATTTTACCAAGACAACGCTGATGAATTCTTTGAAGGAACTGTAAATGTCGATATGAGTAATATCTATCAGCATTTTACTAAAGACTTAAATAAAGGCGCATTAATACTCGATGCTGGCTGCGGCTCTGGTCGTGATAGCAAGGCATTTATTGATATGGGGTATGCAGTAGATGCGTTTGACGCTAGCTCTGAGCTTGTTTATCGCGCCAGCGAATACACAGGTCTAGAAGTAAACCATGGCCTATTTAATGATGTCGATAAAGCTGAAGAATATGATGCTATTTGGTGTTGTGCTTCGTTACTCCACGTTCCTGAAATTGAGTTACCAGAAACATTAAGTAAATTAGCAAATGCCCTTAAAACAAGTGGTGTCTGGTATGTTTCATTTAAGTATGGAGATAGCCAGCGAGAAAAAGATGGTCGCTCCTTTACTGATATCAATGAACAACGTCTAGCTGAGCTTGTTTCAAGCTTAAGTAATATTGATGTAAGTTCGACTTGGACAACTGAAGATAACCGCCCTGACAGAAATGAAAAATGGCTTAATGCTATTTTAGTGAAGCGTTAATAATGAAATTCTCTCAACGCTTTAAGTTTTTTGATGGCCGATACAGATAATGCCTGTATTACGTCACTAAATAATATCAGTTTACTTTTGAGCTATCGACTCCGCTTTTACAACTCATCGCTCATTTCGTATTTAAGGTAAAAGCTCACGCAATAGTTTATTGGTTAACCTTACAATTTATATACTTAAACTGATAGTCATGACACCTGATAAATAATAGTTAGTAAACTCAATCTTATCAGGCATCGATGAAGCCCTTTGCCTTACTTATCTATCAGTCATTTGAAGTAAGTGGTTGATACTCATAGGTTCGTGAAATTGAGCGAAACTAGTCATCTTTGAATCTACGGCGTAATTTGCCATTCTGTCTGCAAGTTCATTCCCTTCGATGCCTGCATGAGCCTTAACATGCTTAATTGCTAACTGCCCTTGTAAAGATACAAATAGCTGATGACAGCATTGTATTAGATGCAAGTTTTCTATTACCCCTTTGTTCTTTTTCCAATTATTATTCGCCCAACTAAATGACCAATCAGTAACGGCGTTGATTGCATAGCTAGAATCACAATAAATTTGCACGCTTAAACCATTACTAATATATGTTTGGGCCCACAGTAGAGATTGATGTAGTGCCAGTAACTCCGCAGCATTGTTGGTTGAGAAGCTGTTGTATGCTCCATAAAGTAAAAGGTCAAGCGCCTCCCGTTGATAAATAGCTACTCCAGAGCCAGCTGGTCCAGGGTTACCTCGGCATGCTCCGTCACAGAAAATGGTGTAATCAAAATAATTGAGTAATAAGTTACTTTCTTGTTCTTTTTTATTGTTTTCAGCATTAGCCATATAATCACTGCCATAGTAAGCCTCTTCAGCCGCTTCCGCTGACGAATAACTTTTATGCTCAGCACCTTTAAACTTATTTATTTGCTTTTGGCATTCAGTCCAGTTTTGATAAACCCCTGGTGTTCTTCCTTTAAAAACCACGTAATATTTCATGTGTTATCTCTTTTTATATAGATTTGACCAAAACCAAAATAGCTTTGGTTAATGATGATGTATTAAGTTTCGACGTTAATGATTTATCGGAACCACATTGTTCACATGATTGACTAGCTCGGTAATTTTTTACTTATGGGGTGAGTTGAATAGCGGGGTATTTAATGAGCCTGTAGGTAAGCAACTTAAGGCGAGCAATAAATTGATAGTGTGAGATTAAAGGGAGAGAGATACTAAACAATGTTTGTGCTTATCTTGGTATATAGTTGCCAAAGTAAATTGACACGTAATTTCATTTCGAAATCGTAGTACCCTACATGCTGACTTTTCACTCGCAACGCTTTACGCTAATAACACCAAAATTTACCCATGAAGATTTAAGCATATCACCCACTACTCCTTAATATTTCCATGTACTAAACTTATATACTGAACAATTTCATCAACAATCGCTTTGTTACGACTCTTTCTCGTTTTAATATGTGAACGTGCATTGGGGTGAAATGTTCTAAAAGCTAATGTATTTGAATGTGGCTCATCAAAAGTTATCTTTGCAATTTCTTTTTGCGAAAACAATGTTGGTGCTGAAAAGCTACCTCCGAATCTTTTCTTTATTAAATGGTCTCTGTTACTTCCTGAAGTAAATATAATGATATCGGGCTTTAATATGGCTATTTCATCCTTGTGTAAACCCTTTAGTATTGAGTCTTCAATTTCTTCCAAATTATCCGTGGCCTTACCTCGGGAAGTTTTACCTAACTTAGATACGTTATTCCAGATAAACGAAATATCACTTCCTCCTAGTTTTTCTTTTAACTCATCCTGAAAGTATTTGAAATTGGCTTTATTCCAAAAGGGGCGTTGATTTTTCTTTTTTAGCCTTGCAGACGGTGAGTATTTTTTATAATGCTCTTTACACATTAATTCTTTATTACCATAAAGATAGGAGTAATAATCATTTAAAATAAAGTCTAAACATTTTCTTTCTTTATTAGATGAGAAATTACCAATCCAACCATCAGTTTCCTGGCCTACTATCATTACTTTGTATTTTGCGGCTTCATATTCATCACCCACTTTAATAAATAGAGGATGTGCAGCTGATTGTTTTTTATTGGTAGGATTTAATTGTGAACAGCACTCTGTGAGCTCAGTCCATTTAGATTTATATAACTGGTATAGCTGGTTATTTATAGTACTCATTCGTTGTCCTTTCATGTTATTAAATAAGTTCTATTTACTACAATAATGTTTTTTAATTCCAGCATATTTTTCGCCTTCATTAATTGTCAGCTTTAAACCGTATGATTTATATACCCTCAAAAATCGACTAACGTACTGACATTTATTTTTTGGTGGTAACCATTCATCTAGCCCTCTAGCTCCCTTTTGTCTGTTTACGCGAGCCTCTACACTTAACAAGTTCGCAGGGTCATTGGCAAATTTAACTCTTTTATCTTTTGTCCATTGGTGTCCACCATGCTTCCAGGCCCATGAAAGAGGAACCACATGGTCAATATCAATTTCAGATGCGCTGTAAATTGTTTTTCCGGTAAATGTTGATATCCACTTACCAGATTTGACCTTGCACTTCTTGGAGGTTTTATAATGCACCTGCCCTACAGATTGAGAAATAAGAGCTTCCATTCTCGAGTTTTGACAATCTTTATTTAAGTCAGCCCAGCCATGCCCAAATTTACTTCGAGAATATTTTGGTGAGGAACCATGATTACTTTGAGCTGATGATTGTGGTTTGGAGCTACTCGCTTTAAGTGCTTTACCTTTATAATTTTTAGGTAACCTACCACCTGAATCTAAGCACCCATCAAGGGTGCTGAATGACGTGTAGTTTTTAGTTCTATCATAGTAAGAGCTATGCCTGTCATGACAAATATCCGATTTAGATTTTTTAACAGTTTCAGAGTTAACATTTACTGAAAAAATAATAGGAACGACAAGAGACGTAACCCAAACAGCACTTAGTATTCTCATTTGTTTTGCCTGCAATATCTTTAATAAAAAGCAACTTAAGCTGATACATCCAGCCCATTAATATTTACGTTTTGCTGCTTTTCTCTTTCCGAAAAAAGCTAATGCATCTGATAAAGATAAAACTTGCCAGCCTTCTACTTCTCTAGCGTTACGCAGTACAATTCCAAACCTTCTTTTAGGCCAAGCTAACTCTAAAACAACTGACTGTCTTCCGTGGTTGCCAGCAAGTGTATAAGCAACCTCTGGGGCTGTGTAACCTTTAAATTTGCAATGTTCAATCACTCCCATTAAAGATGGGTCAACTTTCATGCTTACTGACTCCCAATCACATTTTGCATATACGTCTTGGTCATTTCGTAACTGGTTAATCTTCTGGGTGTCTTCATGCTTCACAAACATGTGCCCATGAAATGGTTCTTTTCGATGACAGTCGGCGCATAAGGCGATTAAATTTTCGCTTGAATTATCTGACTTTTCACCGCTTTTATGGTGAACATGTAACAACCTGAAGTGGCATAGTTAATTTGGCCACCTACTTAGAGGTGTTATTATACATCTCATCAAACGTTAGGTGATACAAATGACAAAGAAAAAACGTTCAAATTACAGTCCTGAGTTTCGATTAGAAACAGCCCAGTTAGTCGTTGATAATGGTTGCAGCCATGAAGAAGCTGCCAAAGCCATGGGGGTTGGTTATTCGACCATTAGTAAGTGGGTTAAACAGCTTAAAGAAGAACGTAAAGGGATCAAACCTAAAGCTTCTCCAATGACTGCTGAACAAATTGAAATACGCGCACTTAAAAAACGAATAGCACAGGTTGAATTAGAAAAAGATATTTTAAAAAAGGCTACCGCTCTGTTGATGTCAGACTCCCTGAACAGTTCTTATTAATTAAGAAAATCAATCAGAGCAACAAGAATAAATATCCAATTAGTAAACTATGTGATGCTTTTGAAGTACATCGCAGTAGTTATAAATATTGGGTGAAAAGGGATAAGTACTTAAATGCTTCAGAGGTTAAATTAAGAGCTGAGGTTAAGCGATTTCATACGCTAAGTGGCGGCTCTGCTGGTGCGAGAAGTATTGCTGATATGTTAACGAATGAAGGGTATCCGCTAAGTCGTTACCGGGCAGCGAGTTTAATGACAGAGCTAAATTTGGTCAGTTGCCAAATACCTAAACATAATTATAAGAAGGCGAAAAAAGAACATGTAGCTATTCCTAATATATTAAAACGTCAATTTTCGGTTGTTGAGCCGGATACATATTGGTGTGGTGATGTGACCTATATTTGGACGGGAACACGTTGGTCTTATCTTGCCGTTGTACTTGACTTATTTAGTCGAAAAGTTATCGGTTGGGCGCTATCAAATTCACCAGACAGTGAATTAACAATGCAAGCGTTAATGATGGCTTATGAAAGTAGAGGGCAGCCAAAAGGCGTTATATTCCATTCAGATCAAGGTACGCATTATACGAGTAGAAAATTTAGGCAACGACTATGGAGATACCAAATAACACAAAGCATGAGTCGTCGTGGAAATTGTTGGGATAATGCTCCCATGGAGCGTTTTTTTAGAAGTTTAAAAACTGAATGGGTACCAACGATAGGATATAAGAATTTTAATGAAGCGAAACAAGCGGTCATTCATTACATTATGGATTATTACAACCAGACGAGGCCACATACATACAACGGTGGAATAAGTCCAAATGAATCAGAAAGAAGGTATGGGTTAAACTACAAAACTGTGGCCAATATTACTTGACCACTACAACCTCTTAACAGAAGAAAGATTTACTTCGCAATGTTGACATGAATAACTCACGGACTTTCTTATCGATGATGATATTTTATCCCAATCAGCACTATATCCTTTTTTTATTTCTTTAATATTTTGCTTTGGAAGCCGCTTAAAAAGCGAACTGTAAGTAGTGAAGAATTCAACAAAATCAAAAGACTTTACAACTTTCACCCTATCCATTTTAGATAGGTTCTCTGCACCTTTATAATTCAACATGTTTATACAGTTTTGACATACATCTAGTGCTGCGACCCCCTCTGTGACCCCATTAAACTTAGAGTTTCCGTAAACCTCAAATTCACCCGACATATTGTTAGTTACTTTATATCTTTCAAATCGTTTTCTTTTTTTCATTTCATTGAGAGTTGTGCAATCAGCAATATGAAACTTCCGACCTTTTTCAGGGGCACTTAAAACATTGTCTATACCAGAGCCTTGATCAGGAATGTAGAGAACGACTTGACGACCGCGAACACTTAAAAGCCCTTCTTCTAATTCAAGCTCATCAAGCTTAACCTCTATACCAGAAGAGCTTAATTGGTCATCAAACTCAAAATCACTATCTTGCCAAACTTCACCGACATCGATATTTAAACGCTCGGCACCCATTTGGTTTACTCGTGCCCACAGCAGTTCGAAATCAACATTTAATTTCATTATTACTCTTCTAGTATCCGTTTTATTTGAATATCTGAATTAGTAATAACTCTAAAGCTGACTCGACGAGATTTAGCTTTGTCTTCAGTGTTATTTTTATCGAGTATTAATTTAGACGATGAAAGGCCTACTGCTGCTATATGTTCCCTAATCCAATCAATGTACTTATTACTAGTTTTTAACTGATACACATACCCTAGAACAGCTCTTGTCCTTCCTTGTGATAACTTCATGTTGTGAAAGTATGCACAAGTACCGACGCAATCTTTGCTCCAAACACTGCTAGTATGCCCCTCTATTCTTACTTCATTTATTGAGTCTTTATATGGTTGTAACACTTCCATATAGCGTGGGAAGAAGTCAAATAGAAGTTCTTTGTATTGCTCGCTAACCGCAGACTCTCCGCTTTTAAATAAGACCTCAGGTGCTTTAAATGTAAACGTTAAAGTATCCTCGTCAATATCTGCATTCCAACGTTCTAAATCTTTCCCAAACTCTGACTTTAGCGCATCATAAATAGCCACTTGATTCTCTTGGTATGCAACAGCTACTTTCTTAATTTTGTCTCGCTCTGAAAATGCATTTAGCATCAGCGCAATAGCTATAAATAAAAAAACCATCATTAATCCAGCCATTAAATCAGCGACTGATAACCAATGAGATTCCTCCTGTTCATCATGTTTAGCTTCGAATATATTACTCATCAGTTACCTCTTAATCTTGTTGAGCTACAACATCTGACATTCGACGAACTAGCTTAGTGTAATCTTCGGTAAACTTACCACTAATGGATGCTAGCGCACTTCCCATTGATTGCATTACTTTTTCAATTTCTTGCCCCATAGCTTGGTCAATCATAGTTACTTGTTTTTGGACTGATTCACCAGTTTGCGAGAGGGCCTCTTCAATGCTTTTTTCTAATCCAGCAAAAACTTTATCTGCTTGTCTTCTATGCTCGGTAGCTTGCTGTTCAATTGTAGAAGCTAATGTCTGCCGCATATCTTCAATGCCTTGAGAAAAGGTTTTGCTTACATCTTGGGTATCTGACATCATTTGTTGGCTAGCGTCTTTGTAATTATCGTTGAGCTTTTTACTGCCTTCTTGTAACTCTGAAATCATGCTATTCATATGCGAATTGATATCAGTTAATGCCGCGGAGAATTGCTCTTTAATTTGCTCACTAGAGTTCGCTGTAGCTTGTGCTGATTCTGTTAGTGCTGCTCTAGTTTGGTCGACTGTATCCCTATAATTATCAGCACTTTCTGAAATTACAGATTTAATTTTATCGCTACTTTCAATAATTCCTGATGCTAATCTATCATTCGCTTCTTTAGCGCCAGCTAACGCTTGTTCAATTTGATTTTTTATTTCTGGAACTGCTTCAACCGCTTTATCTCTAATATCTTTAAATGCTTCAAGGTGTCTATCAAGCTCACCTATTTGATGTTGATTAGTCTCCATCACTGCCTTTAAATTATTCATAGTCTCAGGGATAACTTTGGCTTCTTTACTTATATTACTAACCGACTCTTCTGTTTTACTTATAGCCAATACACCGTTGTCATACTGCTCCTTCATTTGAACAAGTTGCTCTTTATAATTGTCTTGCCAAGTAACTAATTTAAGAACAGCTTCATTAAGTGCTTTAAAGTTATCACCAAATTGCTCGACCAAATGATTATTAAAATTTTGAATAACTTCTTTAAGCGCTTTAATAACTTGCTCGGTAGCTGATTTAGAAAGCATGTCAGCGAAATCTTGGAGTTTAATCCACAACCTATCTTCAAAGTCTTTAAAGTTTTCATGTTGCTTTTGAGATACTGAATTTAACTCTGTTAAAGCTTCACTCATTGTTGATAAATGTTTGTTTACAGATTTATTGTTATCAGAAAGATCTGAGCGCATTAACTTAAATTGACCGACTAAGCTAGTTTCGTCATTTTCACTTATCGATTTTTTAAGTTGCTCGATACCATTTGCTTGTTGCTTCATGACTTGGTACAAATCACCAACGCCTATTTCATCTTCATTGACACCGACTTCATTTACTTTACTAAATACACCAGTTGAAACTATTAACTTATATATAATAGATAAAAGCATGCCAGCCAAGCTTGTTATGAATGCTGTTTTTAAACCTGCCAACAAAGGACCTATACTGTTTTCTATATCGTTAGTGTTGAAATCTAATAAACCAGAGATAATTCCCGTAAATGTACCTAAAATCCCCAAAGATGTTAGTAATGTTGGAGTGTAGTTAGTAAAAGCATGATGCTTATCTGATTTTTTCCAAACTAATGACAAAACAAATAAAACAATCAATGAAATTAAAAAAATCTCAGTGATTAATGATGCTTCAGTACCTTGTAAGATTCTTTCGATAAATGACGAAAACATGCACACTCCAAATTAATGCTGGATTATAAAATAGTTACTAGAGTTTTGATTTTTTAGACATTTGTTATTAGGTATGAGTAAAATCCTTTTAACCATATACTAAGAAATACGTTGAAGAGTAACAGCTTATTAATTAACGGTAATTGTATATGAATTATTCCGGCTGCACATTAGACATTTGTATCATTCGTATAACTAATTACAGCCTACTTGTTATCTATCAACTTATTAAAGGTTGCCCTTCCACCCAAACCAACATTACATTTGCATAAAAGTAACGAAATAAGTCAATAATCAATAGTGCTTGAGTCTATTCAAGCTTATCGAGACATAATGCAAATGATTAACAGTCCAGCAACTCAATCACAAGACAAGCCTGTGATTGAGTTGTTGATGCAAGGTGAATAATTCACCTGTTGTACATAAGCTTAAATTGGTATTACCATGAAAGTGGTATTAAAAATCAACTCGTCACTCTAATTATTATCCGTGTGCTTGTTACCTTTATTTATTGTAAATATTCATCAACCAAGCAATAACATCACTCACGGCTAGTTGGTTAAACTTCTGGTTAATGAAGGCTATTACGTCTTTCTCTGTAGTTTTAGCTTTAAACTCTGGCTTAGCTTGCTCAAGTGAAGCTTTATTACGACCTTCAACTTTACTTAATATCCACTCATCTATCTCATTTTCATCCCAGGCTATTGCACGTTCACCTAAGGATATTGATTGAGGAAAGTGACCTTCCATCATGAACTTGTATATTGATGAACGACCTAGTCCTGTGAGGTTTATAACTTCTTTCAATCTGATTAATCGCATGTTGTATTCCTGTTGTATTGACCTACAACATGGTTCAACTGTATTTTTTATTACTAGCTCATCGAACAATAAAAACCTAAAGATTTCATACAAGTACCACACCCCCCCCATCAAACATAAGAGTATACCAAGAGTGAGCATACAGCTCATCTGCGACGTCAACCTGATGTAAGCGGTAACTGCATCAGTTACACATAAAAAGCTAACCAAACCATCCTCCGGCGACTTGGGTAGCAATAATGGTTAGTCTTTTGTTGGTGTTATTATTGGATGTTTTTTAAGGTATATATTATTTAAGAAATGCTACTTTTAGCCGTAATCAGTAATAACTAGTGCGACGTAGAATAGAGCACTTTAGGGTTCAATTATTAAGGTGGTTTAATTGCTTCGTACGTAATGAGTAATAAAAGGGATGTGAGCTCTCCACCTTTAAATAACGCTACAACTGAAGCTTCCTTGTTTTTTTAGGTGGCTGCCACGCCCTGCCGAGGCAAATACACTTAATTGCTTGTGAGCCCCCAAGTACTGCTCATACTTATCACCACTAAAATTATCCACTACAACGCTAGGCATTGATTGCTTTAAGAAAGTATCTTTAATTTTCTGATAGTCCAGCTTAGTTGAAAATTTCCATGCGTTTATTATTTTATCCATTAAACACTCACCATACTGACTACATGTAGATACATCCTCGTAAAGCTCTTGATTGACCAATAGGGCTACCTTGTAAGAATAATAAGGCATTGATTCATTTACATAGACCTTTCGAGCTATAAAGCGTAAACAGTTCGGTATATAACAATCCAACTCAGGTGTTTCTGTTTCCACTTCTGGCGTTAGGCAATTAATAAATAATTCAAACAATTTATTATTCCTCATGGTCATTTCTCGCAACTTAAATGAGTCCTTTTCTGGTAACAGCAACAAAAACTCCAGTAGCAATACCTTGGTGTTGTCAGTCAGCGCTTTACATAAAACATCATCTATTTCATCAAGCCTGGACCCAACTAGCACCAGCTTTTTATTTACTGGTTTCTGCTTGTAGGTATCCTCCCCCTGGATTAACACTATATTAGCTAGCTCTTCTTTAGCTTTTATCGTCATCTTCATGCTATCCCCTTTGCTTTCTTGAGCAGCCGAACGACTTGCCGCTATTGTTATAATGCTTAGTATTAATTTTTGCTAGGTACGATATACGCCTAAAAGCATCAGCATAAACCTGTTCAAATGATAATGAATTAACGTCAAGATAACAGGCAGGTCGACTCTCTGGTATATGCACAAGGCGACAAGCATCGAAGTACCCTACTGATAGCGCTGAAGCCCATGCGCCTGTAATGCGCCCTACATTGCTATTAGGACGACCTTTACCACCTAATGCGTTATACGCATCTCCAGACAAGAACAAAACGACATGATAATGAGGCATTGCAGCAACACCTTGCTCCCTGCACCAGGCAAAGTGAATACCATCCTGGCGAACTCTTTTACCCTCCCTAGCTCTTCTCTTTAGGTCCGCATTATACTTAGCCATTAATGATGCAAAAAACCTACTAATAACCTCATCAGGAAACGGGTAAGGATAATCAGGGCAAGAAGGCATAAAGGGGTAATGTAAATCAAAGCGTATCATCATCAACCTTGGATATGCCCGCAATGCTTGCCCCATAACCATTTCAATTGACTGTAAGTACTCAGCTATAAATTTATATCCAGATAATAACTCAACACCATTTAACTTGGTGCCTTGATAAATATTAAGATTTTTATTTGTAGGGTGTAAATGGTTCATTTGAAATTCCTATATAATTTGATTTAATTCATATAGTAATCATCGTGATTATTTTTTAAGTAATTCAATTTATGCAGTGGGTTAAGCTATTGACTTGCCTTAATAGGCAGTCAACTACAGTAAAGAATAGGTGGTAATTAGTTATAGATATTACCGTGATTGAATTAGGTTTCATTACACCAGTATTAACGAACAGCCATTAATGCAGTTAGAAATATACACATGACAAGGGCTTGTTGCTTTCAACAACCATACAGGGTTGCGAATGCAAGGGCGTATGAACTCTGGAGATATATTTTATCAACAACCATTTAAAAGTATTGACTTTACTAACTAAAAAGGTAGCTTTGAGTTACTTTTAGTTAACTAATAATGGTGAATACGATGGGTCACGGCTCTAATAAAGAAATAGAAGAAAACCAAGAAGCTATTGATGAGGTTGAGTTAGAGAGAAATAAAGCTGGCAACAATGCTGATGATGAAATCGAAATCCACACAGAGCAATAAAAAAATAGTATCAGGGTTGACCTTTCCAGCCCTACCTAACTGAGTGAGTCGATACTATTGCCTAATTGAAGCAGCAAGCAAACAACACTGATAAATATCTTCATTAGAAAGTAATTTACACTCCTACCAAGTTAAAACCAATCAACTCTTCTGCTGATAACTCTGAAAAACCTTTTCGACCTTTGTATAGGTAAACCGTAGGTAATTCACCCCTAATTTTTTTCGCATTATAAAAAGACTCAACAACAAAGCCACGGCTATGGTCTTTTTTCTGTACTTGAGGGATTATCACGTGCCTCATCAATGAAAAGTTAACCTTTTCATTGGTTGCAATATCTAGGATGTTTCTTCTAGCAAATATGGCAAGATTCAAAGATACATCATATATAAATTCACTTAAAAGGAGCGCCATACTTGCGTCACTGCCCCCCTCCTCTTTATGATGAGTAATATCAAGCCTGATACGCCCCTGAATATTTGCACTTATAAACTTTTCATCTAATTTACACCAATCATCAGACAATAAAGCTGAAGCATATCCCTGCAGTCTAAGTTGTAAATATTCATTTAACCTATGCTTATACCCTACATTGAAGAGAGGTAATATTTTTTGGAGGTCTGCCTTACTCCAGCGATTCCTGGTATACACACAGTCAAACAATGCTGACTTACCATTAATGGGCTCAATTTCTTTAGAGCTTCTAGCACACCTTAAAATGCGAGCTGATTCAGAGAGTCTCATGACAGGGTCTAAAATAACAATAGAGCGAACACCAGAGCTAGATTTGATGTATGTGAGATTTAAAAAATAATGACTGTAAGCTTTGTTAAATATTAAATTTTTTGGTATACCACCAACAGAGCACCTGACATATCTTTTGGCCTTCAGCTTTCTTATATTATTTTTAACCGAATCCAAAGACAATCCAGATGTATCAGCTAATTCAGAAGCGCTTAAATCACTCAGTACACCATTAATATTCGAGTGGTATAGCATTACAATCAATAAAACTCTTGTAGGTAGCCCGATAGAATAAGTTTTCTCTATTAACTTATTACTCCCTTGCTTTGAACCAACATTTTTTAGTAACAACAGTCCAATTAGTTCAGGGTGGCAACAATTATTACCCGCCTCATTTTTGAGTTTAGCCCTAAAAGAATCAGTAAAGATGTAAGAGTTGCACGGTCGCCCTTTACCGCCATACTTTACTTGTAGGGCTAACACTTCCTTTTCAAGTAAGCATTTTAGAGATTTGGTTACAACGCGGTCAGTCACTCCAAAAATGGTTTTATATTGCTTGACTGGTATTTGTAAAACATCATCGATATTGTAAGACTGAAGAAGCTTAACTAAGAAGAACTTAACATCATAATCAACGCTGATAAAACCATGACTCAATACCTTTAAGTAGCTTTCCATATCCTAACCTCACTACAGCAAATATTCAATTGTATCTTGAAAATACCCCCATATCAAACAAGGATTAAGGAATAACTCACATGACCATGTCATTAAAAAATAAACTTATGATATAATAAAAAGTACCCAGCTCATAAAATCGTAAAAAAACACTAATGAAAAAGAGTAATATTAAGTGGTTTAAAGGTAATAAAAACCAAATAAAATGGGCTGAGAAATATATTACAGATCCTGAGAGGCAAGCAAGATTGAAGGTAATATCGGAGTATAAACCCGTTTATGACTACTCAACTTTTAGTGGGGTTATTAACCTATTTAAATTTCTAGATGGGCAAGTGAGTGGTAAAGACTTCATAGATAGAATGGCGAATGCTTGGAGTAAATTTAATAGCAACAAATATGATGATAGAGATACAATTCAGTCGAAGTTAGCAAAACAGTCACATGACAATCTTAAGTTTTTAGCAAAAGAATTAAAGCTGAACAAAAGCGAGGTTATTGAATATCTAATTGAAAAAGAAATAGTTATAGAAAAAGAGGAATATGATAAATATAAAATTAAAGTTGATAGAGTCAAAAAGAAGTACGAAGATAAAAAAGCTAAAGATGCTTTAAGATATGGAACAAAGGAAAATGTTCCTCTAGCTTTGCATAACGAGGTAAAAAAAGAATTAGAAAAGACGAAAGAGGCCTTGAGAAAAGTCATAAATATTATCGAGAGTATCCCTCTATAGTTTGGCAAAAAATGAAATGTAAAAGTAAATACAATACCACTCAACATAATTTGATGTATCTTTGATTTTTATAAGTGAAAATATCGGTTCGACTCCCTATTTCGCCATCGAACCCAGTAAATAAGTGTATGGTATTCCAGTTAGTATTCCAAATAATTACACAAACAACACTAACACTTAAAATTCAATAACTTGAAGAACCAGTTAGAGTTACCCCCGCTCCACCAAATAAAGACCTTTTTAATCTTTCTGTTATACCTAGTAACTTTTAGATTTGGCAATCAACTGGCGACAGTCGATAATAAAAAAACCGCTTAATTGCGGTTTTTTTATATCTGTAGATAACAGAGAGGCACAGCCATCATACTGATCAGTTAAAAATGATTGAAGTTAACATCTGTACTTATAGATTTCATTAAGTTAAATGAAATTATAAGAAAGAAAACCTAAGCAGTAATTGTTGATACTGCTAACAACTAACGACATAAAGGACACAATAATGAAATACAACGTTTACCTTTCAGGCGAAATCCACAGTGATTGGAGAAAGAAGATAATTCAAGGTTGCCAAAAGCATGATTTAAATATTGTCTTTTGCTCAGCTGTTACCAATCATGAAGAAAGTGACGGTGCAGGTGATGTGCTTGGTGATGAGGAGGAATCATTTTGGCGTGATCATAAGTCAGCCAAGATAAACGCAATCAGAACCCAAACATTAATTGAAAATTGCGATATAGCCATCATACGCTTTGGTGATAAATACAAGCAATGGAATGCCGCCTTCGATGCAGGCTATTGTGCCGCACTTGGCAAACCCTATATTACTCTACACAGTGAAGAGCTAATTCACCCACTCAAAGAAGTTGATGCCGCAGCTCAAGCTTGGGCAACAACAGTAGAACAAATAGTAGAAACACTAAAATACCTAAGCAAATAACATTTAATTAATTAGTTAAGATAGCAATACATAATTAACTTGTGCTTAAAGCCATGGTAGGGTTAGCTCATTTTAAACAATTAAGCACAACATTTTTTATATTTTTTACCACTACCGCAAGAACAAGGATCATTACGATTCGGCGTTTTGTCAAATACGGTGGTGATTGGCTTATCTAGTGTAACGGTAAGCTCATTGATATCTTCATCTATGCTGCTATCTACGGTGATAGTGGCAAATAGTCCATTATCGGCAACTATCGCCTCTACTGCTAGTTTTCTTTCATCGCAGGTAACCACTAGCGTTAATGGTTTTTTTTCGCTACCAAGCTTAATGATACGCTTAGTATTATAACCTGTTGTTACATGGTTTTCTCTGGTATGGATACGCCCTTTGTAATACAGATCGTGCATGATGAACTCCGCTAAGAAAATGCTTTTTTGATCGCGGCAGTATAACGTAAAATGGTAAATAGTCGACTGTTGAATTTAAATATTTAATACTTCTCTATCTTTTATTTGTTTATTGCCAAAGCAGAATAAATTTACTGAGATTAACGTGTTCATAATTCAAGACAAAAAAAGATAAAAGAGGTAAACAAAAAAAGGCCGATACATTTCGTATCGGCATTTTGTATTTACATGCTTATATAAAGAAAAAGCGCCAAAGCATTATACTTTGGCGCTTCAAATCATGAACTAAAGTAAATTAAACTTATGGACAGCTACCCACATGCCATACGCCACTTTCTGTTGAATATAGCGTGGTTGAACCCCAAGTTGAACCCGACATAGCATCATCACTTCCATTAGCGAAGTAGCTTGGACTCCAGTAAGAGCCTGAGCTATGTGCGCGACCACCCGTTTTGTGATAGTAATTTGCTGCGGTAACATCTTCACAAGCGGTTGCTGCAGGGTTAACAATAACCGTACGAGTAATGGTATCTGCAGAATTACCTGCTGCATCACTTACGTTATAGCTAAGCGTGTATGTACCCGCAGTTGCTGTATTAACACTACCAGATACTGCGATGTTAGCACTGATGTCACCATCTACATTATCATTAGCTGTTGCGCCTGAGTCAGTAAAGCTATCGCCTTCTGTTAAGTTGATAGTTGCACTACCCGTTAAGCTAATTACTGGCTTAACTGTATCTACAGTGCCGCCAGTCGCATTGGTTGTCGCTTGCGCTGCACCACTTTCAGCTGACTCATTACTGCTCGTATCAGTTGCTGAAACAGATAAGTTATAAGCTGTTTCTGCCGCTAAACCGCTCACAGTGACATTCGTTGCTGTTGTGGTTGTATACAACACGCCATTTTTGTAAACAGAGTACTCAGCTAAATCAGCATCAGACACTGCGTCCCAGTCAATAGAAATGCTACTTGCTGTTATATTCGTTACAGATAAACCAGAAGGTACTGCTGGTGCTGTTGTATCAACGCCGCTAGTGAAATCTGCACGACGATTGTTAGCGAAGAAGAACTCTGTTACAAATGCAGGATAATCTACAGTACCGTGGTCAGTATAACCGCCACCTGAGCTATCGCTACCTGCTGGCCATGCGTGACCTAAACCAGAAACCATTATTTCTGATACACGAACACCATTTGCATCACTCCAAGTTTCTTCTGTACCGCCACCTGCAACACTGTTAGTACCGCTGTCTTTGCTTGCGCCGTAAATCATCGCCATTGCTTCAGAATCTACATCCGCATAACCCTGTGCAAC
>JAWSUX010000215.1:0-1924 GCA_033852215.1 Colwellia sp. | reverse complement strand
CCAATTGCAAAAAGTCATATTGAACAAGCTGAAGTGGTTTTTTCACTGATGGCAAATGGTTTTGCCGAACGTTGGTTAGAAGAAATGAATGATGATGTTCGCAGCTTGCAAAACCATTACCAAGAAGGTAAAAATCGTAACATTACCTACAACGAAATGGTTGAAGCGATATTAATTGAAGTGCGTGCGGGTAAAAAAGTTGTTGCTGCATTCTACGGTCATCCTGGTGTTTTTGCTTGTGTTAGTCACAGAGTGATTAAAAAAGCTAAGCTAGAAGACTTGCCTGCCACAATGGAACCTGGTATTTCCGCCGAAGATTGTTTATATGCTGATTTAGGTATAGACCCAGGAAAAACAGGTTGTAGCCATTACGAAACCAGTCAATTTATGTTTTATAAACGTAATATTGATGCCTCTGCTCATTTAATTTTATGGCAAGTAGC
The DNA here is from genome assembly GCA_033852215.1 of Colwellia sp. Taxonomy (GTDB): domain Bacteria; phylum Pseudomonadota; class Gammaproteobacteria; order Enterobacterales; family Alteromonadaceae; genus Colwellia. Next base: position 1,481 of record JAWSUX010000215.1, on the reverse strand, counting down.
GTTAGCAGGCGATAAATCGTTAGCTAAATATTCAACCGGTACTGCTTATCGACAAGTATTGGTCGACTTATTATTAGAATACTACCCTAGCGATCATCAGGTCATATTATATCAAGCCAAGGGGATAGCTATTGATACCATACGTGCTGATAAAATATTATTGTCTGAGTTGGTGGATGCCGAATTATTTATGCACACTACCTTGGTGATACCGCCAAGTGAAAAAATGCAGCCTAATGAGAAAGTATTGGCGCTATTGGCTGACATAGACAAACAAGAAGTTAAACAGAAGAATAGACCAAATCTTAGTTTAGTTTAGTTTAGTTTTATAGCAGTCTACATTAAAATAACCATCAAAGAGCTCATCAATAAACTTTTTGATGGTTTAATTACTATTTTCGCTGACCGTTTAAGCGTACCCACTCTTCTTGTATAGTAACTGGCTGCATGTCACACCATTGACTGTAAATTCCTTGTAGATTTTCAGCTTGTTCTTCTAACACTCCGGAAAGCGCTAGTAACCCTTTATCATCAACAAAATCAATAATAGTCGGTGCTAATTCACGTAGAGGGCCCGCTAAAATATTAGCTACCACCACATCAGCTTTTAAAGTCGGTTGGTCTTTAGGTAAATATAGTTCTAATCTGTTGTCAACATTATTACGTTGAGCATTAGCTAAACTAGCTTGTAATGCTTGCGGATCAATATCAATACCGATAACTTTTTTCGCGCCTAATTTTAACGCCGCTAATGACAAAATTCCAGAGCCACAACCAAAGTCAACCACCACCTTATCTTGTAAATCTAAACCATCAAGCCATGCTAAACATAATGCGGTAGTGGGATGCGTACCTGTACCAAACGCAAGACCAGGATCTAACATTACATTAACCGCTGTTGGATCAGGCACATCACGCCAACTTGGACAAATCCATAAACGCTCGCCAAACTTCATTGGGTGAAAGTTATCCATCCACTCACGTTCCCAGTCTTTATCTTCTAACTGTTCAAGTTTGTATTTCATCTGTGCTTTATCGGGATGAATACCTTGTAAGTAACTAATTACTTTATCCATATCGTGGCTGGCATCAAACAAGCCCATGACAACAGTGTTTGACCAATAAATAACTTCGTCACCTGGTAATGGCTCGTATATTGGTGTGTCTTTTGCGTCAATAAAAGTAACAGCTTGCGAACCACAGGCGGATAACCAATCACTGAATTTTTCGGCGTTGTCTTCGTTGGCACTTAATCTTAGTTGTATCCAAGGCATTTTGCTTCTCTGCTTTTTCTTTGTTTGTGTATTACAACTCATAAACGCCATTATTGGAATGCGTTTGAAAGTATAAAATGGGGTGATTTTTATCATTGAATAGTACCGCTACATAGCAGTAAAAAATAAGTTTGATGCCAGTTTATCATTCATTACTGCTACAGTAGGGAAAAATAAACACAAAAAGAGAAATAACCATGTTAGATC
>JAWSUX010000214.1:0-9857 GCA_033852215.1 Colwellia sp. | reverse complement strand
GTTGCTAAACCAATTTCTTCTTTTTGCTCTAACAAAATTTTATAGACATCTTCAGCACTAATGTGTTGATTATTTGGCTGTTGAAGAATACTTAATATTTTAATTCTCGGCAGGGTGATTTTTAAGCCAGCTCTTTTAAGCTCTTCGTTTTGTTCAGCCATATTAATGGGTCTCTAACTTTTGCTAAATAATTTAAGTCAAAAGTATAGGGGGTTATGAGGGAAGAGAAAAGCTTTAGTTCATTTTTAAAGACTTTTAATGTCAGTTTTATATCTTTCAATAGATGAAATAACAAAAAGCCCAATTAATGGGCTTTTTAAGTACTTAACCCTATTTTAGATAAGGGTTTAAGTGAATGTTAGGAAAATTCAGCTAAGCACATTTCGTCATTTAATTGCGTTAACCATTTATCAACACGTTCTTCAGTTAACTCACTTTGTCTATCTTCATCTATACACAAACCGATAAAAGTATTTTCATCAACAAGTGCTTTTGAGGCTTCAAATTCATAACCTTCAGTTGACCAATTGCCAACAACAATGCCGCCTTTACTTTCAACAATATCGCGTAGTGGTTCCATTGCATCACAAAAGTATTCAGCGTAGTCTTCTTGATCACCTAAGCCGTAGATAGCAACAATTTTATCAGTAAAGTCTATTGCTTCGAGATCGGGTAAAAAATCGTCCCAATCACATTGGTTCTCACCGTAATACCACGTTGGGATACCTAATATAATTAAATCAAATTCTGCTATTTCTTCTTTTGTACTTTTGGCTATGTCTTTAACATCAACCATTTGTTTACCCAGTTTTTTCTGGATCATCTTTCCAATTGCTTCTGTATTACCAGTGTCACTGCCGAAGAATAAACCTACGATTGCCATGGAGTTTTACCTTATAATGCTTTGTTAAATAAATAAGTAAAATAAAATTAACTTGCTTTTGTCGCCAGAGATTCGACTAAAAGCAACTCTATTAACTCACTACGACTCACCTGTTGAGCTTTAGCGAGTTGTTCCAACTCTTCGAATAAATCGTGATGAATTTTAAATTCAACACGTTTTAATCCGTTATTTTTATCTCGTTTTACTTGGTTTCTTTTATTGATTTTTATTTGCACGCTGCGCGAGTGAGGGCTAGTTTTTGGTCGCCCAGGACGCTTGTCGTTTTGAAATAAATCAATCGTTGTTAAATCTGTTGTTTCTTTTGCCATAATTATTTTGAGCTAGTGTTAGCCAATCCCCTGACTTTCCCAAATAAATTGGATAATACCTTTGGCAATAAAACCAAAGCAGCCCAGAAATAGAACAAAATACACGACAATTCTTCCCATTTTTGGTACATCGTTTTTATTCATCACATCGTGAATAGATAAACCGATAAAGCCAAAAATGAAAATAAAAAATAAATTCAGGCCAATAGTCTCAATAAGTTCTAAGTGTTCTGTTAACATAATGCTTTATGAATGATTTAATGCAAAGGTCAATGTTGACAACAACAGGCCTAAAAAAAGTGGCGGCATTATAGCACACCATTGGCACCATACCATTAGCATTTGTCGTAATTGACAAAATAGCACGATAGCGTTTTTGTTGACTTTACCTTTTGATCTTTATCAATGCTTTAATTAATAATCATGAGTTATTGGCATTTTCCAATGTAGCTAACATTATGCCGTTAAAAAATCGGATACTATTTTATTAAAAGTAATCGTTTTTTCAGCATGTAACCAGTGACCCGCACCTTGAATTATTTTTGCCTTGCTATAAGGAAATAGCTTGGCTATAGCTGTTTTATGTTCTGCTAAAATATACTCAGAATTGCCGCCTTTAACAAATAACGTCTTGCCTTGATAAGGTTTATTACCTTCAGGTAATTGATTGGCTAACATTATTTGTTGATAACCTTTATTTATATAATCTAAGTTGCATTTAAGCTGAAATTTACCTTGCTCATCGACAGTTAAATTACGTAGTAGAAACTGCCTAACGCCAATATCTTTTACATATGCACTGAGTTGCTTATCTGCATCACTTCGTTTAGTTACTTTTTTAAAATCAATGGCGTGTAAGGCTTTTATTATCTCTACATGATGTGGAGGATAATCCACAGGGGCTATATCGGCAATAATCAATTTATCTACGCGCTCTGCAAATTCAAGTGCAACTTGCATGGCTATTTTTCCACCCATGGAATGGCCTAAAATAGCACAGTGCTCAATATTTAAATGGTCTAATAAAGTGATTACATCTTGAACTAATGTAGAGTAAGCCATGCCTGCTTGGTGAAAAGATGCTCCATGATTTCTCACATCAATGCTAATGACTTGATAAGATTTACTTAAAGGTTTTGCGACCATATTTAAATTTTCTAAACTACCGAATAAACCATGAATTAGTAACAATGGTTCCCCTTGACCTAGTTGCTGGTAGTTAAGTAATCGTTTGTTTTGTATTTTAGCTACTGTCATGACTTGAAAACACTGCATTTGTTAAGTTGTTTTAAGCATGAATTTTATCATGAATTAAAAAAATCACCTAAGTGGCTATGGCGACTTAGGGTAAAGCTCAGTATAATCTGCCGCGTTTAAAGTCAGTAATCAAATAAAGCTTTTTAAGGAAGCTTGTTAAGAAAGTTAAGGGTATTAATGAAAAATGTCGAAATAGATGAAGAACTTTATCAATACATTGCTGCAAATACACAGTTTATTGGTGAAAGTGCCTCGGCCATTTTACGCCGTCTATTAGCTTTTGGCTCAGAAAAAAAAGTTGAAGTAGCATCGCAAGATAAGAAAAATTCTGAAGTCTTAGTTAAACCCCTTTCGTCACCCAAGACAGCTAAATCAGCGAAAATTAAGCAAGAAACAAAAATTAATATTACAAAAGATACAAAAAAATTTGTTAATGATAATAACCAAGAAAGCGTATTTAACTTTATAAATAAAGAAGAGCTAACTATGCAACGTGGAGCAGTTGGACGGTTTTTACTTATCCTTGCTGCTTTATACCGTGCTCATGATCGAGACTTTAGTGCTGTTACTGATATTTGTGGACGAGATCGTCTGTACTTTGCTCATAGTGAAGAAGAGCTAGCGGCAAGTGGTAGTAGTACAAAACCTAGGCAAATCCCCGATAGCCCATATTGGGTTATTACTAATTCAAATACTACGCGAAAAAAGATGATGTTAACTAAAGCGGCAACGTCATTAGGTTATAGTGCTAAAGATGTTGAAAAGATTCGTGAATTGCTTTAATTAGTCAATAGAGTCATGTGGTTTTAATTAAATAACACTGGAATATAAGTTAATAAACGATAGGGATACACCACGAATGTCAGTTCATGCTCATGCCGGAAAGCCTGCACGCCCACAGGATAGAATTAATATTGCTCAACTTGTGAGTGATTATTTTGTCCAAAGCCCTGACATTAATATTATTGCTGAACGGGTGACTTTTGGTACCTCAGGCCATAGGGGCAGTGCGAGTAAGCGTAGTTTTAATGAATTACATATTAAGGCTATCTGCCAAGCCGTTGCAGAATATAGACAGCAACAACAAATTAGTGGACCATTATTTTTAGGTAAAGATACTCATGCGTTATCTGAGCCCGCATTTGCCAGTGCAATTTCAGTGCTTATTGCCAATGGTATTCAGGTTGTGATTCAGGAGGACTCTCTGTCAGGGACTGGTTTTACTCCAACACCCGTTATTTCCCGTTTGATTATATCTCATAATAAACAGCAAAATTCTTTGAAGGCTGATGGCTTAATCGTAACGCCATCCCATAATCCACCCAGTGATGGTGGTATTAAATATAATCCACCTCATGGTGGTCCTGCTGAAGGTAATATAACCCAAGCTATCGAGCAGCGTGCCAATGCACTAATTCAAAATAATTTAACTGAAGTAAAACAAATGCCTTATGGGCAAGCTTTGTTGTCGCCATTATTAGTCAAGCAAAACTTTATTGAACATTATGTAAATCAGCTTGAGCAAGTCATTGATATGAAAGCTATTGCCAAAGCAGGTGTGACTATAGGTGTTGACCCTCTTGGTGGCTCAGGCATTCATTATTGGCCTATTATTGCCAAAAAGTACAATATAAAGCTTACTATTGTTAACGAGGTTGTTGATAGTAGTTTTGCTTTTATGCCACTTGATAAAGACGGTAAAATTCGCATGGATTGCTCGTCGCCTTATGCTATGGCAGGTTTAATTGCTATGAAGGACGACTTTGATATCAGCGTGGGCAATGATCCCGACTTTGATCGCCATGGCATTGTAACTAAAACGGGTGGTTTGATGAACCCAAATCATTATTTAGCGGTCGCGATTCATTATTTAATGACCCATAGAAACTGGCATGAAAAAGCTAAAATTGGTAAAACCTTAGTTTCTAGTTCGCTTATTGATCGTGTTGCCAAACAAATTAACCGCCCTTTATCAGAAGTACCTGTTGGTTTTAAATGGTTTGTTGATGGTTTACATGATGCAAGTTATGCCTTTGGCGGTGAAGAAAGTGCAGGGGCGTCATTTTTAGCGCTTGATGGCAGTACATGGACAACAGACAAAGATGGTTTTATTTTAGCGTTATTAGCCGCAGAAATACTGGCAGTAACGGGTAAAGACCCTTATCAGTATTATCTTGAATTAGCTAAAGAGCTTGGCGAGCCTTGTTATGGTCGTGTAGAAGCGGCGGCTTCCTTTGAGCAAAAACAAGTATTAACAGCACTTTCGCGAGATGATATTAGTGCTGATATTTTAGCGGGCGAAAAAATTGAGCAGATTTTGTCTCATGCTCCCGGTAATAATGCCGCTATTGGTGGCCTTAAAGTGGTCACTGAAAATGGTTGGTTTGCTGCACGCCCGTCAGGCACAGAAGAAATTTATAAAATTTATGCCGAGAGTTTTATTGATAAAAAGCATTTGGCGTTGATTATTTCAGAAGCACAACTAATGGTTAGCGCTGTTTTTAAAAAAGCAGGTTTGTAAGTTTTTACGTGAATTCAAGCGCGTATGAAAGACGCTGATATTAACTTATCGGCTCACAAGTCTTTCGACGGAAATAGGTACTAATTGACGGTTAATGAAAACGAGTTAGTTAAAAATATGATCTTATGACCAGAAAATAAAAGGCACTCAACTTAACATTGAGTGCCTTTTTTGTTCGGTAATTTAGTTAAGCTGCTAGTTATATCCAACAAGCAAGCTTAAATCATTACTATGGGCAAGTGCCTAAATCATAATGACCGGTACTTGTTTCTGCAAGGTTAGTGGTTGAGTAAGCCAAACCTAAGTAATCACCAGAGCCTACTGCATAGTATGAACCCCAAAGATAGGTTGCACGACCACCAGCATAATGCGCTGTATTCGTTGCGCTATGATCAGTACAGTCAGTTGGGTTAATAGGGCACGCATCACCAACACCGTCACCATCGCTGTCTAACTGGTCTGGGTTAGGAATATCAATGCAGTTATCTACGCCATCTAGAACACCATCATTATCCATATCATTTACGACAGGTTCACATGCTTGTACTGGGCCAGCACAGCTTGGATCAACAGAGTCAACCCACTGGCATTGGTTAGTACCAACCGTTTCGTTATACATGGTGAACTCATTAGTACCGTATGTTATAACACAATTTGGGTAACCAACACCCCATGTAATATGGCCTTCAGCAATATGGTAGTTATAATCACCTGTTTTTCCTGCATCTATATTAAAGCTTTCAACAACAGCGTCAGAATCTAACGAGGTATCATCGCTAGCAACAACAGTAACTGAATAATCACCACCAGTTAAGTCACATACCGTTGCTGAAGTAAACGAAGTATCAGCACCATCTACAACAACCGTTGCTGAACTTGCAGAAGGCCCTGTAATAGTAACCGCTACACTGTTGGCATTTTGGTTAGCATCAAAAATATCACCGCTTACCGTCGCACATTGGCCAGTTACATTAACAGCAACGTTACTTAATACGGGTGCTGAATCAGCAGGTGGTTCGCCAATACGCTGTGATGTTGATGAAATCGTACTATCTTTACCCTTATTATCAGTGGCAATAACATTAACTTTATAGAGTGCATCGGCTAATGTTGCAGAAGAGTAGCCAAAATTACCGTTTGCATCAACATCTACATTGAAAGTACCAATTAGCTCAGGTGTTGATAATGGCACACCAGGAGATGATTCTAATTTTACAATTTCAATGGCAACATTTTCAACGCTACCATCAATATCGGTTGCGATACCATCAATTTCAAGGCTGCTGTTATTGTCGATTGCCGTTAATGAAGCTATTTGAGGAGCAGAGTTAAGACGTAAGTTATTTTCTGCAAAGAATGCACCTAAGTAACTTGCAACATTAATACTATCTGAACCAATATAGCCGCCAGTTGCACCTGTACCGCCAGACCAAGCATGACCTAAACCCTCAAACCAAAGCATCGATAGTACGGTATCATCACCACGCTTCCATATATGCTCAGTCGCGGTATGACCAGGTTCATCAATAATAGTAGTTGTTACTGATTCACGGCTTGCACCATAAAGCGCGGCATAACCTTTAGCATTTTGTTCGTTGTAGCTGGTTGGAACTAAGGTATCCGCTGTACCATGGGCAACAACGGTAACTTGTGTTTGTAAATCATCTTTATAGCTTGAAGTGGCATAAGATTCACAACGCTGTTTTATTACCGCAGGTGTTACCGCCTTAAAAGTAAATGCATCGCCAGATCCCACACCTATGGTTGGGCCAGCACTAGGAGAAACCCCAGCAAAAACATCTGGGAATACACAACCTGCAATGGCTGCAAAGGTAGCGCCAGCAGATATACCAGCAATATAAACTTGATCATCATCAATATTATAAACACTGCTAACCGTCATTTCATCGGTTAGCTCTTTGATATTTAATAGATCTTTATGAGTTCTGTTTCTTGTAGTATCCCACCAATGGTAACATTGAGAGTTTTGGTAATGCTCACCTTTTGGCACTGCAATTACTATACCGTGCTCTTCAGCCGCATCTTCAAGGTTTGCTGTTAAAAAATTATTGTTTGGTTGTGCACAGCCTGGTAGTACTAACATTAATGCTCTTTTACCTGTTTCACCTGCAGGTGAAGCTGAATCTGGAGTATAAATATTTACATCACTAAAGCCGCCCATAGGAACGTTATTTTCCCACTCACCGGCAAGCGATCCTGCTGATAATGTTGCTAGGCTTATTCCGCATATGCCCTGCATTAGCTTGCTCATTTTAAACTTTTTTTGCATTCTTGTAGTCCTTTATAATTACTTATGATTGTTAACGTTTTACTAACGTTTTGTTTTTACGTTGAACGCAGCCAATTTAGGTAAATAATAAGATTAAAGAACTACCTCTTTAGTAGTATACGGTCAAAAATATAATAATTAGCTCAAAAAGTTAGTTATTCAGATTTTAAATCTGAATATTTCTTTAAAGTACATTTAACCAAAAAGTTTTTTACTTTTATTGACAGGGAATTACGTGTATTACCGACTGTACAAGGTTTGATGTAGATTAAAAAACGATCTGATTGGGTGTGATTTGTTCGATTATGTTTGTTTTTTGTTAATATATTGATAAAAAATATGGCAGCCAAAACGTTACTATTATAGATTTTGTAAATAATGGAAAGAACTTTAATCAATATAGCATGTTTAATAAATGATTGATTTGTGTCTAATAAATAATCTACACACGATCAATAAGTAAGTAGTTACTCGTATTCTTTGAAGTTAAGCTACTTTTATTACTCCATAAAAAATGGAATTAATAACAATTATTGAATATAAAGATGAAGCTTTAGATCTAGCGTTTTTTTTGTTTTTTCGATGACACTCTTCTGCATAAATATACTTATCTAAGATGTACTAAATACATGTTCTCATTTTTCTTGAGTGATAGTGTAGTGAAGATCAGCTTTGTTATAGCTCTCCCCCTAGTATGGGTTTTAATTAGCTATACTAAAAGTAATGTAGTAAATCATATTCGTATCCCTAATGGCTATATCAGCTGTTAAGTATGAAATAGAGATCATTATGAGCACACAATTTTATCATGATAGCCCAGTTGTACATCAAGCAAGTTTTATCGACGGCCATAGTGTAGAAATCCCAGAATTAAAAATATTACATCAAGATGGCAGCATATACCCTGGGGCAGCTCTACCCAATATAGATAAAACCTTAGCATTGAAAATTTATCATACCTTAGTTTTTCATCGTGTATTAGATGAGCGTATGGTTGCTTCACAGCGCCAAGGTCGATTAAGTTTCTATATGGCAGGCTTAGGTGAAGAAGCCGTCAGTGTTGGTGGAGCAGCGGCATTGCAGCCACAAGATATGATCATGACTCAATACCGAGAGCAAGGCGTATTGATGTTTCGAGGTTTTAGTCTTGAAAATTTTATGAGTCAGCTTTTTAGTAATGAAAAAGATTTAGGTAAAGGCAGACAAATGCCTGTTCATTACGGCTCAAAAGAACTTAATTGCATGACAGTTTCTTCTACACTAGCAACGCAAATACCACAAGCGGCAGGTTATGCTTATGGCCAAAAATTACAAGGTTTAGACGCTGTCACTTTATGTTATTTTGGTGAGGGTGCCGCTTCAGAGGGGGATTTTCATGCGGGGTTAAATATGGCCGCGGTGCAGGAAGCCCCCGTTATTTTCTTTTGTCGTAATAATGGGTACGCCATTTCTACACCCGCATCAGAGCAATTTAGAGGTAACGGTATTGCTTCTCGTGGCATAGGTTATGGCATTAAAACACTGCGTGTTGATGGCAATGATATTCTTGCGGTATTAAAAGCAACACAACTTGCTAGGGCTTATGCAACGACAGAGTCTAAACCCGTGTTGATTGAAGCAATATCATATCGTTTAGGTGCGCATTCTACTTCAGATGATCCGTCGGGTTACCGCACTAAAGAAGAAGAAAAAAAATGGCAAGAAAACGATCCTATTTTACGTACAAAACATTGGCTGTTAAAACAAAACTGGTGGGACGAAACACAAGACAGTAAGTTATATGAAAACCTTCGAACAGAGGTTTTAACTGCAGTTAAGGTTGCAGAGAAAGTTAATAAACCGCATATAGATACCTTGATCAGCGACGTTTACGATGTACCACCGCTACAATTGCAAAAGCAGTTAGATGCGATTAAAAACCACGTTAATAAATATCCTGAAGCCTATCCATTTACTGCAGGGAAATTTTAACCATGGCGCAGATGAATTTACTACAGGCAATTAATAACGCTTTAGATATAGCGATGGCGGATAATGATCGTACGGTATGTTTTGGTGAAGATGTAGGTCATTTTGGTGGTGTTTTTCGTGCGACTAGCGGGTTGCAGGATAAATACGGAAAAGTTCGCTGTTTTAATTCACCTTTAGTTGAGCAGGGCATTATTGGTTTTGCTAATGGATTGGCTGCTCAAGGTAGTGTAGCTATTGCTGAAATACAGTTTGCCGATTATATTTTTCCTGCTTTTGATCAAATAGTGAATGAAGCCGCTAAATTTCGTTATCGTACCGGTAATGAGTTTGATGTTGGAAAATTAACTATTCGTAGCCCATACGGTGGTGGTATTGCTGGAGGGTTATACCATAGCCAATCACCCGAAGCTTATTTTGCTCATACGCCCGGTTTAAAGGTTGTGATCCCGCGTAATCCCTATCAAGCAAAAGGTTTATTACTTGCCTCTATTCGTGATGATAATCCGGTGATATTTTTCGAACCTAAGCGCTTATATAGAGCATCGGTCGGTGAAGTACCAGAAGAAGATTACCAGCTCCCTCTAGGTAAAGCGGAAGTGGTTAAAA
>JAWSUX010000213.1:0-3828 GCA_033852215.1 Colwellia sp. | reverse complement strand
CACGTTTAATGAGCGTTATGAAAGAAGCATCTGCAGGCAAATTAGTCCGCACGATTGCTGCAGTTCGCGATCAGAAAGAACAGGAAGCTGCATAGGTTATTTAAGCTTATTGCTTATAACCAAGCTTTTTGTATTTATAGTTATTTCAAACAGTGCATTCTTTATAAAAAGAAGCTGTTTATTAAAAATTAGGAAAATATAGTATGTCTATTTCTAAAGACGATATCTTAAACGCAGTTGCTGAAATGTCAGTAATGGACGTTGTTGAATTAATTGAAGCAATGGAAGAAAAATTCGGCGTATCTGCTGCTGCAGCTGTTGCTGTTGCTGGTGATGCCGGTGCTGCTGCTGAAGAACAAACTGAATTTGATGTTGTTATGACTAGCTTCGGTGAGAAGAAAGTTGCAGTAATCAAAGCAGTGCGTGGCGCTACAGGTTTAGGTCTTAAAGAAGCTAAAGATTTAGTTGAATCTGCTCCTAAAGCTATCAAAGAAGCTGTAGATAAAGCTGAAGCTGAAGAGCTTAAGAAAGTTCTTGAAGAAGCTGGTGCTTCTGTTGAGATCAAATAATCTGTTTTTAAACAGATTGTTTGCCTGAAAAGGCATGGCTGGTGATTTAAACGTCACCGGCCTTTTTGCGCTTTTGTTGTTAACTATTGAATGTTTTTTATTTGTAAAGAGTGTTTAAGGCTAACAACAAAAAGCGTTAAGTGATTTTATTATTACTTAATAATATTTAGACGTAAATATTATCGAAATAACCTGTCTATGTGGGCTATGCCCGCTAGACAGATTTGGCCATAACCAGCAAGCTGAGGAACCCCATGGCTTACTCATACTTTGAGAAAAAGCGAATTAGAAAGGACTTTGGTAAAAGTGCACAAGTAATGGAATATCCATTCTTATTGTCCATTCAACTCGATTCTTTCCGCAAGTTTATTGATATTGATACAACAGGTGAAACCGGTCTAGAGGCTGCTTTTCGTTCTATTTTCCCCATCAAGGCTTATTCAGGTAGTTCTGAACTACAATATGTAAGCTATCGCTTAGGCGAGCCGTTATTTGACGTGAAAGAATGTCAAATACGTGGTGTTACTTATTCTGCACCATTACGCGTTAAATTACGCTTAGTGGTATACGATAAAGAAGCCGCAGCAGGTACTGTTAAAGATATCAAAGAACAAGAAGTGTACATGGGCGAAATCCCGTTGATGACTGATAATGGTACTTTTGTAATTAATGGTACTGAGCGTGTTATCGTTTCACAATTACACCGTTCTCCAGGTGTATTCTTTGATCATGATAAAGGTAAAACGCATTCATCGGGTAAAGTATTATATAACGCACGCGTTATTCCTTACCGCGGTTCATGGTTAGATTTTGAATTCGATCCAAAAGATAACTTATTCGTTCGTATAGATAGACGCCGTAAATTACCTGCGTCAATCATGTTACGTGCGTTAGAATTTTCTACTGAAGAAATTTTAGACATTTTCTATGATACAACTGATTTCACCATTAAAGGTGATAAGTTAATCATGGATCTTATCCCTGAACGCCTTCGTGGTGAAACAGCTACTTTTGATCTTTCAATCAAGAAAGGTGAAGTATTAGTTGAGTCGGGTCGTCGTATTACAGCCCGTCATATTCGTGCATTATCGAAAGCTAAAATTGAAAAATTAGAAGTACCTGCGGAATATATCGTAGGTAAAGTTTTATCAAAAGTGTATATCGATAAATCTACGGGTGAAGTAATCGCTGAAGCGAATGCTGAAATCACTTTAGAAATGTTGGCAGAATTAAGCCAAGCAGGTCATAAGACCTTATCTACTTTATACATGAATGAGTTTGATGTTGGCTCATACATGTCAGACACCATTCGTGTTGATAATTCAACTAACAAGCTAGAAGCGTTAGTTGAAATATACCGTATGATGCGCCCTGGCGAGCCACCAACAAAAGATGCTGCAGAAACGTTATTTAATAACTTGTTTTTCTCGTCTGAACGTTATGACCTCTCGACTGTTGGTCGTATGAAGTTTAACCGTCGTGTTGGCAACGCAGATGATATTGGCAGCGGTATCTTATCAAAAGAAGATATTGTCTCGGTAATGAAAACCTTAATCAACATTCGTGATGGTAAAGGTGAAGTTGATGATATCGATCATTTAGGTAACCGTCGTATTCGTTCTGTAGGCGAAATGGCAGAAAACCAATTCCGTGTTGGTCTTGTTCGTGTTGAGCGTGCAGTACGTGAGCGTTTAAGTCTTGGTGATTTAGATGCAATCATGCCACAAGATTTAATCAACGCTAAACCAATTTCTGCGGCTGTGAAAGAGTTCTTTGGCTCGTCACAATTGTCACAGTTTATGGATCAAAACAATCCGTTATCTGAAGTAACGCATAAACGTCGTATTTCTGCCTTAGGGCCGGGTGGTTTAACACGTGAACGTGCTGGTTTTGAAGTACGTGATGTACATCCAACGCATTACGGTCGTGTTTGTCCAATCGAAACGCCAGAGGGTCCAAACATTGGTTTGATCAACTCGCTTTCTTGTTATGCACGTACCAATGACTTTGGTTTCTTAGAAACGCCATACCGTAAAGTTGTTGACGGATTAGTGACTGACGAAATTGATTATTTATCAGCGATAGAAGAGGGCAACTTTGTAATTGCTCAGGCAAACGCTGAACGTGATGATAAAGAGAAGTTAACGCAAGATTTAGTTAACTGTCGTCATAAAAATGAATTTACATTAAAATCATCTGCTGAGGTTCAGTATATGGATGTTTCACCACAACAAATTATTTCTGTTGCGGCGTCACTTATTCCATTCCTTGAACACGATGATGCAAACAGAGCCTTGATGGGTTCAAACATGCAACGTCAAGCTGTACCTACTTTACGAGTTGATAAACCGCTTGTTGGTACTGGTATGGAAAAAGTAGTTGCTGTTGATTCTGGTGTTACTGCAGTTGCCAAGCGTGGCGGTGTAGTGAGCTATGTTGATGCATCACGTATCGTGGTAAAAGTTAACGAAAATGAAATGCACGCTGGTGAAGCGGGTATTGATATTTATAACTTAACTAAATACACACGTTCAAACCAAAATACATGTATCAACCAACGTCCAGTGTGTCGTATGGCTGAGCCAGTTGTTCGTGGTGATGTATTAGCCGATGGTCCTTCAACTGATATGGGTGAATTGGCATTAGGCCAAAACATGCGTATCGCATTTATGCCGTGGAATGGTTACAACTTTGAAGATTCAATGTTGTTATCTGAACGTGTTGCGATAGAAGACAGATTTACAACTATTCATATTCAAGAGTTAACGTGTATTGCACGTGATACTAAGTTAGGTAGTGAAGAAATTACCGCTGATATTCCAAACGTTGGTGAGTCTGCTTTAGGAAAGCTAGATGAAGCTGGTGTTGTTTATATCGGTGCTGAAGTTAACGGTGGTGATATTTTAGTGGGTAAAGTTACCCCTAAAGGCGAAACTCAGTTAACACCAGAAGAAAAATTATTACGTGCTATTTTCGGCGAAAAAGCAGCGGATGTTAAAGACAGCTCTTTACGTGTACCAAACTCTGTTAAAGGTACTATTATCGATGTGCAAATCTTTACCCGTGACGGCGTTGAAAAAGATGCGCGTGCCGTTGAGATTGAACAATTACAACTTAATGAAGTTAAGAAAGATCTTGGCGACGAACTAAGCATCTTTGAAGATGGTATTTATGCTCGTACTAAGAAGTTATTATTATCTGCAGGTTTGAATGAGTCAGATTTAACTTCAATGTCTCGCGATAAATGGTTAGTGCAAAA
>JAWSUX010000212.1:0-14243 GCA_033852215.1 Colwellia sp. | reverse complement strand
TGAGTTCATCCCTATGCAAGCAGCAATTAGTATTTTAGAAAGTACTGCTCAAACATTAAAGCAGCGGATAGGAACAGGAGAATTGAATGAGAAAACGTTTTTTATTACAGAACCTGTTAGAAAAACTTTTCAAGGTGTAGAAATAGGAGGTGTGAAGCGTTTACTTATCTTAAAGCAAAAAAGGCGAGAAAGTATTGCCAGCCATGTTAAAAAATTTGCCAGAGATAATAAAAAAACGTCTTATTCTGATGCTTTAAATGAAGCGGGTATGGATTGGAAATCGCCACCTGATAGAAAATTTATTAGTAAGGTCTTAGTTGAGTTGTCACATAAATCTTACGAAGAAACTATTGATGGTGGTAACCCTTGTTTAATAAGTGCTGTGGTAGTTAGCCGTAATGAGAATATACCAACTCAATCTTTTTTTGAGGATGCTACCACTCTAGGCTTATTGGAATCATCAGCAACGCATATGGAAAAAGTAGAGTTTTGGGAAGAACAATTGAAGTTAGTATATGAAATTTATGGACCATGAAATGACTGATAGTAAATTACTAAGAATACAGGATGTGTACAAAGCTTATGATGGTAAAACAGTTCTTAGAAATGTAGACCTAACTATTAGAGAAGGGGAGTTTTGCTCTGTAGTTGGCCCATCAGGATGTGGTAAAAGTACTTTATTAAAAATGGTATTAGGTCAAGAAACGCCAGACTCCGGCATCATATTACTAAATAATAAACCCGTTGGTTTACCTGACCCTCGTCGTGGAGTGGTATATCAAAAATATTCGTTATACCCACATTTAACCGTTTTAGAAAACGTAATGATGGGACCGGCTTATTTAGGTGTGAGAGGTAAAAAAGCCACAAAAATGCAAATTAAAGAAGAAGCAATGTATTACCTTGAACGTGTTAGGTTAAGTTCTTCTGCAAATAAATATCCATCCCAACTTAGCGGTGGAATGCAACAACGAGTAGCTATTGCTCAAACTTTAATCGTTCATCCTGAAATATTACTCATGGACGAGCCGTTCGGTGCTTTAGATCCTGATACTCGTGAAGAATTACAGTTATTTTTATTAGAACTATGGGAAGAAATGAAACTAACGGTGCTATTTATTACTCATTCTCTTGAAGAAGCGTGTTTTGTAGGGACTCGTCTAATTGCATTAAGTCAATATTACACCAGTGGAGATGATAATTATCTTCATGGAGCAACCATAGTCGAAGATCACGAGCTAGAGACAGTGGCTACATCAACAGATGTTAAACATAGTGCAGAGTTTCAAGACCTCATTAGAAACGTGCGAGAAAAAGCATTTAATCCAGATGTATTACAACATATGAAAGAATTTAATTTAAAACATCCCGATAGTTACAGAACGGAATAATAAAGGTGAACTTAAAATGAAAAAGCAACTGATTGCAATGATGTTTTGCCTGCCATTGGCAGCACACGCGGTAACGAATTTAAGCGTTACCCCCGTTGAACAAAGAAACTTACCTCGAGCCCATAATGTAAAATCTGGTCCTTATGAAATGCCAATCATTACATGGGGTGGGGATATTGCGACAATTCTCGCTAACGGTAATAAAGATATAACCACTAATGGTTCATTATTTTCAGATAATGGACTTCGTTATCAACTTAAACGTGAAGATGTATTTGAAGAGCAGTTAAAAAATTATATCCAAGGTAAAACGCCTTATCTTCGCGGTACCATGTCTATGATCAATATGGCAGCAGCTGCAGTAAAAGATAATGCAAAATTAACTCCCGTTGTTTTTTATCAATTAACTTGGTCAGCTGGTGGTGATGCTTTGGTTGTTAAATCAAACATTAAAAAAGCCGCTGATTTGTGTGGGAAGAAAATAGCCCTTAATTATGATGGGCCACACTTAAATTATGCATATAAAGTACTTATTGATGCTGGATGTAACATTAAAGATAACAAGTTTGTCTGGACGCGTGACTTAACGGGAACTGATGAAACACCTATGGCAGCATTTACGCAAGAAAATGTCGATGCAGCTTTTGTTATTATCCCCGATGGGTTAGCAATGACGTCCGGTGGTAATGTTGGTGATGGCTCGGAAGACTCAATAAAAGGAGCTCATATTTTACTGTCGACCAAAACAGCTAACCGAGTTATTGCTGATGTTTATGCTGTGCGTAAAGATTATTATGATGCACATAAAAAAGAGGTTGAGACTGTTGCCTCTTCTTTATTTCTTGCCCAGGAAAAATTACAAAAACTATCCTCTAAAAAAGGCAATGATTATGATGACGTAATGAGAGCCTCCGCAGGTTTGTTATTAGATGCTCCTGATGCCATAGCTGATACTGAAGGCTTATTGTTGGATGCAGAAATTGCAGGTTTTAGTCAAAACATGCAGTTTTTTCAAAACGATAATAATTTTCGTAACTTTGAACAAATAGTTAAAGAGTCTGCTGCCGGTGTCCAAGCTTTAGGTGTTATTAAATCTCCAGGAAAGGTACTTAAAGCTAAGTTAAATTATGCATTATTGGCTAGTGGTATAACTGCTCCAGTAGAAGTTAACAAACCAAAATTTAATTCCAATTCAGTTGCACGCGTTATTGAACGTCGTCAGAAACAGAACTCTCTCGATGAGGGCACTATTTTTGAATTTGAAGTTTACTTCAAACCAAATCAAAAAGCATTCAATGAATCTTTATACGAAGAGCAATTCCAACGTGTAGTTGAGATGGCTGCTACTTATGGTGGAGCTGTTATTACTGTAGAAGGTCATTCTGATCCAATGGGCTACCTTCGTAAAAAGAAAGAAGGTGAAGTTGTTTATGTGCTAAATCAAATTAAGCAAAGTGCTAAAAACCTTTCAATGACTAGAGCTCAAGAAGTTCGCAATGCGATTGTCGGATACGGGATAGATAAAAGAGCTGTTATGGATTCTTCGCAGTTTGCCGTGATAGGTCATGGTATTGCTAACCCTAAAACACATATTTGTGGTGTAGATCCATGTGCTCCTAAAACGAAAAACGAATGGTTATCGAATATGCGAGTAGTCTTTAGGATTATTCAACTTGAAGCTGAAGAAGACGTATTCATGCCATTATAAGGAAGTAATAAAATGATTAAGAAATTATTAGCCATAACATGTGTACTTTCATTAGTTGCTTGTGGGCAAGAGAAAGAAGTAGTTAACAATGTTCAAAACATAAAAGCCAACATAAACGCCAAACAAGCTTATGCGTTACGTGGAGCGGATCAAACATGGCCAGGTGGTACACCAAATGATGTTGTGATCTCCGAAAATTTACAAGCACGAAATTTTTATGTCATTTTCGATGGTAGTGGCTCAATGGCCGATAAAAGCTGTGGAGAGGGTAAACGACGGGTTGATGCAGCAAAACACTCAGTTGGACAGTTTTTCGATGCATTGCCTAAAAATGTAAATGCTGGCTTACTCGTGTTTGATAATAAAGGCTTGAATGAAGCTAGTGCAATACAGCAAGTTAATCCCTCTACTTTATCAGCTGCTATAAATACAATAAAAGCGGGGGGGACAACCCCGTTAGGCCAGTCGTTGCAAACAGGCTTGCAAAAACTTACTACGCAGGCTCAAAAACAACAAGGGTATGGCGAATATCATTTGGTGGTTATTACTGATGGAGCAGCTAGTGATCAAAAATTGATGACAGATATGGTTGACAGCATCACTCAAAAAACACCAATTAATATTCATACTATTGGTTTTTGTTTAAATTCCTCACATGCATTGAATAAACAAGGTGTGGTCAATTATAGTAGCGCATCAAGCTCTACTCAGCTTGTGAATAGTTTAAAAGCTGTATTAGCAGAAGCAGAGAGTTTTGATACGACACAATTTCAAGGAAGTTAAATATGGGTCGTAAATCACTTGCTTTAGGTGCTGTGGTCGTAGGTGTTTTGGCCCTGGGTGGATTGAAAATATTCACTTTAGAGCAAAGCACCTCAATGACAGTTGCTACTTCTGATGCCGGTTCAATGAAAGAGTCTGTCAAAATAGGAGTAGACAGTTGGGTTGGCTACTACTTGCTGTGTAGTAAAAACTACCGTGCGTCAATGCGTAACATTGGCGTAAGGGCAACTTGTGAAAATGATAATGCCGATTTAGACGCCCGTTTTTCAAAACTGAGAAGTGGCGAATTACAATTTGCTGTAGCGACTGTCGATGCATATGTAGCACTAGGTAAAGGGTATCAATTTCCTGGAACGATTATTGCCGTTATTGATGAATCAAAAGGTGGTGATGCACTTTTAGCCGTTGAAGATGTCGTGTCATCTATTGATGATTTGAAGAATAATCCATCATTACGGGTAGCGTTAACCCAAGATAGTCCAAGTGAGCATTTGGTTCGTTCGTTGGCCGTTCATTTTGATGTTAAAAACTTTAAAAAACGCGGTTCTTGGTTAGTGCCAACCAATGGCTCCGAAGAAGCTGCAAAAAAGTTACTTAGCCATCAAGTCGATGCTGCAGTGTTATGGGAGCCTGATGTTACTAAAGCTCTACAAGTAAAAGGAATTAAAAAAATTATTGGTAGCGAAGATACTGAAAAGCTCATTGTTGATGTGCTGCTTGTTAATCGTGATTTTGCTGATCGTAAACCTGACGTGGTAAAGAATGTATTGAAAATTTATTTTCAATCATTGAAATTCTATAAAGAAAATCCAGATAATTTATTAAGGGAATTAGCTAAAGAAACGGGTCTTAAAACAGGTGCTGTGCAATCAATGCTTAAAGGCGTTAAATGGACATCGCTAACGGATAACGCTTACGACTGGTTTTCAACGGTTGGTAATTTAACTGATAGGGAGTACTTAATGGATGCTATTGATAGTGCTTTATATATTCTCGATGAGACGAAAGTGACTAAAGGCAATCCATTGCCCGATAAAAATCCATATTCCATAACTCAAAGTAGATTCATTGAAGAAGTTTTTCAAGACTTGGTAGGTACCGTAGCGGTAGCACATCAAAGTCGAAAAAGTGGAAAGGTTAAAGCGTTAACTGATAGCCAGTGGGACAGCCTTCGTGATGTAGGTACATTAAAAGTGCGTAAAGTGCAGTTTGCTCGTTCTAGCAGTCAATTGACTTTAGATGCAAAAAGAAAACTTGATCAAGCAGCACAAGATTTATCTCATTACCCTAATTTTAGGATCTTAGTAAAGGGTCATACAGCACCACAAGGTAATGAGACAGCGAATAAAGCCTTATCGTTTGATAGAGCCGATGCTGTTATTCGTTACTTAAAGATTACTCATGGTATTGAAGCGAATCGATTATTGGCTAAAGGTATGGGCTCTGATGAACCGTTAGCGAAATTATCAGGAGAAGGAAATCGCTCATATAAGTATAGATTGCCTCGTGTTGAGTTAGTGCTTAAATCAGGAGCAATCTAAATGTCTTCTGAGAGAAATGTTCAATTAACAGAAAGTGAAATTGGTAGTCGATTAAAGAAAGAGATAATGAACAATGGTTTGTTTCTATCTACTTCTGTGATTACTGTCTTAGGTGGGATTGCGGCTGGATTGTTTGCTTCTTCAGAATTGTTTTTATTTCTTGTTGGCGGAGCTAGTCTTAGCGCTATAACAGGGACTGGTTACTTCATTTCGAAAACGACGATTGGTCGCCACAAAGCCATGCTCAAAATAATTGAAAAAGTACGCTTAGAAACTCAACAAAAACGTGAAGCTATTGAAACACAAGTATTGGGCGGTTTAACCAAGTTTGATGATAAGTCAGGGCTTAAGCAGTTAGATCAACTACAAACAAAGTTTGGTGCTTTTAGCAATGTTTTAAATCTTCAATTTGATAAAGATGAAGTAACCCATAAACGCTATTTAACTAGTGCTGAGCAATTATATTTTGGAGCCGTTGATAATCTAAGAGCGCTAATCATGCTGTGGCATAGCGTAGAGGCGATTAATCCAGTACATATTAAAAGCCAGCTAAATGACACGTCTCTAGATGATTCGGCTAAATTAGCTCTTGATGAACGATTGTCGATATATGATTCAGCTAAAGCCGAAATGTTAGAGGTGCTTTCACTTAACGAACAGGTCATGACAAAGTTGGACGAACTAACCAGTAAATTAGGATCGATAAAAACAAGGGAAGGTCTATCAGATGTTCGGTTAGATACCGCGATGTCAGAGATCCTTCATTTAATTAATCGAACAGAAAAATACGATATTAGAAATATTTAACAGGAGTATACAAATGGATGTAAATGTAATGACCAAAGAGAAACCATTGGCGATGCCGTCATTAACTCAGATGAAACAAGAATTAATTACACCTAAAAATACAAATAACGAAATAAAATTATCTGATACACATAAAGAGCAAGCTGATAAATGGATTGAAAGTGTTTTTTCTATTGAAAATAGAGATCTAGACAGTCAAACCGCTGTCGCCAATGAAGTTAGGACGCTTGGTAGTGATACTGAAATTATTTTAACTGAACAATCAAAGTTGTTACAGGCTCCAATGTCGGAGTTAATGGCTGATGCAGAAAATGGCAGTGAAGTAGCTAATGATCTGTTGAGGTTAGAGGAAGTTGCCCGAGATATCGATCCTAATGGTTACGATTTTACTAATTTGTCTGGTTTTAGGAAATTGTTAGCAATTATCGGCGTACCAACACCAATGCGTCGTTGGATTGCCAAATATCAGTCAACAGAATCAATTATCAAAAGCATCGAAACTGGATTGACGCAGGGTAAAGACAAGCTTAAACGAGATAACATTACGTTAAAAGACGATCAGGTTAGGTACAGAAAAACTCTATTTATTTTAGATGACCGAATTGAGTTTGCTCGTTATGTTGACCAAGAGTTTACTAAACGGGTAGATATTGTAGTTGATGAGGATAAAAAACGTTTTTTACGAGATGAGGTGCTATTTCATGCCAAACAAAGAGTTCAAGATTTACTGACTTCTAAAGGTGTTTATCAACAGGCTTGGGTTACTAGCGAATTTATTATTAAAACAAATGATGAGTTGATCCGTGGTGTAAGCCGTGCATTACAGCATACTATGGTCGCATTAGGCGTTGCGACTTCTTTGGCTATTGCCCTAGCTAGACAAAAAAAAGTACTTGTTGCTTTGCAATCATCTAAAGCGGTTACCGAAAAGATGATCACCGATGTTAGTGAAAGTTTATTAGAGCAAGGTACAGCTGTGATGGCGCAAGCCTCTGAACCTTATATTCAAGTAGAAGTGATGAAAAACGTTTTTGCTAAAACTATTCAAGCAATGGATGAAGTTAGTAATTACCGGACTGACGCTATTGAGAGCATGAAGGCTGGCATTAGTGAAATGAAAGCAGCTACAGATGAAATGGATAAGAATATACAGCGTGTTGAAAAAGGCCATGCTGTGAGAGAAGATTTAAAAATAGCGCTTTGTTAAGAAATTAATTAGATAAAGGAATAATAAAATGAATTTAAAAAAAATCGCAACGGTTTCTGTTCTTGCGTTAAGTGCTTTATTCAGTAATAACCTATTAGCAAAAGATACGTACAAAGTATGTTGGTCTCATTATGCTGGTTGGGAACCTTATGCTCTGTTAGAGCAAACAGGTATATTGAAAAAATGGGAAGACAAGTATGATTTGGATATTGAAGTAACATTAATTAATGATTATATCGAATCAATTAATTTATACACTATGGGGGAGTTTGATGCTTGTACTATGACCAATATGGATGCGTTAACTATTCCTGCTGTTGGTGGTGTTGATTCTACTGCGCTGATCATGGGCGATTTCTCTAATGGTAACGATGGTATTGTCATTAAAAATGGTAATAGTGTTAAAGACCTTAAAGGGCGAGACGTTAAACTTGTTGAGCTCTCAGTTTCACATTATTTACTTTCACGTGCGTTAGAGAAAAATGGCATGAATGAACGTGATTTAAATGTTATCAATACTTCTGATGCTGATATCGCTTCAGTATTCCTATCAGAAAAAAATGGAGCCGCTGTGACCTGGAACCCTCCTTTACAAGTGGTTAGAAATACTAAAAATGCCAATTTAATATTTGATTCCAGTGAAATTCCAGAAGAAATTATGGATATTTTGATTGTTAAAACAAACTCAGATGAAAAATTTAAAAAGGCCATTACTGGCGCTTGGTATGAGCTGATGGAAAAACTTAGTTCACGTGATAGCGAAGCATCTCGCTTAATTTCATTAATGGCTGCAAACGCTGGCGCAACCGATGATGAGTTTAAGGCTCAACTTAAAACGACTCGGATGTATTATGATGCTGAAAGTGCAGCTAAAATTTTTGAGTCTGAGCAAGCTTTAAAAACAATGGATTATGTGAGAAATTTTTCATTCGACCATGGTTTATTTGGAAACGGTGCTGCTGATCCTAATTTTGTTGGAATAGAATTTCCAAGTGGTAAAATCCTAGGAAACAAAAAAAATATAAAGCTACGTTTTGATAGTACATACATGAACATGGCTGCTAAAGGTCTACTATAAAACTAAATGCGGCACTGTAACTTTGGTTACAGTGTTACAGGGAATTAAAATGCTTAAACCACAATTTCTAGGTATTCATGCTAATCCTTCTAAGATGAATTCATGGTTATTAGCCTTATTACCTTTTTTGTTGGTGATAGGAATATATTTCCTATGCTCCGAGGCTCGTCTTGCAGAAAACCCTAGTGATAAGTTATTACCCTCATTCTCTCAAATGGCTTCAGCTATGAATAGAATGGCGTTTCAGGAAGACAGACGCACGGGTGATTATTTATTATTTAAGGACACTATTTCCTCTTTATGGCGTATTTTTATCGGTGTTAGTATGGCGACGATTGTCGCATTACTATTAGGGTTAAATATGGGATTATATAAGGGCACACGCGCCTTATTGAATCCGTTTGTGACCTTTATCTCGATGATACCGCCACTAGCGATTCTTCCCGTTCTTTTTATTGCTTTTGGCGTTGGCGAGTTAGGAAAAGTCATGTTAATTTTTCTAGGGACGGTACCTATATTAACTAGAGACATTACTTTGTATGTTTCAAACATTCCTAAAGAAACAATAATTAAAGCTCAAACATTAGGAGCCAATGGCTTTTCCTTAGTTTATAGGGTAATTATGCCTCAAGTAATCCCTAAATTGCTTGAAGCATTAAGGTTGAGTCTTGGGGGAGCATGGTTATTCTTGATTGCAGCAGAAGCAATCGCATCGACCGATGGCTTAGGTTATCGCATATTCTTAATGCGCAGGTATATGAATATGGATGTGATTATTCCCTATGTTATTTGGATAACGCTATTGGGTGTTTTATTAGATTTCTTATTAAGGTTTATCGTTAAGAAAGCCTACCCATGGTATTCCAGTAAAGCTACTTAAAACTTTATGTTGTTTTAGTGCCTAGTGATGGTCTATATAATTATCACTAGGAGTTTACAAATTTCTTTGGCATTCAAAGGCGTTTGGGTATCTGGATTGCTCTATTTTGTAGTAAGCCCTTAATAAATCTTCCTCTATATTTAATTCTCTTCGTACATCTCCGATAGTCATATGCCTCATGGATTTAAAGTCAACATTATCAAGAGGTTTGCAATCACTAATAAATCCAAGCTTTACAGCATCTCTATATACATGAATATCATCATTACTAAATTGGTAATTTTTGGGATAAACATTTTTAGAAAAAAATGCGTAAAGGCGCTCTTCAGTAGTTGATACTTTATTAGTTGACCCAGCTGTAAACCCTAATACGAAGGCTTCATCTTTTACTTGAACACCTCTACCTAAAATTATATGAATATAGTCATGTTGATCTATGTTGGTTGCTCCATTAAAAATATCAAAACCAGGCAACCAATCATAAGATGGGTTTTCAACTAACTTTACAATAAGAGGAATATCATCTTGTTCAAGTCCAAAAGTTTTTAATTCATCAAAACATTCTCCTAGTATTTTGTGATTTTTAGAGAGTGGAATATGCCAATTTTTTATCAATTGTTTATGGCTAATCTTGTCACTCATGAATATTTCCTATTTTTATTGTAAAAAATTATATTTAATATTGTAACGTGTATTACATGTTCCCCAAAGGAAATATTATGGATTACAATATGACTCGTGAAAGCTAGGAATTCTACCTTTTTGGACAAGAAAAACTACCTTTCCTGGTTCTTTATGCTTTTCTCAACTGTTCTGTTTTAATTTTCCGGAACAACTGGCCATAGTGATAATTTATTCCCTGCAACACAAAACACTAAGCCAAGCATAATTAAAATAGCACCTGTTACCTCGGTAGAGTTTAACCTTTCATTTAAAATGAGGCTTGATGTCATTATCCCCACAACAGGAATTAATAGTGCAAAGGGTGTTACAGAAACGGCAGAATAACTTTTGAGCAAAAAGCCCCAAATGGCAAAGGCAAAGGCAAAGGCAACTAAAGTAGAAATATAACTCACAAAAGCGAGTGATCCCCATGTGTTTATTGTTGTAGAGAGCACTGCAGCTAAAGGGTCATTAGTTTCCATAAAAAACGATAAGGCTAGCAGTGGGATAGGAGGGATTAAACAGACCCAGACCATAAAGTGCAATAAATTAACTTGCTTAATCTGTTTCATAATTATATTTGCAACTGCCCAAAATAAAGCGGCAAGTAAAATAAGTCCCAGACCTATTGTGGTAATATTTCCGCCTGAGTTAAAAAAGAAAAAACTAAAACCTATTGCAGCAATACTTATGCCTAACAATTGTACTTTACTAATTAATTCTTTGAAAAATAAAAAGCTTAAGCCAATAGTGAAAAATACCTGAGCTTGAAGTACAAGTGATGATAGGCCCGCAGAGGCATCTGATTTCATTGCAACGAATAATAAACCAAATTTCAATACACCTAAAAACAAACCTACACCGAGAACATGCCAAGCAGACGTTTTCGGGAATGGAATAAAGAAAACAGCAGGGATCGCGATAATAGCAAAACGTAAGGCAGAAAAAAGTATCGGTGGTAGTTCCTCTAAACCAATCTTGATAAAAGAAAAGTTTATTCCCCAAATAAAGGCGACCAATAACGCTAAAAATATATCTTTAAATTTCATGCACACTCATTAAGGGGTCACAATGCCCATGTAAGGCGCTGATAATTGTTTGCGAAAAGGTGTAACGAAGCGAAACCGCGCGCACTGTGACATAAAAGCATTCGTAAATCATCATGGATTACTCTGTTTGAGCAAAACATAGCGGTAACGAGCGTTAATTATTATGGGGAAGTTTTCTATAACTCCAACGCCTCTATATTGACTATTTCAGAGCGATTGAGTGTGATTTTAAAACGCTTTAATTCATCCCCATTTTTAGTAACATGACGTAATATTAAATTAATTTGATATCGACGCTCTACCCCTTGGCTAGAAATTTTTTGTCCGTCCAAACCATATAACCGCCCCGCTCCTTTTTTCAAAAAACGTACGAAAGGGGTCAAATTGAACGTAATGCTTTGTTGAATTTCACCATAACCGGGTAAAAATTCTTTTGTTAATACTTTATTATCACAACGAAAATGAATTAAACGCGCCGCTTGTTTATTTTGTTGTCTACGCTGCTGAAATAAAGCATTTACCGTTTTCGGTAAATCTTTTGTATTGATGAATTCAAGCCATAAAATTTGGCTTAAAATACGTTGCTTACTCACGCTGTGGGTGAATACATGCTGCCATTTAGGTCTGCCCTTTTGTATTTTTCGCCAGATAATATTGGTTAAGTCTTCTTTAAACGTTTCTCTAAGTCCATAAATAGCCCCTAAAAAAGCAACAAGCGCTAGTGTCACTTCGGCAAAATTAGAACGGGCATTAAGTACTAGAAACATGACGAAAGCCATAATAAACGCTGTAACAACACCACGAACCAACCGTTTCAAATTAACATTTAAATAACGGGTATGCCGTTGAAAAACTACGCCGTATTCTATTAGTCGCTCTAACAACCGCATTTTATTGGTAATGCGGTTTGCATCATCAAGCGTCACTTGTGAATTATATTTGTTACCAATGCGATGAGTATTTTCATCACGGCAAAACGTTAACAAAAATTCTCTTTCTACTGAAAAGTCAGAGCTTTTAGGCCCTTTGTTAAGTAATTTCAAAAATGACTGTTCTATATGCCAGCTTAAATAATTATCAGCATTTTCAAAAAATGAACTTAATTTACTATCGGATGGTGTGTAACGTCTCAGTTTTTTAGTTAACGAGGTAATTTGCTCTGCTAACTCAACGGCGGCCGGATAAAACTCTTCTGCAGTTTTTAACTTTAACGTTTGTTTGGTATCCGCATCAAGCGCCATTTTAACTTGGTAAGAGTATAAATTAAGGTTTAACCGGTAATCACTTTGCTCACCTTCTTTTTCTCCAACAAAACGCTGACTAATAAAGCGGCTTCGCACTAAAGGTAAATGCAATTGATCAGCATAATAAGCACTTTGACTTTTGATATTACTGTAGAAGTATTCCTCTTCGTTTAACGTGATCGGACTAATACCCATTTCAACAGGCAAAGAAAAGTAAAGATCTAAGCGTTGAACTTCTTGCGGCAGCAGTTGATAACTAATGTTAAAAGAGAGGTTTTCATCTTGACTAAGTTTAACTTTATTCACTCGTTAGCCCTACTCCTTCGTTAAAGTAACTAAATGAAGTATAGCTATTATTTCCAGTTTGAGTAGTATTTCATCCTCTAAGATAAAATGAGTAAAGCTGAAATTTTTCTCTTAAATTTTAATCAATATTTTTCGTTGATACAGTTTTAATGACACATACCAAAATACCACGACATGGCTGAAGGCAAAAATAAACGATGCTAATTTCGCGTTAAATACTGAACTTAATTGTTGATACAACCAAGCATACATTGTGACATTGCCCACATGAGCATTAAGATAAAAAGTAACCACGGCAAACGATAACACATAAACAAATAAAGGATTAGCACCATAAACTAACAAAGGCATTACTAGTTTTTTTTGTTTCATAACGTCAATTAACCAAACAAAAGCCGCCAATAATAAACAAGCGAAACCTGTACTGTAAATAACATAAGATGACGTCCATAACGATTTATTGATAGGCAACACCAAGCCCCATAACGCGCCAAAAACAATAGCTGAACCACCAATAGACATTAAGTTAATAACAGCCTTTTTTTTGTTTGCTCTGCAGGCTAAATAACGTGTTAATTCAAAACCTAATAACATGTTAACCACCGCAGGCATGGTGCTTAACAAACCTTCAGGCTCAAAAGCAATACCCCGCATGTTATACATGTGGTTAGCCCCCAAAACGGCTAAATCAAATTGGCGTATTATGTTGCCTTCTATGGTGAATGCGCCTTCACCAATGCTTAACAATAACCCCCAATAACCGATGAGTATTACAACACTAACAATAAAAATCCCTGTGCGATTTAGTACTAATATCAAACAAGCGGCAATTGTATAAGCGATACCTATGCGCTGTAATATCCCCATAATACGTAAGTTTTCGATATTGGTATTGAAAGGAATAACATTAAGCATAAAACCAATAAAAAACAGGATGAAACCACGTTTTATTATTTTAGCAAATTGCTCTGGTGTAGCAGAAAAGTGACTCTTTTTAAAAGAAAAAAACATTGCCGAGCCAATGATAAACAAGAAAAATGGGAAGACTAAATCTGTTGGTGTAGCGCCATGCCAGTTTGCATGTAATAACGGTGCATAAACATGCGACCAAGTGC
Source organism: Colwellia sp. (assembly GCA_033852215.1). Taxonomy (GTDB): domain Bacteria; phylum Pseudomonadota; class Gammaproteobacteria; order Enterobacterales; family Alteromonadaceae; genus Colwellia. The sequence goes on along the minus strand of JAWSUX010000212.1, from coordinate 471 downwards.
CGGGTGTATTCACTAAAATCATTAGCGCAATGGTAATACCACGAAAAGCATCAAGCGCAAGATAACGGGTCATGTAACTTCCTAACAATAAATTTTAATACTACTTTTTACAAAAGGTTATCAAGGTAAGGGAGATAGTACTCTCTTTTTTATTATCATAATGAAAATAAAGTAGATAAAGCACCATCTGATACATACTTTCTATTTAGCAAAATGGAATTTTCATACTCTTACCACCTTAGCTCTAATTAAAAGTAACATTACCTATGTTCATCAAAGTTAAATCCCGAAACCTTAAACATGATAATATACAATTTGCAATGAACAACACATATAATCGTTAAAATCGGAGTACTAAAGAATTGACTAATTTAGGAATATATTTTCTATTACCTTTAAGCATCTTAGTAGGTTTTTCACTTGCTTCTCAGGCAGGAGTTAACTCTCAGTTAAGAATGGCCTTAAGTAGTC
>JAWSUX010000211.1:0-23482 GCA_033852215.1 Colwellia sp. | reverse complement strand
CATCGATGGTATTGAGTGATCGGCTTAGATGGTATTAGGTGATCGCGATGCATGAGAATATGCACTTTCTGAAAAGTGCCGAGCACTTAAACTTAATGCTGTGGCTGATAATTTTGAATATCAAGAAAGTCAAACAAGCTATGAAAATATAGCTTTTAATGAGCGTTTAAATGAACTGCTAGATGCGCAAACACAGTTTAACTCTGATAAACGCATTATGATGTTAAAGCGTCAGGCTAAATTGCGTTATCCTGATCTTTTTTTGGAGGGAATAAATTATACGCTTTACCCCGGATTAAAAATAAACGCGGTTAATCAACTCATTAATTGTGAGTGGGTTGCACGACACCATCATTTACTTATTGTCGGCTCAACAGGTACAGGAAAAACATCATTGGCTTGCATGCTTAGCCAAGAAGCAATAAAAAGACATATTCCAGTGTTGTTTTTTAGAATGTCTCATTTGTTGTTAGAGCTTGTTGCCGCTCAACGAGATGAAAAATTAAAACAACTTCTGCGTCGTATCAATCGTGCCCCGTTGTTAGTGTTAGATGATTGGGGTAACGCGTTGATGAATAAAGTTGAGCGTCATTTACTTTTTGAATTAATTGAGTCGCGCGATCAAAATGCTTCATTGCTGATCACCTCTCAGTACCCTGTTACCATTTGGCATGAGTGCTTTCAAGACTCAACTATAGCTGATTCAGTACTTGACCGTATTATTCATAATGCTCATAAAATCAATTTAAAAGGTGAGTCAATTCGCAAGATATTGAGCATAAAAGATGGAGGTGAGTCATGAGACAGTTTAAAGCAATTCGAGTGAATGAGCTGGTATCGCTTACATGTGATGGCTGCGGTCAACAAGCGTGTATAAACGATTCTGATTTCTATGAATTCATCAATATTAATCATCAATGTGGCTATAGCTCACTTCATGGCGATGGCAAACAAATATCTATTGATTTGTGTCAACATTGTTTTGCCGGAATGTGTGGTGATTTGTTAACTGTTACTGATCCTCTAGATAACACTGACATTGATGACTCTCATGACAGCCTGAAGTATCGCAATACTTTCAGTGCTATTAGTCGGTCACAAGGTGTTGCACAAACACTAAAGCAAGATCCCGATATTCGCATTGGCGTTCGTGATATTTTATTAGCAAATAAGATAACAACTAGTGAAGAGCTAAATGTCGCTCTGAATCGTGTCGAACAGCTTTGGGATGCTCAATATCATTCTGCACAAGGTAATGAACTTCACAAGCTTGCTGATTTAATTTGTTGTTATGAGAAAAAGGATTGGGATCCCTACTTTAATGAATCCTCTGTGGTTAGCGACGACTTTATGAGTGACAGGGTTGATATTGTTACTGAGCTTCCTGATGAAAATATGGGCAAAGCCAGTGGAATACTTTTCGATACGCCTATTAACCCAAATATTGACGATGATGATTCGCGTCAGTCTTCTATCGAAGATGATACTTAAGGAACTACACTATGTATTATTTTGAAAACATCAATGTGGGTGAACGAATTCCATCACCACTTAATCAGCGTGGTTCGTATAGCTTTAATAAAGTATCAAGTGATGTAGCCATGCTAAAAATGGCGATAAAGTTTTATCATGAGTCAATACATTCTAATGAGGGAGCAATCCGTTACCTTGATGAACGCGGCATCCTAAATAATGCTGTGATACATCATTTTAATTTAGGTTTCGCAAATAGAAAATTAGGACTACGCATTCAGCAACTATCCAAAGCTGAAGAAGAAACCACTCGTGGTGCATTGCAGCGTTTAGGACTATTTAAGTCAACTGGACATGAGCTTTTCTATGGCGCAATTACGTTTCCTATTACCAACCAAGGTGGCAACATTGTGGGTTGTTACGGAAGACGGGTAACACCAAAACTTAATTCAAGGTCTCGATATTACGTCCACTGGAAAACACAGGATGTAGGCTTCTTTAATATCCAAGCGTTAAAGGGAAATGAGCAGCTAATTCTGTGCAAGAACCCTATTGATGTATTGAGTTGGTGGGTTCATGACTTTACTCATGTGATTTCCACGATTGATAGTAGTGATTTTAATGAGCAGCATGCATCCCTGCTCAGAGAAAGCGATATAAAAACAATATTTTTAGCTATGGGGGCAACCAAAAACACCTTAATTGAAGCTAGGCGTATTGCAAAACTACTTAAGAAGAAATACATCGCTGTCATGCTGGTGTTATATCCCAACGGCTTTGATGCGAATAGTTTCATTACTCATGAAATTAACCCTAAAGATGAATTGCAGCAGTTACTCAATTCATCTCATCGATATATGGTGAACTAATATGAAAGCATTAATCAAAAATCTCAGCACCTTAACCGATTGTTTAACTTTTTACATTGAAGACAGTATGGCGAGAGGTCAAAGCAACGCAACCGTTAGCACGAAGAATAATTTGCTTTTGATGTTTATTCGGTGGGCATTGATACAAAAAATCACGCGTATTCAAGAAATCGATTTGTATGTGATGGAGGATTACCGCAAATGCGTATCAGCTTATCGAAAACCCAAGAACAACGAACCATTGTCCATTGTTACTCAAGCGCAACGCTTGATTGCCTTAACAACATTTTTAGACAGGATGTTCTATTACGACGTTATCACTGATAACTACTTTGCTAAATTTGAACTCCCCCGAACAGGAAGACGGTTACCAAAGTTTGTTCCTGATGAAGAGCAGATTGAACTGATTATTAATCAAACGTTGGTTAAAGGAAAAATTGGTATCCGAGATAGAGCTATCCTTGAAATGTATTATGCTTCAGGAGCTAGGCGAAGCGAATTAGCCAATATGGATATTCGACATGTTGATGCTAAGAAGTTAACCGCCACTATTCGAAAAGGCAAAGGGGGATATGATAGAACTGTTCCAATTGTGCAAAGAACAATTGATGCTCTAAATGATTATCTAGACAATATTAGACCTGAGCTAGCAACAAGTGAAAGTGGAGATGCGATATTTCTTGGCATGACAGGTAAACGCATCCTTAGCAGTAAATTAACTGAGCTTGTCGGTGGATATGTACGTAGATCTGGTGTTGCTGAAGAAGGTGCATGTCATTTGCTAAGATATGCTACAGGAACTCATATGTTGCAAAATGGTGCGGATATTCGATATGTGCAAGAGCAATTGGGACATGAAGATATTAGCAGCACTCAATTATATGCCCTCGTCAGTATTAGAGATTTGAAAAGAGTACATGCAAAGACACATCCCTTTTCGAACAAATTCAGTCCCCAATAACTTACTTTGTGATTTCTTGAATGGATAACAATATTCGGTAGTTTATATTTATTATAATTTGGGTACTGTTAGTACCTAAAATCAAATAAATATAAACCCTAGCAATTGTGCTAGTTTAAAATTATTGCTATATTGGTACTATGAGTACCGAGAATCAAAGTAAAATAAACCAATTACTATCTATAGCACCATCAGGTGTTGTGTTAACTTCTGCCTGGCTAGTAGAGCAAGGATATAGTCTTGATCTACAAAAGCGGTATAAAAAAAGTAATTGGTTTAGAGCGCTAGAAAGAGGTGCATTAGTTAGAAATGATGATGAAGTAGATTATCTTGGCGGTATTGAAGCATTGCAAAACCAATTGGGCTTATCAATACACCCAGCAGCAAAAACTGCTTTAATTTTACAAGGGAAGTCACACTATCTGGAGTTTTCAGCCAAAAAAGTACAACTTTTTTCAACATCATCAGAGTCATTACCTTCATGGTTTAAAAACTATGACTGGGGGGTAAAGCTAGAATGTAATTCAACATCATTCTTACCGCCAGAAATCGGCATGACTGAATTCAAGCATAAGGGCTTCACCATAAAGATATCTAGCCCTGCTCGCGCTATATTGGAATGTTTGTATCTGGCACCTAAAGCACAACCTTTGCTTGAAATCTATGAGTTAATAGAAGGACTAAATAATTTACGCCCAATGACTATCCAAAAACTTTTGGAAAACTGTACTTCAGTTAAGGTAAAACGACTATTTCTTTATATGGCGGAAAAGGCAGGTCATGATTGGGTAACTTATATTAAACAAGACAAAATAGACCTTGGCACAGGTAAGCGGCAAGTTGTGTCTGATGGCACGTATATTCCTAAATACCAGATAACAGTTCCAAAGGAACTGGAGAATCACACATGAACGAAAAATACACTCAGCAGGTACGTTTACTGCTAGATGTTATGCCTGAAGTCGCAAAAGAGAGCTGTTTTTCATTACATGGTGGTACAGCAATTAATCTTTTTGTTTTAAACATGCCAAGACTATCTGTTGATATAGATCTTACTTATGTTCATATTCAAGATCGCAAAGAAAGTATTGATGCTATTAATGGTGCTCTAGCAAACATAGGGTCTCGTGTTGTTTCACTACGTCCTTCATTGAGAGTCGAACACAAAGATAAAATATGTAAGCTCATGGTTGAAGAGCATGGCGTGCAAATTAAAGTAGAAGTGAATATGGTTGGTCGTGGCGTTATTAATGATGAAGATAACACGATGCCTTTATGTGATTTAGCACAAGAACAGTTTGATGTTTTCTGCGCGATACAGGTTGTACCGTTAGCGCAATTGTACGGTGGGAAAATATGCGCTGCGCTTGATAGACAACACCCAAGAGATTTGTTTGATATTAAGCTTCTTCTCGAAGAAAACAAGTATTCTGAAGAAATTAAACGAGGGCTTATATATTCTCTTGTCTGTAGCAACAGACCAACTCATGAAATGCTTAATCCTAATTTAATTGATCAGCGAATGACATATGAAAATCAATTTCAAGGTATGTCTAAAATTGAATTTACCTATGATGACTTTGAACAAACAAGGCTTGAGTTAATTGAAACGGTAAAAGCGAGCCTAGATGAGAATGACAAACGTTTTTTACTTAGTCTGAATAGGTTAGAGCCTGATTGGTCAATCTATGATTTCGAGCAATACCCGTCAGTGAAATGGAAACTGCTGAATCTTCAAAAATTCAAAGATAAGAGGCCAGATGATCACCAACATCACCTAACTTTATTGGATGAGCTTCTTAATGACTGAAGCTAATAATTGCGAAGTGGATTGTGTAAAAGCAACCCACTTTAATTAACGCGATAAATATGTAAATATAGACTAAAATGATACAAGGATATGTACATGTTAATTCAACTGCCAAAGTTCTCCCTATACACCTGTAAATCAAAAATTTAAACCTCACGAAAATGCAGGAACAATCACACCTAGAAGCTAAATTAGTTTACAACTACTTTAGGGATTACGACCCAGAATTGGGGCGTTATATTCAGTCAGATCCTATTGGTTTGATGGGTGGTATTAATACCTATGGGTATGTTGGGGGAAATCCTGTTAGCAGGACAGACCCTTTAGGTTTATTGTCACCTCAAGTACATAATGATATTACTGTAGCAGCAGCTACATCAGCAGGTTGCGATAGTGCAACTGCTAATAAGTTAGCGGCTATGGTTGTTGGTGTGGATAGTGCCCCAGGTGCTCAAGTGGCTTCTAATTCTCACTGGCATCATATGACAAATCCTTTAATATCAAAGCAGCAAGCTAAATCAAATTATCAACGATATATCGCAAGAGAGTACGGCTCTGGAACCATGCAAGGTTTAGCTAATGCTCTTCATGCTGTGCAAGATAGTTTAGCTGTGGGCCATAGAAATTTACAGCATTGGCACGGTATGAAATCTAATGGGCTTTACCACCCTATGGAAAGTGTAGCACATGCTTATGGTGATTATTTCCCATCAAGCAGAACAGTTAATGCTGCGACTGCTGTTAGTGCTGTTAGTGCTGATCTTATTGGAGATGGATGCGGATGCAAAAAATAATAATTTTATTTACCTTCCTGTTTGCTAATCCCTGCTACGCTAATTCGGTAGGTTCCTGTACCTTTTTACAGAGTAACTCACTAAAGGTCGCTTATTCAGATGATGGCGATACGTTTGAAAAGATAATTGGAAAAAATGGGGTGTCATCCGCAAATGAGCTCGAAGATAACTATGTTTTAACTAGTCTTTGGGAAAATCAATTTTCGAGTGAAACACTTTTGCCTTTTAGAGAAATTGAAAAAACCGAAGGTGCAAGAATAGGAAAACCGTTTGATATTAGAAATGATTATTTAGCTGTGGCGGTTTATAAGCAAAACTCGTATACCGCTAACTCACTTATTTTAGTTGACATGAAAGCCGATATTATTGAAAGTAAGGTTGGACTGGGTATTGGGCAAACTGTTTTTGATATTAAATTTAATAAAGAAGCTAGTTATATTGCCGTTGCCTTTGCGGATTACGTAATAGATGACGGGGGAATATTGCAGTCAATAGCCAGTAAAATTGGCCACCCAATAAATTATTGGAATTTTTTTATTTCTATTTATAACAGAAAAGGCAGTAAGCTGTGCTCTTTTGAGTTAGCTTCAAAGATTGAGAAACCTATGATTTCTTTATCATGGAAAAAATAAAAGGGATCGCAATAAAAGGGGTCAGAGCCGTTTTAAGTAATTTATACAAAAAATAACTAGGGCACCCATCAATTAGAAAATAACTAAAGCCTCATTTTGAGGCTTTTTATTATATCTGTCAGAATTAACGGGGACATATATGGACGCTTCCTTGATGTCAAGCCGAGCTGAAATAAAAACATAAAAAGATCTATTATGCTTTACATGGTTGATCATAAATACTCTCAATCTACTGTTTATGATGACAGGCTCGGTGCTTGCTTAAAGCAAACTGTACTGACATATATTCGAGCTATGGTTTGTTATCCATGCTCCAGATGACTTGCGAACTAGAAGTGCCTTTATACATTGAACAGTCAAACGTGTTTTATATACTTGTCCTATCGCTGGCTTTGCTCTAGTTGGCGTGTGCCTTTTTTTCATCTTATAAACAACAGTTGTGAAAAGTTACCTTATAAATTAGGTACTATCTAGCTTCCTAAACAGTCGCTCAGGCTCGTGGCCTTTGTCCTCGACAGGCTTAGCTAGATAGTAAAACGGGTAATAATTCATGACGCACCTTTAACCATTTGAGGTGTGTAATGACATTACTTTTGTAATAATGTCCACATGATGCGTGCTAACTTGTGGGCTGTTGCTACAGCGGTGCAGTTGAATGTTTTTCTTGCCCTTAATTGAGTTATCCATAAGCTTAACGCATCTTGTTTTTTCCCTGCATGACTAATGATAGCGCGAGCACCATGGATTAATTGTTTACGCAGGTATTGATCTCCGCGTTTACTGATCCCTCCCATGACACTTTTATTACCAGAAGCAAATTGCTTTGGTGTAATGCCAAGCCAAACAGCAAACTCTTTAGCACTAGCGAAAGCTTGCCCACTGCCTATTGAAGCAACAAAGGCAGAGGCATTGAGGTAGCCAATCCCAGGAATGCTCAATAATATTTGCCCTAATGGGTTTACTTCGATATCATTTTTTAATCGTTTTTCAATCTCTTTAATACGTAAAGCTAACGCTTTATATTCAGCATAAACATCTTTAACAAGCCACGTTATTGTTGCGGATAATGTTTCATCTATAGATAATTCTTGCATTTTTTCATTAAAAGCTACTTTCCCTAGCGGAAAAACAATACCGAAATCGGCTAATAAACCACGTAGTTGATTACTTGCTGCGATACGTGCACTGAGTAATCTTTCACGCAAACGATGTAAGATTAACGTTTCTTGTTGGGCTTGAGTTTTTATCGGGACAAAGCGAATAAAAGGTCGAGAGCTTGCCTCAAATATGGCGAAGGTATCATTATTATCATTTTTGTTACCACGAACAAACGGTGTGACGTGCTGAGCAGGAATTAAATCAACAGTATGCCCCATTGATTCAAACGTTCTTCCCCAATAATGAGAAGAATAACAGGCCTCCATCACAACACGACATGGAGGTTGCATTTGCATAAAGTGATTAAGTTGAGATCGATTTAACCGCTTATTAAAAACAACTTTACCTGTGGACGTACAGCCCATGACCTGAAAAACGTTTTTTGCTAAATCGATTGATATTGTGCTAACTTTCATGACGGACGTTCCTTAAATTAACTGAGTTCTCAAAACCAGTTTGGCGCATTGACGCCGTAATTGGGAGCGTCCATCTCATCAGTCGCTTAAAATTGAATAATAGAAAATAATAAAAGCCTCATTTGAGGCTTTTATTATATCAGTAGTGGCAAATTATCAGCGGCCAGGTGGCACATTTCAATCGGCTGTCTGGCACATGTTATTCGGTCACGTGGCCGTTTTGGGTGGAATCTACACTAAGAAAGTTAAATAGCGTTGTTCTGCACTTTGCTGTACAAAAGCATATTCTCGCTCTTCTTTTTTAATGAACATATTTTCAAGTAAACGGTTATATGCTGATAGAAAGCCAGCTTGTGATTTCATTTTTTCAAAAAACACCTGCCATTCAAACTCTAAACAAATCACGTCATCTAATGCTTCAATATTAAACTGGGCATCTACATTTCTTGTCATCGCCCTTGTTGAACCACAAATACTTGGCGCACTAGCAAAAGATTGGGTAAATTCTTTACCTTCAGGAGAAACCCCCATATAGCGAACAAACCCTTTAACGAGAAAAAACAGCTTAGACGCTGATTTACCCTGAGTAATTAGCTGTTGACCTTTTTTATAGTGCTTGAGTTTTCCCTTAAGACCAAATTTATCAAAATTAGCGTTATCGATGCCAAGGCTAGTACCTGAAAAGTATTGAACAAAGTCTTCCATATGAATTTGCAAACTCATTTAATTATTGTATCCAATTATATAGTGTCAAAAAAATCAACGATGCTTCGGGGAGATCAAATAAAGTGCCAAGAAGGTTAACATTGTTCCGGGTAACGCGCTGTATAATTGAGAATTATTTGCTACCCCTTGTGGTATAACCACAAGACTTGGAATAAGGTAAGTAAAACCTAAAAGACGGTTAGGACCTACTTTGCTTAATAGGTATTGTTGTAAATAAAAAGTCGCTATCGTGGTAAAAATCGTCAAATATAATAACGCTTGCCAGAATTTACTTTGTTGCCAAGCAACATTAGTTAAGTCACCCCCCAAAATTAGCAGGGGTAATAAAATAAAGCTTCCTAGTAGCATAATATAAAATGCGCCTAACTGAGGCGGTACATCATTTGCCCACTTTTTGATTAAAATCACATGTAATGCCAAACAGCAGCAAGCTGCTAGGAATATGTAGTCTCCAAGTCTCCACTCAAAAAATACTAAATTTTCTTGTGTAATCGCCACCAATACCCATATTGCGCCTAGTGTACCTATCAAAAAACCAGCTATTTGCCTATTTGGTGTTACGAGTTTTAGCCCGATATGAGCGATTACAACACTGAGTAGTGGTAATAAAGTGTATATAACAGAAATACGCATAGCATTGGTGGTTTTAAGTGCCTCAAATAATCCGACAAAAAATAGAACTAAAAATATACTGATGATGCTATAGCGAAGTAGTATTTTGGCATTCAGTTGTTTAATGAATGCTGTCCCTATAAAGGGCAACATCAATATTGTTGCCAATATAAACCTTAAACCTGTATTGGCAATAGGGTTTGCGTAAGGTAATAATTGCTCTGAGACCACAAATGAAGACGCCATCAAGCATACCCAAAGCAGTAAAGTAAGGTTCTCTCTTAGTGTACATTTCATCTGTTATTACCCAGTAGTTTATGCAGCTTTCGGCGTAATAAACTTATGAAATAAGAACTCTGAAATAGCGATATCAATATCTAATAGGTAAACGTCAGTTAATAATTGATGCAATTGTTGAATACTGGTTATGCTCGTTGTTTCGGTAATCCCTTCTTTTATATGATGATACTCATTATTTCGTAGTGATTTAATTTCATTAGAAAACTTACGACAGATCACTAAATTATTAACAAAAGCTGCGTTAGGATGCTTATGTGAATAGAAGTGCCCTAACAAACAGTCTGATTCGGTATAGTGATGTAAATCAAAGGTATATAGAGTAAAGAATCCGCCATCTTTAAATACTTGATAACAATAGTCATGTTGGTCATTTTTGATAATACGGAACTGAGCATCCCCCTGTTCTTGGATCAAACCAAGTTCAATTTTTACCGGAAAACGAGCACCAAAATGACCAAAACCAGCATCAACTATATAGTCTTCACCTGCTAGCTTAAGTAACGTTACTCTATGGGTTCTTGCCACTTCAATAGTTTGGTTGTAAATAACTTTAGCTAACAATATACGTACATCAAAATTAAGTTCCGACAGCACGTTAAATACCAGTTTGTTATGCTCGAAACAATAACCACCTCGGCGTCTTTCAACAATTTTATGAAATAACGATTCAACATCTAGTGGTAATTCCTGCCCTAATAGCACGGCAAGATTATTAAAACTATAGAGTGCAATATGTTTACTTTGCAGTTCATTTAAAAAATCTATGTCCAGCGAGTGATCTTTAATATTTAAGTCAGCCAAATAAGATTGAGTGATTTGAGAGTGAGTCATGTTATTAATTCTCTAGTTCATTTGTTTGTTAGTTGATAAGTGCAGCTTAATTGAGAAAAACTTAGCCGTAATTAACCTAGGTTTATTCAATCAATGTTTAGTAGATCAACGTTTCGTAGGTCGAGAAATAAATCATCAATGTATTGACGACGAAAATTAATTTTCAAGAATAACTAAACTATAACGGCTGTCACTCCTCTACACGTAAAAGTTTAAGTATGCCTGTATCTTTAATACATCATCGCTTAAACTAACGCTTATTAAATAGTAAATTACATTATTTTAGGGAGGAAAGTCAGTGCGTAGAGTTATTTTTAATCAAAAGGGTGGTGTAGGAAAAACGAGCATCACGTGTAATTTAGCGGCGATTAGCGCTAGTCGCGGAAAACGTACTTTGGTAATAGACCTTGATACACAGGCTAATTCCACTCATTACTTGTTAGGTGATGCCGTTTATGATGTCTCAATCGCTGATTTTTTAGATCAAACGGTTGGTTTTTTTGGCATACCTAAACCTGCCAATGAATTTGTTTTTCAAACAAGGTTTGATAATTTATTCATTATGCCTGCATGTAAACGACTACCTGAAATAGAACATAAGCTAGAATCTCGTTATAAAATCTTCGCGTTAAAAAAAGCCTTTAAAGAGTTAGAGGAATTTTATGATGAAATATATATTGATACACCACCCGCTTTAAATTTTTATACTAAATCAGCACTCATTGGTACAGACCGCGTACTTATTCCATTTGATTGTGATGCTTTTTCACGTAGTTCATTAACAAGTGTTTCAGCTGCAATTCTTGAAATTAAAGAAGATCATAATGACGATTTAAACATAGAAGGTATTATTGTTAATCAATTTCAACCACGTGCAAAGTTGCCACAGAAATTAGTAGAGGAGTTGATTGAAGAGCAATACCCTGTGCTACCATCAATGCTAACTAGCTCGGTTAAAATGAGAGAATCTCATCAACAAGCAAGTCCACTTATTTATTATGCCCCTAAACATAGCTTAACCAAACAATTTGAAACGCTTTATGAAGAATTAAATTGTGAAGTTGTGAACGAGGCTTAAGCATAACAACCATCCTCCAGACTTAATAAAAGTAAATTAAGTCTGGTTTATTGGGGGCATGTAACCAAGTTATTATGGCTGAACTAATAAGTTATTTTTCGTTAGTAATGTGCCCTTAAATAACGGATACCAACGCTAAAGCACCTCCCCCCGTTAACCGCTGTTTCACTTGCTTATTATCAACGTGAACACAATATACAAGTGATTATGTATCACTGAAAGAATCGACAAAAGACTGTAATCCTTCTTGAACTAACTCATAAGTTTTATCAATATTACTGGCAATATCACCCTCTAAAACATTTAAACTGGCGAGTATATCCTTCGCTTCAGCAAAACCTTGCTCGATGCCGCCACTAATAATATCCACAAAAGTCGTTAATGATTCCTCCTCGCTCATTTCAGGGTGCTGTTCTCGATAAGAAGCCAAGAACTGAGTGCTTAAAGAAACAATACGCTCAGCCGTTGCTTCAGGACTGAAATCAAGACCCGACTCATAAGTTTCTTCCGCGCTACTCTCAACGCCTCCCGCTTTCAGCGCTTCGTTAATTCCCTGTAAGGCAGTTTTTAGCAATAATGATTGTGGCTGGTCGCCGATTGTTCTACTGACTTGCAACGATGATTCGATAATGACAGCATTAAGTTGCTGTTTATTTAATGCATAGCTAGATTCTTGTACTTTTTCCATGTTCTTCTCATGTGCAAGATTCGACACATGCTGTCCCATGGGGCCGTTTTCTTTTTTATCCTGCGCCTTTGCCAAAGCACGAACATCTTGGCTAAATGATGCATTCGGATTAATTGATGAACTCATAATATCTACCTCAATTTATCAAAGCCTATATAAAAAGTATCGGCATGATGAAGTTTAACTTAAGTATAAATTTGTACGCATTTCGTACAACCTGTACACATTATAGTACTTTAAAAATCAGTAGTGTTTAGTAGCCAGTACACAGCTCTGTTGATTTATCTTTTATAGTGAGTAAAATTTAACATGAATTGTAATTACCTTATTTTATACCTAGCGATATGAAAAATTGGAAACTTGTTCCTAAAAATACAAAGGTAGCCAAGTATGTTGAATGTTATTGGTTTCTAGAAAAAGAACAATGTGATGTGGGTAATAATCATCCGAAGTTAAATCCTGATCCATTCGCACATTTAATACTTTCCAGCCAAAATCATAAATTTCACTATGAGCAAAACAATGTTGCTCAAAAAGGTGATGGTAGTCATTTCATCTTCCCTCACCTAAATACTTTCACTATGGATCACAGCAATCCTTTTCTGATCATCGGTATTAAATTTAAGCTAGGTGGCTTGTATTCATTACAGTCACAATTACCTAATTTAAAATTAGATACAATAACAGCTGTCGAAATAAATAAATTACACGGTTTTCAATCGTTGAATGTTGAAAGCCTTTTGCATAACGCGGTTATAAAACCACAAGAAGTATGCGATACGCTTGACGAGATGCTTGAACCTTGGCTAATGCAGAATAGAGAGGACAAACACAGTAAATTAGTCAGAGATATTTTTCCTTTATTAGGCACTACACCCATTGCTCAAATGGGTAAGGTCTTACATCGTTCCCAACGTACAATTGAACGTAGTTTTTTGAAAGTAACTCATTTAACACTGAAACAATATCAGTCGATGAATCGGTTAGATAATATTCTAAATTATCTTTATAAATTAGATGATGGCGCTGTTGATTGGGCCGACCTTGCTGCAAAATTTGAATTTAGCGATCAACCACACTTAATTCGCTACTTAAAAAGTTCACTAGGTAAAACACCAGGGGAATACGCAAAACATCGAGATCTAACTATTGATATTTATGGTGATTTTGATTTTAGCTAAAAACTGTCGTTTTTATTCAATTATACTTGTTCACTAATCAGTAAAATCACTGTAATAAATTAAGACACTAGGAATTACGATGACTTTTACTATTAGACAATATAAAAAAGAAGACTTACAGGCGGTATTAAATTCATGGGAAATATCGACCCGATTAGCCCATGAATTTATGTCTGATCAATTTATTACTCAGGGAAGAAAAGATACAGAGGAAATTTATCTTCCTAATACTGATACTTGGGTTGTAACGTTTAACGGGGAAGTTAAAGGTTTTATCGCATTAATGGGGAATGAAGTAGGTGCACTATTTCTCCAACCTAAATATCATGGTGTTGGCGCAGGTAAAGCATTAATGGATAAAGCACAAGAGCTGCATGGGGATCTTGAAGTAGAGGTATTTAAAACGAATTCACTTGGTCGTAAATTTTACGATAAGTACGGATTTAAATATTTAGCAGAGTCATACCATGAGCCAACTGGCCAGCAAGTATTACGACTTAAATTCACCGCTAATAGCTTTAACGAATAAAAATAAAATACAAATCGAGATTTATCACCATTTATTTGTCAATATTGAAATTATTGACAATAATATAACTACCCACTTAAATTACTCGATTTATCAATACGTAATATCAACGTTAACGTGATGATGCATGTAATTAGTTTTGCCCTGACGAAAAATATATGTGCGATATAACTTTAAGCCTGCCAAATGAAGATAAAGACTTACTGATGACGGTCACTCAGGTAGAGGGACAGCCTAAAGTTAACTTAAAAAAGATGCAAAAAGCATTTAAATCATCTCCGTATTCAACTTTTCTACTTATTGAAGACTCGATGGAAAGCCTTCTAACAGAGGTGAATAAGGCTAAAACCGATGAAAATGATGATAAAAGTGAAGATGATGAAACAAAAGAAAAAAAAGAAGCACCGAGTGCTTCGGCCATTATTGCGAACGCTATTGATAGCACGGTAACAGTCTCTTTAAGCCCTGACAACATGTCTGCCACGATAGAAATTAAAGCGGGTTACGGTGGCCTGCAGCCTAAGGAATCCAGTGTTCTTGATATACTAAAGGAAAACAATGTAATCAAGGGAATTATAAAAGACAACCTTGTTAATACCGTGCAACAAAGCATACGACTTAAGGGAGGCAAAAGTATTTCTGCTGAAATTGCCTTAGGTAATAAAAGCGTTAATGGTAAAAATGGTTATATAAAGTATTTAGTCGCTGATCCCATTGAGCGTGTACTACGCCCTAAATTATTAGAAAATGGCAATGTAGACATGCATGAATTAGGCGATTTAGTTCACGTGAAAAAAGGTAAACCATTAGCGAAATTAATTCCACCGACAGCGGGCATTGCAGGCTTTAATGTTCTTGGAGATATTGTCGAAGCGACACCAGGTGAACCGTACTCGATAAAAGAGGCAGAAGGCTCATCATTTTCAAATGAACACAATAATATGATTATTGCTAACACTGACGGTATGCCAAAACATTTAGATGACAGTGTTGCTGTGCACAAGCTATTAGAAATAGAAAACATTGATGTAAGTAGCGGTAATATCCGATTTGATGGATCGGTTTTTGTTAAGGGTAATGTGTGTGAAGGCATGGAGCTATCGGCAAGTGAAGATATCATCATAGGCGGAATTGTTGAATCAGCGATGATTGTCGCTGGCGGTAATATAGCGATAACACAGGGTATTATTGGCAAAAAGGTAGCAGAAGATAATAAATATAGAAACAGCTCAATACTTCAAGCAAAAGGCAATATTAATGCCCAATTCGTTCAATATGCAGATATCTTCGCCAAAAACAACATTAACATCATACAATATATTTCTCATAGCCAAGTGATTATTCAGGGTAATTTATGGGTAGGTAAAATTGAAGATGACAAAGCAGATGGTAAAGTTTTTGGCTCATTGGTGCAATCAGGTGGTTTAATTCATGTAGGTACTCTTGGCTCAACTAGTGGTGCCAAGACCAAGGTAGATTTTAATTACTGGGCCAATCATGTCGAAGAATTACGCATTAAAGCAGACGAAGAAAGTATTAAAATAATGAGAAGATTACCGAAAATATATAAATTATTATCTAGTGCTAATACGCAAGCTGATGATAAAACGCCACAGAAAGATCGCATTATAAAAGCATTAAAACAGCATTTAATTTTATTAGGTACACTCAATCAAGCATGGCTAGAAAAACAAGAGAATATAAGCGAGCATTTAGCTAAATTAGAACTCTTGGCATATAAAGCAATACGGTCAGGTGTAGATGTGAGCGTATCAAGTAAAAACTTTGCTTTTAAACGAGATTACGAAGCCACTAAAATACAGTGGCTTGAAAATGACATAAATATAGAATCTATAGTAATTTAGTTAGTTGTAGTAGCTCAGCGGTATTAGTTCCGACTTAATCAGGCCTCTCCATATGATTTCACAGCAAACAGGTTAATTGCTTTTTTCAGACTACTTTTCTGTGCCATGGTAGTATACCAACATAAATTTTAATTATGCTTGCACCTGACACCTATGTATTTTCCTATCTTGGCTATTTCAGCCTGTTTTCCTGCGTTGATTTGGCCTGAAATATTCGTACTTTTTAAAGGTGCTATTATTCCCATGTTAGCATTAATTATGTTTAGCATGGGCTTAACACAGACCAAACAAGATTTTTTAAGGGTATTGAGTGCGCCAAAAGCAATTGGGGTGGGACTATTTTTACAGTACACCATTATGCCATTATTGGCATTTATCATTGCTAGGTTACTCAGTCTAGATGCCGATTTAGCCGTAGGACTGATTATAGTGGGGTGCTGCGCAGGAGGCACAGCTAGCAATGTAATGACATTTTTAGCCAAAGGAAATGTCGCGCTATCGATTACGTTAACACTAACCTCTACCTTAGTAGGGGTATTACTCACGCCCTTGTTAATTCAATTTTATGCGGGTCAACTCGTTGAAGTACCCGTATTACCCATGTTAATTACCATTAGTAAAATTGTATTATTGCCTGTGGCGGCTGGTACACTAATGCGCCATTGGTTTAGCCATTGGATTAAAAAGATTGATCATGTTTTGCCGCACATTGCCGTATTACTCATTGTCACCATCATTGCCATAGTTGTCGCATTGAATGCCAGTAAGTTTTCACTGGTCAGCGGAACATTATTATTAGCTATTATGTTGCACAACAGCTTAGGTCTATTGATAGGCTATGCTGTTGCTCGTTGGTTCGGATTTTCTGAAAAAGACACTAAAGCGATTGCCATTGAAGTCGGTATGCAAAATTCAGGTTTAGGGGTCGCTCTGTCTATAAAATACTTCAGCGCATTAACTGCATTACCGGGTGCATTATTTAGCATTTGGCACAATATAAGTGGCTCTATACTGGCTGCCTACTGGACTCGAAAAAATAAGGCGGACAATTGATCATCGGTTAAGTCTTAATTCCCCACCACACCTTGCATATTTTTCCCCTCTCGACGTAATGGTGACTACAACCTCATTAAATAACTAGTGTTAAACGTTATTGCTTGGAGTGTGTATTCTCAGCTTGGCGTCGCGGTGGCGACTACACGCAAGGGGGAAATAGACACAGATCTCCCCCTTGCATCCCCCACTGTGCCCTACTCAGCAGAACATTCAATCACCAACTAGCGTAAACCGCGATTCCTGCCGATTTATCGTCCATGAACAGCGGCAGCCCTCGACATCGTGTCTCGGGTCGAGGTCTCCCCTTGCTAGTTGGTGATTGAATTGCTGAGATGGGAATGGGAATATTTGGCAATATCTAAAAATATTAATAAGTAATGATCTTTTGGCTAGTTAGATAAACACCATAGAAGAAACAAGCACCCAGTCTGCTTGAACAAGCGCTGAAATGAATGAAAGTGTTCACGTATTTTCATCAGGGATGATGAACAAAGCGATGTAGTGCATGGATGCACGTTCAGCGCTGTTACGTCGATTACACTTGAATGAATTGAAGACGTCGTTTGTTAGCAGCGCCGGGGGATTCCAAAGGGGTCTCGGCGTATAGCCCTCTTTGGGTGTCGTCGCCACCGCGACAAATCATTTAAAGTGTACCTGACCCCATTTATTCTATTTTAAGCACTGCTTAGCCATCAAATAATCATAGAGACATAACACCAAAATGACAGTTGATTCGATTAAGACTTAGAACACCAATAACAAATCTGTAGTTAAATCTTGTGTTTAAAACTTATAAAAACTGAACTATTTTACCTCGAAAAACTGTAGTATTATAAAATAAAAACAACACGTTGAGATAATAATCAAATGGATACACTAGATCAAAAAAAATATATAGGCATGACAGGGCTATTTATCCAACAATGGTTCGGTATGTCAGTATTGGCAATTATCTTTGGGCTTATTTTAAAGGCAACGATTGTGAATAGCTGGATACCACTAAAAATATTGCTGGTGCTTGCGTTTATGTGGGGGGGCTATTTTACAGCTTATACGGCTAAAAAGTATAAAGAAGCGAAAGTAAGATTACTCGATTACTTGCATAACAAACTACCAAACACTGACATTTATTCTTTTAATGCGCTGAATTCAGTTACATGTCTTGCACTTGATATTGAAGCTAATAAATTTACATATTTTAGATGCTTTAACGACAACATTATTATTGAAAATGAACTCCAGTTCAATGAGATTAAAAGTGTGACCTATCAAAATTCAGTAGCAGAGAAGTGGACAAGTTTTCGCCCTAACATGAATCAGCAATTACAATTACACACTGAAAATAAAAAGCTTGAAACAGAAGCAATGAAAAGTCGTGGACTTATGTTTTGTTTTACAGATCCCCTCAAGGAGCCTTACCTTGTAAATACATCAACTATCCACTTAACAAAATGGGAACGAGTTATCAATGATCTGTTTGATGATAACTTAGAAAAAAGAGAGCAGGTTCACGAAATTTAACCTTAGATGCCTAGCTAATCTAGAGTTCATTAACGACTATAACAATAGAATATGAACGGCAGCTTTGAACTTGAAGCAGACCATAGGGTTAATGATTTGCTAACTTTCGCTTAGCGCACAAAGAAATCATTACAGATACATAAAAGGCGAACCATTTTTGGTTCGCCTTTTATTTAAAACTTAAATTTTAAAAAAATTAGCCTTTATAACTCTCAATCGGAGGACAACTACAAACCAAATTACGATCCCCATAAACATCATCAATACGGTTAACCGTTGGCCAAAATTTATTTGCTGTTACCGCAGGTACAGGGAATACTGCTTCTTGAACCGTATAACCACGATCCCAAATATCAGTAATATCAGCTAACGTATGCGGCGCATTCTGTAATGGGTTGTTGTTTAACGCCCACTCACCTGTTTCAACTTTACGTACTTCATCACGAATGCAAACCATGGCTTCGATAAAACGGTCAAGCTCAACTTTAGATTCTGATTCCGTTGGTTCAATCATAAACGTACCCGCTACTGGGAACGACATCGTTGGTGCATGGAAACCGTAATCGATTAAACGTTTTGCTATATCAACTTCTGTTATACCTGATGCCGCTTTGAGTGGACGTAAATCAACAATACATTCATGTGCAACACGGCCATTTTTCCCTGTGTATAACAATGGGTAATGTTGGCTTAATTTTGTTGCTACGTAGTTAGCGTTAGTGATTGCCTGTTTAGTTGCATCCGTAACACCTTTTTTACCTAATAAGGCAACGTAAAGGTAAGAGATACATAATATACCTGCGCTACCGTAAGGTGCTGCTGATACTGCGCCGTTACCTGCTGTTTCTTTGTCTACGTTAATTAACGCATGATCAGGTAAAAACGGGGCTAAATGCGCTTTAACGCCAATAGGACCCATACCTGGGCCACCGCCACCGTGTGGAATAGCGAATGTTTTGTGTAAGTTAAGGTGAGAAACATCAGCGCCGATAAAACCAGGTGATGT
Source organism: Colwellia sp. (assembly GCA_033852215.1). Taxonomy (GTDB): domain Bacteria; phylum Pseudomonadota; class Gammaproteobacteria; order Enterobacterales; family Alteromonadaceae; genus Colwellia. The sequence continues at coordinate 3,976 of JAWSUX010000211.1, read as the reverse complement.
TAAGCCCACTTGTGCATTCATGTTAGCGCCATCAAGGTAAACTTGACCACCATTGTCATGAACGATGTTACAAATTTCTGCAATCGTTGTTTCATATACGCCATGCGTTGACGGGTAAGTGATCATGATACAAGCAAGATTGTCGCGTAACTCCTCAGCTTTGGCTGTTAAGTCGGCCATGTCAACGTTACCTTCTTTGTCACAATCAACCACAACCACTTTCAAACCAACCATTTGTGCTGTTGCAGGGTTTGTACCGTGAGCTGAAGAAGGAATTAAACAAATGTTACGATGTGAGTCACCACGGCTTTGGTGATATTTAACGATGGAAATTAAACCTGCGTATTCACCTTGTGCACCCGAGTTAGGTTGCATAGACATTTTGTCGTAACCCGTTAACTCAACTAACCAGTCGGCTAGTTCATCAATCATTTTTTTGTAACCTAATGCTTGGTCAACTGGCGCAAAAGGATGCATGTTGGCAAATTCAGGCCATGAGACTGGGATCATTTGCGCGGTTGCATTTAACTTCATGGTACAAGAGCCTAAAGAAATCATTGAGTGGTTCAATGCTAAATCTTTGTTCTCAAGTTTTTTGATATAACGCAGCATTTCTGTTTCGCTGTGATATGAGTTAAATACTGGATGCGTTAATATTTCTGACTCGCGTACCAGTGCCGCAGGAATTGACGAGTGACCACAGCTCACTATTTTGTCATCAAGCTCGCCCACGTTTAAACCATGACCTTCGCCTAATAAGATATCGAAAAGTTGTGCTACCTTTTGACGGGTAGTGCTTTCATCAAGTGAAATTGAGATTTGACCTGAAACGTCTGTACGGAAGTTAACGTTTGCTGCTAATGCGCGCGCCACTATTTCGTCTTTGCTCATACTTTTGGAAAGACTGTCTGTCGCATCTACATTAAATGTTAGCGTATCGAAGTAATTAGCATGAACAGCGGTTAAACCCTTCATTGCAGTACCTAAACATAAAATATCGGTTAAACGATGAATACGGGTAGCAATGGTTTTTAACCCTTGAGGGCCGTGGTAAACCGCATAAAACGCTGCCATATTGGCAAGTAATACTTGTGCGGTACAAATGTTTGAGTTGGCTTTTTCACGACGAATATGTTGCTCACGTGTTTGCATAGCCATACGTAGTGCGTTGTTACCGCGAGTATCTCTTGACACACCAATAATACGACCGGGTAATGAACGTTTGTATTTGTCAGACGTTGTAAAAAATGCCGCGTGTGGACCGCCGTAGCCCATTGGCACACCAAAACGTTGGCTTGAGCCAATAACCGCATCTGCGCCTAATTCACCAGGAGACTTCAATAATACTAAGCTCATGATGTCGGCCGCTACGGCAACAATACCTTTTTTCTCATGAATGTTAGCAATTAATTCACTGATGTCTGTTACTTCACCACTCGCGCCAGGGTATTGGATAAGCGCACCAAAAATATCGTGCTGTGCGGCCTCATTTGCTGGTGCGATGATCAAATCAAAACCAAACATTTCTGCACGTTGTTTAACAACGTCAATGGTTTGTGGATAAACATCATCCGAGATAAAGAATAAGTTCGATTTTTTATTTTTAGAAACACGTTTGGCTAATGCCATGGCTTCTGCGGCTGCAGTACCTTCATCTAACAATGAAGCTGAAGCGAGTTCAAGACCGGTAAGGTCGATACACATTTGTTGGTAGTTTAATAATGATTCTAAACGACCTTGCGCTATTTCTGGTTGATACGGCGTATACGCGGTGTACCAACCTGGGTTTTCTAATACGTTACGTAAAATAACGTTTGGCGTTAAGGTACCGTAGTAACCTAAACCAATGTAGGTATCGTTAACTTTATTTAAGCTAGCAACGGCTTTTAAATCAGCTAATGCTTGAACTTCTGTTTTGCTCTCTTGAATATTTGGCAAATCCGCTAAACGGATGTCACTCGGTACAATTTCGTCGATCAATGCATCAACCGATTCTGCGCCAAGGTCGTTCAACATGGCTTGAGTTTGTGCTTCACTAGGGCCTATGTGGCGACGGATAAAATCTTGAGTTTGCTCTAGTTGGGCCAACGAAGAAGACGCTAATGCGTTAACAGTTGCTTTTGAGGTCATAACAGTTTCACTTAAATAAATTGTATAAATTTAGAATAAAAGAAAGCCTCGAATTCTTATAGGAAGAAAGAGGCTTAATATTAGGTGACTATTTTAGCTAAGATAATCAATATTTAGGCAAAGCGGTCAAGTTACTTGTTACGGAGCTTAGTGTACTAAGTGACAAAACAAATAATGCCGACTAAAGTTGATTAACGACGCTAAAATCGAAAATTAATCTTCGTCGATAGAATTCTTGTAACCTTCAGCATCAAGTAAGTTATCTAACTCGCCGGCATCATCAAGTTTCACTTTAAACAACCAACCTTCACCAAAAGCGTCAGAGTTAACTAATTCTGGTGCATCTTCTAACGCTTCGTTAACTTCAACAACAGTGCCTGAAACAGGCGCATAAATGTCTGAAGCGGCTTTTACTGACTCGGCAACAGCAACATCATCACCAGTACTAATTGAATCATCAACATCAGGTAACTCAACAAAGACCATGTCACCTAAAAGGTCTTGTGCATGTTCAGTAATGCCAACAGTAACGATACCGTCTGTTTCAACGCTAACCCACTCGTGTGACGTTGCATATTTTAATTCTGAAGGAATGTTGCTCATTTTATTTTTCCTATTCTTAATATTTATAATTTGTTTAAATGTGTTTAATTTTTACTACACAAAAGTTATTCAATAATAGTACATATAATTGTAATTGCAGTGACGCTGTTAAGTTGCGACTTCAAGTATGTCGGATTAGAAAACTTTTTTGCCGTTACGAACAAAGCTAGGTTTAGTTACGGTTACTTTAACAAGCTTTTTGCGCATTTCAACTTCGACAATATCACCAACTTTTACACTGCGAGGCACACGTGCTAACGCAACACTGTGGCCTAATGTTGGCGAGAAGGTACCTGAAGTAATTTCGCCTTGACCGAATTCAGTAACAACAACTTGATGACCACGTAAAACACCTTTTTCTTCAAGCACTAAACCAACAAGTTTAGGTTGATCGCCAGCTACTTTTTGCGCTGCTAATACTTCACGGCCAATAAAATTACGATCGCTTGGCTCCCAGCTAATTGTCCACCCCATGTTAGCGGCTAATGGTGAAACAGTTTCGTCCATATCTAAACCGTAAAGGTTCATGCCCGCTTCTAAACGTAAGGTATCACGTGCGCCTAAACCACAAGGTGATACACCTTCATCTAATAATTTTTGCCAAAAATCTTCGGCCGCATTATCAGGGACAATAATTTCGTAACCGTCTTCGCCAGTATATCCCGTCGTGGCGATAAATAAATCGCCTACTTGTGCACCAAAGAATGGCTTCATACCTTCAACGGCAATAATTTGTTCTGGTGTTAATAAGTTAGCAACTTTGGCTTTGGCTTCGGGGCCTTGCACCGCAATCATGCCGTATTCTGGACGTTCAGTAATGACAATATCAAAACCTTTTGATTGCTTGGTCATCCACGTTAGATCTTTTTCACGTGTCGCTGAGTTAACCACTAAGCGATAATTAGTTTCGGTAAAAAAGTAGATGATCAAATCATCAATAACGCCCGCTTCTTCATTTAACATACCGGTATAAAGCGCTTTACCCGCAACCGTTAATTTAGCAACATCATTAATGACCAAACGACGTAAAAATGATTTTGCATCATTACCTTGTATATCAACAATCGTCATGTGTGATACGTCAAACATACCTGCATTTTTTCGAACAGCATGATGCTCTTCTATCTGCGAGCCGTAATTAATAGGCATTTCCCAGCCATAAAAATCAACCATTTTAGCGCCAGAGGCTAAATGCTTTGCATGTAATACGGTTTTATTCGTCATTGCTTTCACCTAAGTTTTT
>JAWSUX010000210.1:0-41506 GCA_033852215.1 Colwellia sp. | reverse complement strand
ACAAGTTTGGCTGAATTCCATTTACAAGTATAACCACCACTCGTTTGTTTCGGGTTATAACCTAACATGAGTAATTCACCGTCTACGATAACATTCTCATCTTCACCACGACGTACAATGGGCACTAAACCATTAGCAATTACCGCCCCATTATTTAAATCACAATGTTTTACTGCACTAATAAAGGTATCACTAATGAGATTGTAAAGTGGGTTGTAACGTTCTTGTGGATTCTCATCATCAGGCGCTAACGCTCTAATTCTTCGGTTAACAGGAAAATCAACTACCGCATAAGTTAGCGTATCGGCATTACTTGGTAAAACTAACTCATCTGCTAAATACCTATCTGCCACAGGGCGAAATTTATGTGGGTGACTACCGTCAACACCTTTGTTTTTGGCAAATAAATCATAGGTTAAATGTTGATGATCACTAATTCTTACATCTGTAAGCGTAAGTGATGTTTCTTTGGCAAAGTTTTCGATAGCTTGTTTTACGGTACGATGAAATTGCGCAGACTGAATGCGAATATCATTGCCATTGGCTAAAAAGACTAAAGTGATTTTTTTAGCTCTATTTTTACCATTAAAGAACGTATTTTGGCTTGTATGGTATTTAGGGTTATATAAAAACAAAACCTGTTGTTTGGTTTGCGCAGTCAGCTTTTCAGGACTAAAACGTACGCGGACAAACTTATCATTGGCAATAAATTGTGTGCTTTCAATTGCAAGTTTATCGTTAATCGCAAAAAAATAATCGGCTAATCGTTGATAGAATTTTTCATAAGGGGCATCAGTATTGTGATCAATTAAATGACAGTATTTTTCAAGCAATTCATCAGTTAATGGAATTTTTGCCATTAAATATTGGTTTTCACGCGCTGAAGAAGGAGTATAAACTTTATGCTGAAGATTTTTGGTACGTGATATGGGCATGTGTCACCTCTGCTGTTAATAAAATTATGAGTAAAGACCGTATACATTGTATGGTGATATTATATGAAAATTAATAAAGCACTTATATGATGTAAATCAAGTTAAAACGGGGCTATTGTTAAAAAATGTAACCTGAATTATTAATTTCTATTAACTTGATATTTAAGTTTTTTTCGAGCATGGTATGAAAGATATTATTTGTTATATAGCAGGATAAAAAAGTTAAATGAAAAAATTAAAAAATGAAGCCGAATTATTGAAAAAAGCGCTGGCGATTGGTGAAAACTATGCGGTAAACCGTGGTTATAAAGCTTTTGCCGCCACAAACTCAGCAAAAGATAAAATTGAAAGTTTATATCGTTTATTGGTGAACGATAAACTGATTCAACCACTGGCAAAAAGTAGTGAAGACCAACCTAATATGAAACATAAATTAGCGTTGTGGATTGCTAAACAGTTACCTGAAGGGCATGCCTTACTTAAGTAATTAAATACATCTGAGCAAGTGTTTGTACTGTTTTTAGACTATATGTTCTAAAAAGATACTTTGAAGCACATTTTTTCGTAGTATTCATCAAACAACACTGCTAGATTGATATTGATATCCTTAATCGGAATATAGACCGCGCTTAACCTAGATAGATAAGCGTTTTAACAGCAGCGATATAGCAGCAAATTAGTAGTGAAGAGAGAGCAAACCTATGTACCAAACTGACGATGTGCGCATCAATAGAATAAAAGACTTATTACCTCCAATTGCATTACTGGAACGATTTCCAGCGTCAGAAGCAGCAACTAAGTCTGTCGTAGCCGGTCGTGCTGCCATTCATAATATTTTACAGGGTAAAGATGATCGCTTACTTGTGGTTATTGGCCCATGCTCAATTCATGATCCTAAAGCAGCACTTGAATACGGTCAGCGTTTAGCAAAACTTCGTGACAAATATAAAGACAGCCTTGAAATTGTAATGCGAGTTTATTTTGAAAAACCACGTACCACCGTTGGCTGGAAAGGTTTAATTAATGACCCTTATATGGATAACAGCTTTAAGCTAAATGATGGTTTACGTATAGGCCGTAAATTACTACTTGATTTAAATGACTTAGGTTTACCAACCGCGGGTGAGTTTTTAGATATGATCACACCGCAATACATGGCTGATTTTATGTGTTGGGGAGCCATTGGCGCTCGAACCACTGAATCACAAGTGCATCGTGAGTTAGCCTCAGGTTTGTCTTGTCCTGTTGGTTTTAAAAATGGTACCGATGGCACAATTCGAATTGCTATTGATGCCATTGGCTCTGCAGCCGCTTCACATCATTTTTTATCGGTAACAAAATTTGGCCACGCGGCTATTGTTGAAACTACAGGTAATACTGATTGTCATATTATTTTACGTGGCGGAAAAACCACTAACTTTGATGCTCAAAGTGTAAAAGATGTGACTGCCGAGTTAGCTGAGGGTGATTTAAATACTAAAGTAATGATTGATTTTAGCCACGCGAATTCAAACAAAAAATTTGAAAATCAAATGTTAGTGTCAACGGATGTTAGTGAACAAATCAGCCAAGGCAATAGTAATATTTTTGGTGTTATGGTTGAAAGTCACTTAGTTGAAGGCAATCAAAAATTAGTTAACGGTAAAGCTGAAGTTTACGGACAAAGTATTACTGACGCTTGTATTGGTTGGGACGACACAGAGACTTTATTAGCGCAGCTAAATGAAGCCGTGTTAACAAGACGTAATACGGTTGCTTAGTTGTAGTAACTTAGTACCAATATCAACAATAGTATGAGTTTTAAAGGGTAAATGTTAAAACTTATATATCCCATCTGAAAATAGAATAATAAAAAAGCGACCTCGTTACAGTGGTCGCTTTTTTATTATCAAGTAAATAGGCTAAACCCTTATATCTTGTGCATTCAGTTATCTCTCTTAGCTTAGATAAGTTTGTAAATAACATGACTAATTACCAAAACTTTATGAATGAATTAGAAAAATATTTTAACTGGAAGGATGAGGTTGATGCTCTCAATTACGGCGTCAGTGCGCTAAGCAGGTTGTGAAAAATAAATAAATTTAAGAAACGTCCTTGTTGACTTTCATGTGATCGTAAGAGAATTTAAATAAAGAGATTTAGATTTCATATTTACAACCAATAAGGCAGTTTAGGGCGATTCAATGGCGTATTCAACGTCGCTATTGCCCGTGCCTTCAATACTGATATTGCATTGCCATCAGCGGTTTGAAATTTTAATTCGCTTGCCGCATGAAAACTGACAGTACCAACACGAGATAAACATTTTATGTACTGCTGACCTTGCGTATGTGCATGGAATACCAATCTCACTAATTAAGTGTTCATTTCTACTTGTTAAAAACACCAACTACTGCGTTATTTATTTAATAATTAGAATAACTAGTTATAAAATTAATGCCTTGTATTTGATGTTTTTTCCTACGTATAAAGTAGCACACTTATTTAATGAAACTGGTATGGCTCAAGGTAGTTGTCACCACCTAAGGTTTGTAAAATAATGGTTGGCGCAATGTCATCGTCATCTAAACAAAGCTCGTGGCCTGCACGTGATAAAATGCGGTTATGCAATGGATTTTCACTGGTCACCACAGCAGGTTGCTCTTCGTTCATGTCAAAGCCAATTAAGTAGGTTTGACTCGGGTCGTTGTTTAAGCCACCAGAATGCTTAAATTTGCATTGAAAAATAGAAAAAATAGCGGTGAATATTATTACTGGGCATAACAGAGCAACCAAACGATTAATGATTGCATTAATCGTTTGGTTTATTTTTAATTCAGATTGTTAAAGAGCGGTTTACAGGGGTAGTTTTTCAGCAGCATTTTACTTGGTTATTTTTTGCTTTATTTTCCATAAAAATACCAACTGCATTAACATCATAATAATGAATAGCAAAACTACGCCAATAGTGACTTCGCCAGAATATTGCTCTACGAGTTTAGTTAACTTTGTCGACTCAAGCGTTTGATAAATGTTATTTGAAAGCTTGTTATACTCTTTATTTGTTAACCAGGTGTTTGAATTACCGTTATAGTAAAAAAAAGTACTTTCCTGCCATCGGTAAAAGCTACGACTATAGCTTTCTTTTAGTTTTTGAAGCGCTTCAGGTAACTTAAGTTCAATAATACCCATATAGTTAATGGGCAATGTCGTTTCGTAGGTTAATTCTTCAATATCTATATTGATTAACGCTATATTTCCTTCAAAAGGAATATTGTGAAAAGAGAGGTAATAAGTATTGTCATCAACCTTACTAAAGGCTTTTAGTTCAGCACTGTTTTTTTGAGTTTCTTCCCACTGTAAAAGTAGCGCTTCTTTGCTGGGGGGCTCAGCATAAGCCATGTTTGACAATGCGGTAGCGCACAGAAAAAGAAGTTGGAGTATAAGTATATATTTCATTTTCATCCTTAAAATTGAGATGGTCTATTCGTGTAAAAAAGTAAAAGCACAATAACACTAATATTGTTTTTTTACTTGTTTATTGCGCTTACTCATTACTTAATTAAATCAACAGCAAGCATTGGATGCGTTGTTAACGTGCCTTTTTTTATACCTAATATATTAGCGACTAGTGATAACTCAAAACACCAATAGCCAATGTAATAATCTGTGTATTCAAATTCACAATCACAGAGGTGGCTTTCATACCAATCGGCTTCTTCGAGTTTTTCGTACCACGGCTCAATAAATTTATTGAGCAAAACAACTTGTTGCTCGGGTGCCGCGTTAAAGGTATCGCTCAGTGCTTGGTAAATTTCAGGGTAATATAATGTAGGGGATACCGCGCGCTTGGTATCGCCTAAGGCAATAGCAATATTATCCAATAACGTATCCCTACCTTGCTCACCGATAATGGCTAAAGCTTCATCAATATGCGTTGGGTCTACTTCGCATGCTTGAAGCAGTGACAACCACCACAGTGTGTAAATATATCGATTGATGTTATCAGAGCCTACCGCATCACCTTGACCGCCAAGTATTTCAAAGTCATGCCGGTACATTTGATGGGCAGGGGGCAGTTTGTCGGCATAAGCCGAGAGTTGTTGACGATAAGGGAGTATCGCCAATACGTAACGCCTTACATCACCAAGGTGCGCGCCGTAAGAATAATGCGCAACAGCACGCATTATCGACAGTTGATACAGGCGCTGGCAAATATCAACACGGCTACTGGGAGAGGTAAAGTTACCAGCATCGAGTGCCTCTTGTGTTTCTGTTAACGCGTCTTCAAAATCAACAATCAATTCTTCAAAATAATCCGTGTTTTTGCGGGTATCGCGCATGAATACTTTTCCTAAATCTATTTGTTATTGTCTTGCCAGTGCACTAAATCTTTTGGGTAGTACTCATGGTCAATAAAACTGCTGTCGTCAATGTTGTAAAGTTTAACAACAAGGGCGGCTTCCCAGCACCAGTAGCCAATATAGGCGTCAGTATCCATCAAGTGAAAGTCAGCATAATCAATGAGTTTGTACCATGCATTAAGATAAGCCTTAATCAGTGCAGGGCGCTCTTCTGGTGAACCCTTGATTACTTTGTGCAGCTTGCTAAAACGTTTTTTACATAATATTTCACTACTTACCTCGCGTTCGGTGTCACCCAGCTTTACCGAAATATTATCATATAAGGCATCTACACCTTGGTTCGCTATTAATACTAATAACTGTTTAATGTAGTCTTCTTCCATGCCCAAACAATAAGCAAAAGATAACCACTGAAGAAACCCCTCCAAGTAATCTTCGCGTATTTCTTCCCAGCCAATGCGTTCTTTCTGTTCGTTCGCTGGCAATAAATCAGCGTAATGTTTTTGCCAACCACGGTATTCCAACGCAAGTGTTAAATCTTCTTTTAACGCTGCAAGGTCGTCACCACGCGAGTATTTTTGATGTAATAAATACATTGTGTCGCTGACGAGCCTAAAGGAGCTTTTCATTTTGACTTCTGCCGAATCTGTATCATCAAATTTTATTTCTTCAACATCCTCTTCGATACATTCTGTTTTAAAGTTGACTCGATCATTGTAATAAGCTTTATCTTTTAATTTATCTCTTAACATTATTGTATTCCTAAAAATTAGCGGTCTCGCCAATAATCTTGGCATTTTTATCTAGGGTTTTTACTATTAAGCTACCGTCAGGCTTATTGCGGATGAGTAATTTCTCTACGGTGTCATTGCCTTTTTCGAGACCTTTTAAAATTTTACGTCGTTCGCGTTCATTCAACCCTGCTTTTTGAAGTCGCTTATCTGTAACCCAATCATTACTCATCTGTTTACCAGTTTTAGTATTACCTAAACGTGCAGTATTGTACTTGGCTTCGGTGAACGTAAAGTAAGGTGGCGGATTGGGGTGATTATAAACGCCATCAATACCTGTTTCACCGGGTTTGTATTTACCGTCAGTTTTACCTACAGGGGTATAACCTTTTTCTGTCATTAACTGATGGGCATTATACTCACCAGCGGCGGCTCTTTTGTGATTCATTGATTTAAATTCAGTAAAATCATCGGGTGTTTGTCTGGCTGGGGTATCTAACTGTTTCGCTTTAGCCCCTGTTAACTCATTCCCTTTCGGCGCATTCAGTTCATCTGTTTTAGTTTTCTTCGGTACATTAGTCACCCCTGAATGTGGCATTTCACCGGTGTATTCATCCAGTGCTTTGTTCATGCGTTTTTCAAGGTTTTGCATGCCTTCTTTCAGGCCTTGCTCTATTTTAGGTAAAATAGCGGTGAGTTGGTCGGCATTCTTTTTAAGGCTTTTTTCTGCCGCATCAGAGAGTAACCATGTGGCTTTGCTGCTTAAAATACTTAGCAGGGCGTCACGTATACCGACTATTTTTTCTTTAATCAGGTCGCTCGCTTGCTTGGTTAAGTCAGCCCAGTCAATTTTTCTCAAATAACTAACAGGGTCGCCTTTACCAAGTTTTCGCATTACGGCAAGGGCAGGGGCGAGTGATTCTCTGGCATTTTCAATAATGACTTTGCCTACGCCTTTAATGGCAGAGCCAAACAATGGCACAAAACCAATCCCTGTTAAGGCAAGGGCAATCCAGCCACTGGTATCATTCGCTTCGTCATCGTCACTGAGTACCATAACATTGGCACACACATCACGACAATCCACTTTGCTTTGGGTAGTAAGTGGTCAATCACCGGTATCATTGAAATAATGGTACCAACAACAATTTGGCTAGTACTCGGGTTTTTTACGACGGGTATTCAATACGACAAATAAAATTATTAACCATAATAAAATCCGCCTGCTGATGTTATTGACGCTAATAAATAAGCCATCAACAACGGATTTCAAATCCATGTCAACTTGTTAAATAGCAACAAACACAAAGCGTGTTTGTATTAATGACGTATTCGCATTAACGAGGTTTGTTATAAATTTAAAAAGTGTTTATTCGTACTGTTTAATAACATCACCTACCATTGATGCCATATCTATAATTTCCATATCGCCCATGTCTGCAATTAAATTGAGATGCGCGATGATGTCGCATTTTTGAATATTACTCACTTTTTTCTCACCACCAGCAAACAAGAAAGGAGTAAAACCATACATTTCATCTGAATTTAGTGCGCCGTGTTTTTTAAGAGTAGCTGGAAACATTGGTTTGTTTTGGTTGTTGTCAATGTCTAGATGTTTTGGATCTTGCAATGCAAAAAAGTCTTTTATAGCGGTACTAGCATTGCCAGACTGTATTTCTTTTCTATCTCCTTCTTTTGTCCTCATCCAATTGACATAAGGGCTTATTTCAAGTGAATGCCCAGTTTGTTCTCCATATACTTTTAAGTTACCCCATGCATTACGCGCAATAACATAATAGACATCTCGCTCTTCAAAAGGAGTATCCTCTAAAAAACGGTCAAGAATATCTTGATATTCAGCCGGGTTGGTTAACCAAAACAAGCCATCTACAAACCCACTGAACCCTACAATTTCCCAGTATTCAAGCAATTGTTCGGGTAGCTTACCTCGATATGTTTCCACATCAGACTTATTTACAGGAATAATAGTTGTTGGCTGCCCCAGTTCACTTAAAAAAAAGGCTAAATCATCGTCATTTGTTTCTATCATTACATATCTACTTTTTATTTAAAGGACAGCGTTCTAATTGAATATTCAATTTAGCATCAGGACCAAACTTTTTAAAAGCTTGTTCTACTTGTTGGTCCATTAGTTGAACTCTAGACTTTCCAGTTTTTGGTTTTTTTGACCATTGAGGCCCAATAGAGGAATTAACACCTTTATTGCCCATTCGGGAAACTTTATCATGCCCACCAGCAGTCATGTCGGGGTCATGTAAAGCTGCCAAATTATCCATGATGTCTTGAGCACGTTTTGTGGATAATTTTTTAGCTTCTATACGAGAGTGATTTTTACCGTATGATTTTTTTAGAGATTCCTCTAAATCTGCTTGAAATTCATTTCGAAAGCTAGCTTGAGCACCTCCAGTTCCATGTCGTTTCATTTCAGCATAACGCTTACGGTTTTCCATATATTCACCAATGGATAAATCGTTTAAACCATTTTGTTGATGTTTTAACTGTCTTGCATAGTTATGCTCTAATGCTCGTTTATTTCCTGCATTCTTTTTAACAAGGTTGTCACTTGGCTTAAAACACGGCACTTTATAAGCTTTCATTTTCATAAGCAAAGGATGTTTTTTATTGCCGCCAGCCCCTTTTAACTCATTCCCTTTCGGCGCATTCAGCTCATCTGTTTTAGTTTTCTTCGGTACATTAGTCACCCCTGAATGTGGCATTTCACCTGTGTATTCATCAAGTGCTTTGTTCATGCGTTTTTCAAGGTTTTGCATGCCTTCTTTCAGGCCTTGCTCTACTTTAGGTAAAATAGCAGTGAGTTGGTCAGCATTCTTTTTAAGGCTTGCTTCTGCTTGAGGGGACGTTCAAGGGGGATACTTCAATAATGCCAAAGAGCCTATAATACATTGAATTCTAAGACCATTTAAATAGAATGTGTTACAGGCTATAAAATCTCTTTAAGTTATTTTAGAAACTAATATAGAATCTTCTAATAAGAGGACTTTGTGTGCACTTTTCCATAATATAAAGTAACTTTCAAGGGTGTATGGTAGATCTATTATTGGTCTTGCCATGTACCATGCAAGGTAATAATCATTATCAATATTGTATAATGACTCCATTAACGCGTATGTTTTATCACTTTCATCTACTTTTGAATTTCTAATTAAATCACCGAAGTCATCATATAGCCAATAATGTGGGATATCTTGTTCTATATGTTCATTTATTTGTTCAATATTGGTAATCATTACGTTATTCAAAATAGCAGATCTTATATCAATATCTAAATCGTCGATTAAGTCTGCTTGTTCATTAAAAAAATCTTTTGTTAATTTGAACAATATATCATCAGATAAACTTGGAATATTTTCACTTTTCTTTTCCTTTAATACTTTTTTTATTTTAGATTCTAATTCATCTGAATTAGGGAAATATTGTAAAATGGTGGTTAAGTCATTTTCTATATTTTGTTCATGGAATAAATAACTAAAATGAGATTTATCAAAATGTTTCTTTCCAGTACAAAAATCACACCACTCATTTATTAATTGATTCATAATTTACTGTCCAATTTCTTTAATTTATGGAATTATTGTTGGGTCAATTTTCCACTTGGTTACTAGAGTACTAAGTTTATCTTTAAACTCTATTGGTGAATTACTGTTATCAATAATTTTTATTAATTCATTATGAAACTTTCCTGAACCATCTTTACCATGACTACCAATATTTCCAGTATGTGGTGAAGTCCATTTTAACTCAGTAATTTCTGTCCGAAATGCTTTTATTTCTTCCATGTTTATTCCCCAGCTTTTAAACTTAGGTGTTCTAGATACCATATACCACTCATGGTAACCGCCAGGTCTACGTATTCTTGCTTCAATCGCCTCGCGAACACTTTTATTTTCCCATAAAAGCTCCATATCATCTACGGAAAGTTTATTGAACCAAATATTAAAAGCTCCTTTTCTAATTGAAGGAACTTTTCCATTAACTAATAAATCATCAATACTCTTACTGGCTACTCTAGCCCCTGTTAACTTATTCCCTTTCGGCGCATTCAGCTCATCTGTTTTAGTTTTCTTCGGTACATTAGTCACCCCTGAATGTGGCATTTCACCTGTGTATTCATCAAGTGCTTTGTTCATGCGTTTTTCAATGTTTTGCATGCCTTCTTTCAGGCCTTGCTCTACTTTAGGTAAAATAGCAGTGAGTTGGTCAGCATTTTTCTTAAGGCTTTTTTCTGCGGCATCAGAGAGTAACCATGTGGCTTTGCTGTTTAAAATACTTAGCAGGGCGTCACGTATACCAACTATTTTTTCTTTAATCAGGTCGCTCGCTTGTTTGGTTAAGTCAGCCCAGTCAATTTTTCTCAAATAACTAACAGGGTCGCCTTTACCAAGTTTACGCATTACGGCAAGGGCAGGGGCGAGTGATTCTCTGGCATTTTCAATAATGACTTTGCCAACGCCTTTAATGGCAGAGCCAAACAATGGCACAAAACCAATTCCTGTTAAAGCAAGGGCAATCCAACCGCTAGAGTCATTCGCTTTATCATCGTCACTGAGCACCATAACATTGGCACAAACATCACGACAATCCACTTTGCTTTGGGTAGTAAGTGGTCAATTACTGGTATCATTGAAACAACCGTCACCAGCTTATGGTAAAGCAACTAAAATCTGAACGATGCTCAAAATTTTTGAGAGGCTGCCTGTTATTTCGATTCACGCATGATTATCGTACGCTTGGAAATACAGTTAAATAAACTACTTATAACTTTTCGGGTTACTTGAACCTATCCCAAGCATAAACACCTGTATCCGTTATTACATACTCGACACCAAAGCACCAAAGCTTGAAATATGAACTGTTTTTAAATGATTCTCCGTAAAAAGGGGTCATTAGGTACCAAACTAAATTATAATCTGTCGTTAAGCCGTAGAAAGCTTCAGTTAACACTGAAACCTTTTCACTATAATCAACAATCTCATCTCTCAAAAAATCACCAATTATATCCATTACCTCTTCATTAGGCCAAGCACCCTCCGAATTTTTTACTTGATCAAACTCTACTTCGTCGACAAAAGTAATTTTTGTATTTCTTAATATATCATTAAGCTCACCATCACAATTATTAGTACAAATATTTTTTTTTACATTTACATCGTCATTAATATACTTTAAGACGTGCTCACTTCTTTTTTCGATAGGTAAAGAAAGTGTTTTTCTTTGCTTTACACTCAGAATCCTATCTTTTAAATCAGAAGAAAATTCAAAAGGGGATAATATTTTATTTAATTCTTCGTCAGTAATATCTTCAAAAAAAATGGTGTAAAAGTCACCTTTATCGATAGCTTTGTCCCCAGAGCAAAAATTTAACCATTGTTCAATTAATTGCGCATTCATTGGATGTTTCCTTTCAAACTTGGTAAGTTTGGTAACAAATCAGGGTCAATTGACCATCTTTCTTGAAGTTTAATTATACCTTTATTAAAGTCTTCTAGACTATTACTTTTCTTTATCATATCTTGTAGTTCAAGGTGTAAAGTTTTAGAGCCAGGGCCTGATTGTTTTACACCATCTATGATTACGGTATGAGCTCCTATTTCTCCATTTTTAGGGTTTACCCACTTTAAATCGGTAGTTTTAGTGGTGAATCTATGAATTTCATCCATTGGAACGCCCCATTCTTTGACATTTTGAATTTCTCTAACCATAAGCCATTCGTGTTTTCCTCCACCATTTCTGACACGCTGTGCAATTGTATCGTAAAATTTAGGTTCAGAAATTAAAGTCCCTAGTTCATCAGGCGCTAATTTATCAAACCACTGATTAAACCCTTTTCTTATAGTAGGAACTTTTCCATTTACTAATAAATCATCAATACTCTTACTGGCTACTTTAGCCCCTGGCAACTTATTCCCTTTCGGTGCATTCAGCTCATCTGTTTTAGTTTTCTTCGGTACATTGGTCACGCCTGAATGTGGCATTTCACCTGTGTATTCATCAAGTGCTTTGTTCATGCGTTTTTCAAGGTTTTGCATGCCTTCTTTTATGCCTTGCTCTACTTTAGGTAAAATAGCAGTGAGTTGGTCGGCATTTTTCTTAAGGCTTTTTTCTGCGGCATCAGAGAGTAACCATGTGGCTTTGCTACTTAAAATACTTAGCAGGGCGTCACGAATGCCGACTATTTTTTCTTTAATCAGGTCGCTCGCTTGTTTGCCTAAGTCAGCCCAGTCAATTTTTCTCAAGTAGCTAACGGGGTCGCCTTTACCGAGTTTGCGCATCACGGCAAGGGCAGGGCCGAGAGATTCTTTGGTATTTTTAACGATGACTTTGCCAACGCCTTTAATGGCAGAGCCAAACAGTGGAATAAAACCAATCCCTGTTAAGGCAAGGGCAATCCAGCCACTGGTATCATTCGCTTCGTCATCGTCACTGAGCATCATGACATTGGCACACACATCACGACAATCCATCACTTGGTCAATCACCGGTATCATTGAAATAATGGTACCAACAACAATTTGGCTAGTACTCGGGTTTTCGTTAAAGTCACCTTGCAAAGTGCCCCATAACCAATCACCCGCACCTGAAGCAATAGCACCCGCCTCAGCGAGTAGGGAAGTATCGCCACTTTCTACCATGGCTATAGCGGCTTCTGGTGTTATTTTGCCATAAAGTGGGTTAGCGGTAGTGTTGTCAATAGGGTCATAGTCTCTGCTGTCTTCCCCATACTGTACGGTAAATTGCCCCGTGGGAAGACGGTCAATAAACGCTTTACCGTCCGCATCTAATAAACCTTCTTTTTGTGTGCCGTCACTTAATTTAATCAGGTAAGGGGCTTCTACAACGGGGTCACCATTTTGATACGTGTATTCAAGTTCAATGGTTTTTGAACTTGAGTCTATAGATGAGCCACCTACCCGAAGGTCAGCAATACGGCTAATAGTTGGCGGTTGTATTACGCTAGGCTCACTGGCGGTTTGGGGCGATTCAATGTCGTATTCAACGTCACCATCAAAAACAATGGTTTGGCCGTTTAAGGTTAATATGTCTTTGCCTATCAGCTCTACATTACCGCTGCTGTCTAGCTTTATCATGCCGTCTTGATTAAACAAGGTAATGTCGCCATTGCCTGTGCCTTCAATACTGATATTGCCATCAGCATTAATTAGCGTTGAGCCAAGTGGCGCGCTAATCGATAAATCACCGTCTTCGCTTTGCCATAATATATCGGCATTGCTGGTGGCGTTTAAGCTACGCTCGGTTAGTAACGAAGTGGGGTTATTTGACTCAAATAATATGTCTTTAGCGGTATGATGAAAATGTGTTGCACTTTGCATGCTAATTGTATCTTTTTTGACAATGGTATCTGCATCAACTTTTATGCTAACGCTGTCTGTGGCGTTAATGTGTTGATAACCACCCACATTAATATCTACATTGCCATCGGCGGTTTGAAATTTTAATTCGCTTGCTGCATGAAAACTGATAGTACCAACACGAGACAAACATTTTATGTACTGCTGACCTTGCGTATGTGCATTGAGCTCAAGGTAATTGTCGCCACCTAACGTTTGTAAAATAATGGTTGGCGCAATGTCATCGTCATCTAAACAAAGCTCATGACCTGCACGCGATAAAATGCGGTTGTGCAACGGGTTGTCACTGTTCACCACAGCAGGTTGCTCTTCGTTCATGTCAAAGCCAATAAGGTAGGTTTGACTCGGGTCGTTGTTTAAACAACCAATCAGTACCTGTGCTTCATTCGCTAATGGAAAATGCCAACCTGTTGCTTGCGGTTGATTCGCACAAGCGTAATTGACTAATCGACGTAACGGTTGTGTACTGGTTAGTGGTGTTTGCGCGGTTTCATCAAAACTTAATTTAGCAAAGTGCTCACCGGTAGCGGTTAATGTGGGCGAGGGCGATAGCGATTCTACTTTGGCTGAAAACACCATTGGCAGTGGTGCAAATTCTTCAAACGGTAATTTAAACGGTTGGCTACGTGGTATGGCTTTAACAACACAATGATATTTAGCTAAACCATCTTGGCTGGTTTCGTCTGATGGCTGTTGACAAAAATGCTCAACCGACACACACAGATAGTCGCCACTGGCATTAATGCCTGAGGTATCGTGCAGTGAAAAAGAGCAACCCGCGAATATGTCAGGTACATTGCCCGTTAAGGTAATCACTTGCTCAAAACGATTTAAGGCTTGGCTTTGATGTAGCGCGACATTGTCTGCTTGGTTAACTGTTGACGATACTGGTTGGGCGAAATTATGTGCAGCAAGGTCTTCACCACTTAAACGGGTTTCGTTTGAAATAGCACTGGCGATACCCGTACCTACCTGCGTAGCATATTGACACTGAGTAAAGCCAACAAAACCTTGAGCAGTAGCATCGCCGACTTGCTTACTTGGCGTTACCGTCGCACTAAAACCTGCACCGTGATGTACCTGCAACAAACCGCGTTCAAGATAAGGGCTTGAGGCGTTATTGTCACAAATAACAATACCGGCGTCACTTGCTGTTGAACTAAACCAATAAAACAAACCGTATTGACGAAGCAAACGATTAAAAAAGCACGCGTTAGACTCCATCGCCTGCACGCACTGGGGAATAAAGGGCAGTGGTGTTGCCAGTAAAAATTCTATTTGGCCCGCGTGATATCCCGCATCTGCTAACAGTAAAGTTAAAATATCACTTAGGCTAGTATCAACAAATATACGTGAATGTTGCGTGCCGTTAAGTAAAGATACTCGCGCGCCAAGGGTAAGTTTATATCGTCTTTTTAAACTATCGGTTTGTTTGAGATTAGCGCCAACAATACCTTTGTCTTCAATCGCTAATAAAGTGGTATTTAACGGGCGAGCATAATTGTCACTGGCGACAAAATTTAAGCAAACCGTTTGTCCCAAGCCTTGCTGCAAAGGTGTTATGTCGAGCGTGTCAACTATAACGCTATAGTGCGAGTTTTCACTTAACGTATCGCTACCTTGTAAAAAAATTGCATCGTAACTAGCATTTGCACAGGTGATTAATAAACGAGGGGTAGCCAAGTCGTCTTCCTTAACGAAAAAATTCAAAAAGATAATAAGGAACCGCATGGTTAACTAATTTTTACGGCAGTGCAACACTTTTTAACTGATTTTTTGATTGTTACTAAAATGTTGCATTTTGCATTAAAGTGTTAGTTCTTTGTTTTTTTGTTTAATTCTATAAAAATCAATTAACTAATAAATAAGCTTGGAAAATGTGATAATTTTTAATTTGACATGTACATATAAGTAGCTAATATGCTCCGACAAATTAAATAAAGTGTCGTTGTGTAAATGACTAACAACGTGACTTGTTTATTTACATAGTAGTAAAAAATAAACAATTTATTTACATAATAGTAAAAACTAAACATTATTTAAGGATGAAAAGAGCATATGAGTTTTCCTCAAGAAGCTTCGTTTAAGCACTGTTTTCTCATGTCCGTATGGACACAAAGTCGTTTAGTTTCCTCTTTATTAGATCAAGCAGGTCTTGCTCCCCATCGCGTATTTAATAGCCAAGCATTAGAGCTTTTTTTGGTGTTAATTAATACTGACATATCAGAGTGTGATTCTCTGGATCATTATAGTCTTGAAACCTTTTACTTGCTTAATAGTGACTTACTCACGATTCAGTTAAATGTCATGTCTTCAATGGATCTTTTCGTTGTTGAGGCATTTAAAAACACTAAAAAACAAAAATCGAGTACCAGCATTATAAATAAAATTTTGGGTAAACATCATGAATGGAAAAACTGTGCAAAATCTCGATTTGAACAAGTTATTTGTCCAATTTTAGAACAAAAACTTATTAATAAAACAATACCGTAAACCATAAATTAATACCATAAACCATAAACCATAAACCATAAACCATAAGTAAAACAACATCATACATAGTTAGGTAGTCATTATGAAATTAGTAAAATTGTTTACAATGCTTTTTATCGCATCTTCTTTATTTTCTTGTACGGCAACACAGGTAAAATTAGACGTGTCTGCAACCGATAATTTAAATTTAAATACTTTTGATGAAGCGCTGCCTGTCGTTTTAAAAATATACCAGTTGTCAGATGTGCAAGGTTTTAAAAACGCTACCTTTGAAGAATTATGGAAAACAGATAAGTCAGTTTTAGCGAATTCATTAATCACCGTTGAAGAAATAACCGTTAACCCTTCTGAAGAACTAAGAATTAACTTTGACCAAGCAAAAGAAGCTAAATATGTGGCCGTTTTTGCCTTGTTTAGAAATCGCTCTGATGATAACTGGCGTGTATACCATGAACTTGATACGGGTACCGTGCAACTATCCACTTCTTTAGATGTTTTACTAACCAGTAATGCGATTAAATTACCGAATGTAACGAAAACAGATAAATAATGTCATTAGCTTCTGGTAAAAAACCCGTATGGGCTGAAGGCGTATTGTTAGGGCAACAGCACCTGCAAGTATTTGATGAATACCAAGAGTATGTTCATGCTCAACGTCAATTTATTCAATCACCTATTGCTTATGGTTTCAAGCGTATCACTATTGATCCAACCGCCTTGTCTCGAGGCGAAATAGACGTGTTACAGCTGGAACTTGTGTTAGAAACTGGTCGTTATATTGAATTTAGCCGTACGCTCAAGCATGAATTAACGTTATTGCTTCCCCAAAACACATCAACCATTACGGTTTATGTCGGCCTTGCGTCTAATACCGCAAGCTCTGGCATTAGTGGTTATGACAATACCGGCGAATTATCAGCCTTTTCAGCAGAGTACATTGAGGTAAGTGATCAACATGATGCCTCTCGTACCCGTGAAGTCATGGTGGCTCAGCCAAAATTAACTTTATTTACCGATGCTGATACTAAAACGTATTTTGACGTTTTACCGCTATTTCACATTATACGCGGTGCTGATGGTCACTTTGCCTTAGACGAAAAATTTATTCCGCCGTTATTGGATATTAGCGCGTCTAAATATTTAAGCGAGTTGCTCAATCGTACCAATAACTTAGTGAATGCAAAAGCGAATGTTTTATTAAGCAGACGCCAAGGGTTAGGTGCCGTTACTGACTTTGGTCCGAATGAAATGAATAGCTTTTTATTGCTAAGTGGTATGTTACCAAGCGCTAAAATGCTCTCGCATTTAAAACAAATGGTTAATGTGCATCCTGAGCGTTTATACAGCGAGTTTACGCAACTGCTTAGTCGAATTTCATTGTTTGAGCACAGCCAGTTAATTGATGCGATACCGTCGTATCAGCACAATAACTTGACTGAAGTTTTCGCTCAGTTTGAGCAAATGATCACACAGTTACTTGATGGTGTTGTACCTAAAAAAATGTCAGGGCTTAAACTTGAGAAGGTCTCTGATGCCCTTTATCAAATAGCGACGATAGATTCAGCCCAACTTGCCAATAACGACTTCTATTTAGCTATTTATTTTGAATCGTCAAATAGTAAATGGGTTGATACTTTTGGCTCGCAAGTCAAAGTTGGCTCAGTGGATAAAATTGAGATTATTGTTGCTTCAGCATTAAATGGTTTAACGGTAAATCACTGTCAGCGTACGCCTAATAAGTTAGCGGTAAAAAGTGGCTATGAGTATTTTCGTTTAGAGTCGCATGGTGATATTTGGCAACAAATAGTTGAAGAGCAAAGTTTAGCGGTTTTTGTGCCTTATGGTTTACAAAAAGCCAATATAGAAATTGTTATTGTTGATAAAAATTAAGTTTGTCTTTTAGCATACGCATATAAGTTAGAGAAATAATTGATGGAACCTATTGAAAAAACACCTGAGCTACTGGCTTGTATCGCCCCCGTAATACATGCCTTAATGCCACTAAAAATACATAGTGACGTCAGTAAAATTTCAGATGACTTTCGTGAAGAAATTATTGATTGTTTCGATCAGTTTGAGCGTAAGTGTTACGAGAATCAAATAACTACGTCACAAATGCAAGAGGCTAAGTTTGCGTTAACCGCAACATGTGATGAATTAGTAATGAGCTCAGGTGCAAGTTTTAGAATGAATTGGATGAGCAGGCCATTGCAGTTAGAGTTCTATGGCAATAACCGTGCGGGAGAAGAGTTTTTTGAACGCATGGAAAAGTTGCGCATGGGCAGAGACAATAAAATAAAAGTATTAGAAGTTTATTATATTTGTTTGCAGTTAGGTTTCGAAGGCATATATAAAGTAAAAGGCCTTGAGCAGTTAAAGGCACTTATTGTTGATGTTAGAGCACAATTAGAAGATTCAATTGAGGTTGTTGATACTAAGCTTTCTAGTTATGGCACGCCAAGTGAAGGTTTTGTTATGAACGTAGGACGAAACTTACCTTATTGGGTGATTTTTAGTATTAGCTTAAGTTTAATCATGTTTTTATACATGGGCTTTCATTATGTTATCAGTAAAGACGCGAATAGTAGTAATCAAATAATTGAAACTAAATTAGCCGTATTACAGCAACTTAATAAATCAGAACTCAACGAAGAGAGCGAGTAAAATGAGCGCGAATAAAAGTGGCCTAGTGCACTTCATACTAGGCTTAGCATCATCAAGAGCTGCAGGGCAATTTATTGGTTTTATTGCCGTATTGACCATTATCTGGTTTGCTGGGCATTTAGTTGGCTTGGATACCCCAGATAAAAAAATAATAGCAATGGTAGCCGTGTTTACTGCTTTTGTTGTTTATCTTATTGTTCGCTGGCTTTGGACAAAGCGCTCAGGGGATAAACTAGTTGCTGAACTTGCAACGCATAATGCGGGTTCACAAGCTGAAATTGATGAAATTCAGGGTAAGATGACGGAAGTATTGCAGTCATTAAAAACCTCACATTTAGGTGCCGGATATCGCGGTAATGCCGCCTTATATGCACTGCCTTGGTATATGATTATTGGTCCATCAGCGACTGGTAAAAGTACGCTGTTTGCTAATTCAGGTTTACATTTCCCCTACGCAAACTCTAACGAGTTACATGTGCAAGGATTTGGTGGTACTCGAAATTGTGATTGGTGGTTCTCTGACCAAGCGGTATTAATTGATACCGCGGGGCGTTACACAACAGAGTCGTCTGATAATAAAGAATGGTTGTCTTTCCTAGGTTTGCTTAAAAAGCATCGTCCAAGGTTGCCTGTTAATGGTGTTATTGTTGCGATGAGTGTCGCGGATATTTTAACGGGCGATAGTGAGAGTATTCATCAACATGTTAAAGCCGTACGGGAACGTATTCAAGAGCTTATTGATGAGCTAGGTGTTATTTTTCCGGTACATATTACTTTTACTAAATCAGATTTAATTAGCGGATTTGAACCCTTTTTTGCTGATTTATCTGAAAAAGAAAGAGAGCAAGTGTGGGGCGCTTATTTACTTGATGAAAGTGAAGACCAAAGTCAAGATCCTGCCGAGTTATTTGAATTGAGAATGGAGGCACTATATGAACGCCTTTGTGAACAACGTTTAAGTAAAATGGCTCGTGAAAGAAATTTACACCGTAAGGCACTTATTTTTGACTTTCCAAATCAATTTAAAGCCGCTTCTGTTAAATTAACTGAATTTATTAATTTGCTCTTTAAAGCAAACCCTTATCAGGAAGTGCCTTGGTTTGCGGGTGTCTATTTTACTTCAGGTACACAAGAAGGCGCGCCTGTAGAACGTATATTGTCGGGTGTAAGAGAGCAGTTTTGCTCTGTAGCTATTGAGCAAAACCAAGAAACAATTACTAAGAGTTACTTTATTAATCGATTCTTTAACGATGTTGTTTTTAAATTACAAGACCTAACACGTGGTAACCGTAGACAGCGTAAAATACAGCGTTGGTTAAAAGGTTTATCTGTTTCCGCTACGTTAGCGAGTATTGCCGGCACCGTGGCGTTACTGATGACGTCGTACACAATGAACGCTATATTGATTTCTTCGGGTCAAGACAAAATTGAAACCCTAGTTGAATTAGCGGTTACGACAGGGCATCCTGCCGATCGTATGCAAGCCTTTATCGATGTTTTTGATCATCAACAAAAGTTATTGAATTATGAAGATAAACTGCCATGGCGCTTTATTTTTGGTATTTATGAAGGGGATGAAACACTTGATGCCGTCACGGCAATAACCCTGCAAGAGATGGAGTCGCTTATCTCATTACCCATTCAGCGCTCGGTAAATCAGCAGTTATTTGCGTTGAGTGAGAAATGGGAAAATGCTGGTGACATGGATAGCAAAAATGAATTAAGGCAAGAATATTATCGCTTACTTAAATTGCAACTTATGTTCTCGATACAGCCTAATAAAATGGATAAAGAGTTTGCTATTACAGAGCTTAAAAAACAATGGCAGCCTATTTTAGGTATAGATCTAGCGCAAGAAGAACTGCAAGAATTTTCAGAAAAAGTGGATCTTATTTTAGCTGCTTATATCGACAATGTTGGTACCGATATTGAAAGCGAAGGCAGTATTGCCTACTGGGTAATTGATGATGGCATAGTTGATGTTGCTAGGTTGCAGCTTGATACTCAGCCAGAGCCAGAGCCTCTTTATCAGCAAATTATTGCCAGTAAAGCCGCTAAGAAAAAAGCAACTACGCTAAAAAGAATGCTTAACACTAAAAATGAAAGGCTGTTAATCGGAGATTATCAAATTCCTTACGCCTACACCCGCAAAGGCTGGCAAGACTATTTTTATGCAGAAATGAAGCGTGTCGTTATGGTTGTTAGCTCAGGTGATTGGGTAATGGGAACGGCGAATGCACAAGGTGAAAGCTTAGTTGATACAGCTAAAGCCACTGTATTAGAAAAAGCGATTCGTTCACTTTACTTTAAAGACTATGCAAAACATTGGTTAGCGTTACTTGAATCGACGAAAGTGAGAACTTTTAAAGGCTTAGCTGATACGAGTGTGTCAATGGCATCGTTAAGTTCAATGGAAGGGCCGTTTGCAGAGTTAATGGTTAATATTAATAAAAACATCAACTTAAATGATAATCCAGAGCCGCAAGTTGACTCAGTATCAAGTGATGTCAAATTACTTGCCGAGAAAAGTAATGTTGATATTTCAAGCGCTATTATAAAACGAGTGCCGGAGTTAGAAGGACGTTTAGCAGATTTAAGACGTTTTACTAATACCAAGGAACAAGGTCAAGCAAGTGACTTTTTACAGCAGTATATAAGTATATTAAGCACAGTACACAGTGACGTAAGAGCATTGATGAGTAGTAATGAGTCTGACGCTAAAGCGATGGGCTTTGCGCAAAAACTGCTTAACGGAGAAGACTCGGATAGTGGTTTACAAAGTTCTTGGATTATTGTTGAAAGCCAATTAAGGGCGTTAGACCCTATTGTTAAAGAATCTTTAGAGGCGCTATTTAAAAGTCCACTGCGTTCAACTTTTAATGCAATTGCTACCGTTTCACGTCGTCAGTTAGATGAAGAATGGCAAGAGCAGGTCTTTTCACTATATGAGGAAGGTCTTAAAGGAAAGTTCCCATTTTACTTAAAAGGACCTGATGCTGCGGTTGCTGACGTATCTGAGTTGTTGAATAGACGTTCAGGCATGTTGTGGCAATTTGTTGATGATCACTTAGAGCCTTTTTTGAAAAAACGTAAAGGTAAATGGGAAGAGCGCACTTGGAATAATATGGGCATAGGTTTCAGTGACGCATTTTTAGTGGGTATATACAAAGCCAACAGAGTCACTCGTTCATTATTTTCTAGAGACAGTGAAACATCGAAATTTCAATTTCAAGTATTACCTGTGCCACAACGTGGTGTACGTGAAACGTATTTAGGTTTTAGTGAACAAGCCTACCGTTATAGAAATGAACCGGAAGAATGGCGCAAGTTTAGCTGGCCAGGAAAGGGCACTACTGAAGTTGCTCGTGTTTATGCAGTTGATAGAGAAGGCAATAAAGTGGGTATTAATAAAACGGGCCCTTGGGCATTATTAAGGGTGCTTAACGAAGGGAAGATTAAATGGATTAAAGGTACTGAATATGCTGTAGTTTGGTCGTTTGAAGCACAAAATAAAAAGGCTAAAACAGAGGTGACAGCTAAGTTTATGCTTAAATCAGGACGTAGTAATGGCATCTTTAGTAAAAGTACGATGACCTCGTTTAATTTACCGCAAACGCTTTTTGTTTCACCACAGAAACGTTCAAAAATGCTAGCTAAGCTACATTAGGAAGTGACGATGTTTGGTTTATTTAAACGCAGTAAAGCCGTAGTACCGGAAGTGTTACGTAAAAATGAATATGGCTATTTGGGTAAAACGGAATTAAGACCTGATTTTATTAAATTTCAAGTAGATTCACGTGAGTCTGTTGCACTAGATCGTTGGGTAAAAGAAGGCTTTGCTTATGCATCGAGAAATTCTTTGCAAAATAGAAAAGCAGAATCGGTATTTGGTTTAACCAATTTATTCTTTATGGCTGGTAATGAAACGGAAGCAAATTTAGTGGGGGTTATTACTCCCAGTGTCGATAGCAGCGGTCGCCATTATCCCTTTGTTAGTTTTGTTAATGCAGGCCAAGAGTTATATAGCACGAATCCAACAGCTCTATTTTTAAATGAAGATATTAATTTAAAGTACTTGAACAAAACGGTAGTTGAGGTGTTTTCTGCTCCATCTGGCAATGAAATGGAGAAACAGGTTAGTAAATTAAAGCACATTGCTCATGCATTAAAACAGCCAGCTAACCTTAACCAGTTAGTAGATAAATTCCGCCATGTACCGATGGAAACTTTATGGTCAGCGGTAGGTATAACCAACATAGAAGCACGTGCAATACTTATTCAAGAGTCAGCAGTGATATTAAAGTCGATCGCGAATAGAGGCTGTTTACGTAGTCAACAAGGTTTACGCTTTCCTATGCCTGCGTTAGGTGAAGGTTGTGAAATTATTGCTGCTTTTTGGTTACATTTAGTCACCATGGTTGTGGCGGAACATAATTGGCGACCTTGGTTGTTTTATCAAATAGGCTCTAGCGAAAGCGCAGCAAGTTTAACCCTTTTTACCACACCAATGCCGCCATCTTATTTTGATAGTATTTGGTCAGAAGTACCGATACATAATTCGACTATTGAATTTAATGCGCTAAAAGCAACAGAGCCTTTATCAGAGTCAGCATTGTCATTAGCAAAAATGGATAACGTGAGTATGCATGATGCGTTACGCCGTTGGTGTAACAAGTAGTATTATGATGGAGCATTATACACACGACAATTGGCTTACTTGGTTAGAGCACCTTTCTTCCCCCCTCAGTGAAATAACGTGTGGTGAAGATTTAAAGTATGAAGAAGATTTTAAGTATTTAAAGTCTAGTTTTTCTGGGATGAATGAACTTGATTGTAAACAAATATTTATTATAGGGACTCAACTGACGACTGAGAAAACTAAAGATTTACGCATAGCATGTTATGTGTTGGTTGCCGCGGCAAATGAATATGGCGTTGAAGGGCTAGCCAACGGATTAACGTTATTTAATCGTTTTGTCGCGTTGTTTTTGTCAGAGGTTCATCCCGTAAAAGATAAAGCACGTAAAGCTGTTCATACTTGGTTATTAAGTCAGCAACGCCGTATTGTCGCATTAGCAGAGCAACAAGGGCATTTTGATCCCGAAAGCATTGTTGAGCTGCAAGCACAATTGGCTCTTTATGCGAGTCAAACAGTAGAGCATATTGATGAAGATGCAGGGCCGTTATCAGAGCTTACGCAGTGGGTTGAAAAACTAAGCAAGAAGTACCCAGTAAAGGTACCAGAAGTTGTCGTTAATAAAGTCAATGTAGAGGCTGATAAATTAATTGCAACAAATGAAACTAAAGTCAGTGAAGCAAATAAAGTAAGTGAAAGCGTAAAAGGTAACGAGCAAAGCTCGACACTTATAACACCCGATTTGGCATCACAAACGATTGATTCAGATGGGCAGTTTTCTGAAATGTTACGTAAGTTATTAGCATTTGATAAAGAAAAACAAAATTTAGCTCGCTTAGTCTCCTTATCAAGAGCCGCTCGTTGGTCGGGTGTAAAAATACCGCCGAATGAACAAGGGAAAACACGTATACCCGCACCGAGAAATACGGCGTTTACTCCTATTTTAAACGCGCTATCCGGTGGTGAATATTTGAATGCTTTCATGTTAGGAGAGGCGTTATTCATGGAAGGAGCGATGCATTTTAATTTAGATCTTCAAGCAATGCAGTTAAGCGCATTAAAGGGCTTAGGAAATGTTGTTGTAGCAAATCAGCTTGAATTTGGACTATATCAGCTAACGTCTTCTTTTCCTCAACTGAGCCAACTAACTTACGATGACGGTAGTGCGTTATGTAATGCGAAAACAAAGGATGTTATTGCTGATATTGCCGCGCAATTTACTCAACCGAGTACGGCTGCTAGCGCCAGTGATGAAACGTTTGAGCAGGCTGAAACATTAGCCAAAGAGCAAGTAGAACAAGGTAAATTAGAAAAAGCTTTAGCGATTGTGAGCGCTTTAGTGACAAATAATGCATATGAGCGATCTACTGTGCTGCTTATTAAAGCAAAAATGTGCTTGTTAGCTGAACGATATGATTTTGCTGCCCCTATGTTAACTGAGCTTGTAGACACTATTGATAAACATCAGTTAGGGCAGTGGCAACCGAAATTTTGTATGCAAGTATGGCGAAATGCTGTGTTATGTTTTGACACATTAGCTGCAAATGGCAATGAAAAATTGGCAGAACAAAGCCATGTGTTAAAACAAAAGATGATTTTAACTCAACCTGAAATAGCTTTGGGTTGGATTTAACTTAGTGCTTAGAGTGCGTTAGTGCTTCTAGGTTAATTGATAGTTCGCGCTATTTGCGCGTTGGATACATTGAAATAATAAAGGAAATACGATGTCTGATACATTTCAAAAAGAAATTCCGAGAGCTCGCGTAAATATTGCTTTAGAGCTTGAAACAAACGGTGCTTCAAATAGCAAAGAATTACCATTAAAAATGCTCGTGGTAGGTGACTACTCAAATGGGAAAAATCAAGAAGATTTAGCTGAACGTGAGCGCGTGTCAATTAACAAAAATAACTTAGATCAAGTGCTAAAAAACACAGCACCACGAGCCAAGTTTCTTGTTGATAACAAGATTACTGGTGATGGTGCTATCGGTATTGATTTAACCTTTGATTCATTCAAATCTTTTGAACCGGAGCAAGTAGCAGCGCAAATTCCAGAATTAAATAAAATGATTGCGATGCGTAACCTATTGAAAGATTTGAAATCAAACTTACTTGATAATTCATCACTTCGTAAAGAGCTGGAACGTGTATTGCAAAATAAGCCTGAACTTGATGAATTAAAAGCAAGACTTGAAGACATAGCACCATTATTAGAACCAAAAACGGCAGAGTAGAGGAATAAGTTATGTCAATGCAAGAACAATTAAATGTAGCGGCAACAGTTGAAGAAACCGTTGCGAAGAGTACTTATGAAAACCTTTGTGACTTGGTTTCTATTGCGCCAGTTGAAAGTAAAGTCTCTATAGAGTCATTTCGTGATGCTAATAACTTAGCCGAAACAAAAGCAGATGAACGATTAACGGCAGCATTAAGCGTATTTTTAGATATGGCAGGTAATACGAATGTTACCCGTATCGACAAAAGTTTACTTGATAATTATGTTGCCAAAATAGATAGCGTCATTTCAGAGCAATTAGATGAAATTTTACATAATAGCGAGTTTCAACAAATTGAATCGGCATGGCGATCGCTAAAATATATTGTTAGTCGTACGCCAAATAATTCAAATATCAAAATTGAGTTGCTTGATGTAGATAAAGAAACATTACGTGACGACTTTGAAGAAGCGCCAGATACAACACAATCAGCACTTTACAAACACGTATACACGGCAGAATATGACACGCCAGGTGGTGAACCATACTCTAATATAGTTTCTAACTTTGAATTCGATTGTAGTGCTGCTGATGTTAGCTTATTACAAGAGATTTCTCGTGTATCTTCTGCTGCTCACTGTCCTTTTTTAGGAACAATTGGCGCTAAGTTTTTCTTAAAAGATTCATTAGAAGATGTAGCCAAAATTCAAGACTTGGGTTCATACATGGACCGAGCAGAATTTTTACGTTGGAAAAACTTTAGAAAAACAGAAGACTCACGTTATATCGGTTTATCATTTCCGCGTTATTTACAGCGACTACCTTACGGTGAAGCAAATCCTGTGCGTAACTTTAATTACGCAGAAGATGTTACCGGTGACAACCATGATAAATATTTATGGGGTAATGCTTCATTCACTTTTGCTGCAAATATTATTCAAAGTTTCCATAAAAATGGTTGGGCCGTTAACATTCGTGGACCTCAATCGGGTGGTAAGGTTGAAAATTTACCGATGCACTCCTTTGAAGCGGGTAAAGGCTTGGAGACTAAGATCCCAACAGAAGTACTGATATCTGAAACAAAAGAGTTAGAATTTGCAGACCAAGGGTTTATTCCTTTAAGTTATTATCAAAATTCTGATTTTGCCTGTTTCTTCTCTGCAAACAGCACGCAAAAACCTACTGAATATGATACGCCAGAAGCAACATCGAATGCGCGTATTAACTCACGTTTGCCTTATATTTTCTTAGTATCGCGTATCGCACACTACATGAAAGTACTACAACGTGAAAATATTGGTTCAAGTAAACCACGTCATGAACTTGAGCAGCAGCTTAATGATTGGTTGGGCACCTTGGTTACAAAAATGAATAACCCAGATGAAGACCTTATTGCAACGCATCCACTTAAAGATGCTAGCGTTGAGGTGTCTGAAATACCAGGTAATCCAGGTTACTACCGTGTGAATACCTTCATTGTTCCTCATTTCCAAGTGGAAGGCGTTGATGTACGTTTAGCCTTGGTAGGACAAATGCCGGGCGAGAAGTAAGCAATAAAAAACAATGAAGTTACAATCCGTTTAATGTTGAAACTTCATTGCTTATAAAATAAATGTAGATAAATAAATGCAGATAAATAAAGGGAGTTAGGATGAAAAATATAACAGTAAAATTAGCCTGTGTGGTTTTGGCATTATCGGCTAGTCAGCTAACTTTAGCTGCGGAAAGTAAAACGGTAGAGCCTGTATCTCTAAGTAGCCATAGTTCATTCCATAACAACTTAAAAACCTTTACAGGTAAAAGCGTAGTTTTAGTGCTAAATAATGGCGCTAAAGTTAAAGGAAAAGTAAAAAGCTTAAGTAAAGGTATTGTGCACATTGAAATGTTAGGGAATAAAAGTTTTTATGACGCAGTTGTGAAAATTAATGATATCTCTGCAATTCAAGCAAAAGTACGTAAGTAACATATTGGTAAATTTTCGTCCCTATTTCATTTGTTTTAGGCATTCAGATATATCGATGAGTTAAAACGGACAAATAGAAATAGCATGGATGGATATGAATATTATGTTAAATAGAATTGAATATAAGCTACTTTTTTTGTTTTCATTAACACTAACAGTTTATAGCTATTACACAGCTTATAGAATGAGTTTTGTGACAGTATATGAGCCAGCTAACCCTGTATGGTTATCACTCATTCTATTTACAACAAGCGTGTTGTTATTGGTCGCTGCATTTGGCGCAGCATTTAAATATTACATATATCTTAATTATAAATTTTGGTGTTCGGTAGTATTGGTTGAAATAATCGCTTCGGTGTTTGCAAGTTATTATGACTTTACTGCTGGAGGTTACCAGCCACATGAAATGGTGATAACCGCTTTGTTAAGTGTTGCAGTTATGTGTATTTATTTAATTGCACCATGTAAATATTGCCAAGATATAAAACGACGAGAATCAGGTCTGCAGAGTGAATGATTTCGAAGTTTATTAAGGCAAGCGCCAGAATTACAAGCATTATTTAATGTAATTGATTCGTTTGAAAATTTAAGTGAAACGTATTTGAAAAGTACTAAGTAAGAAAGAAGTTTGCTCCGAGCTGATTTGATTCAGGAGGGCGAATACAAATGGAAAGGTTTTTTATTAAATGTCCAAATATAGAAGAATTACAGTTTTCATCTGCTAGTCTCGCAGGGTTGGCGCAGATAAAAAATAAAAATGACCTGTCTAAGTTATTAATTACATTAACAGGTGGAGGAACGTTGATGACTATTTTTTTAGGAAGTAGCGCATTAGCCTCTACATATTCTGTTTATTCAGCAGATTTTTCTACGATGAGCAGAGCTTTAGCTTCAGTGCCCGCTATTAAGAGAAAGGTCATTGAAGATATTGCATTTTCAACTCAAATGAAGGTGACTAATTATAAAGAAAAGGTCTTTTGGAAAGCTATATATCTTGGTTGTAAAGGAAATTAATATGAAAAAAACATTTTTACTTCTTAGTTTATTAGTGGCTTCACAGGTTTATGCAAATGTTGAAAACGATGGATTAAATCAAAAAATATTAACCTCATATTATGGCGCTATTGATACGTATGCAGAGTTCGTTAAGCTGTGTGATGAAAAGAAAGCTCCTGTTTTACCTGAAAATTTATTTGAGCATTTTAATCTTACTGAACTAGAAATGCAGACAGTATTTAATTTTTATCGCAGTAAGACCTTTGTTAAATGCACTACAGAAGGGCTTAATAACTATACCCTTCATGCAACTATGCTAAAAGTGAAAACACAAACTGAGCATGCTACCCAGATGGTTGCAGCGAGTGATGAATTAATTACACACTCTTATCTATTGTATTTAGAAAATGAGTTGAAATATGAAAAACTTAGCCAGAGTGTAAAAGATAAAGTTGAACAAGTACCAGAATTACAAACATTATTTAATGCAATGGATTCGTTTGAAAATTTAAGTAAAACGTATTTGAAAAGTACTAAGTAAGAAAAAAGATTGCCCCGAGCTGGTTACCGCCAGCTCAGGACATGTTCCCCTAGGCATAAAGCAGTCGGCTTTTTGGGGCACCTCTATACTTTAACATTTTATTGTATAGAGGTGCATGCCATTCATAGGAAAAAATTTTAATTTAAGGAGTATATGAAAAATGGCAATTCCAGCATATTTATGGTTAAAAGATGACCAAGGGAACGATATCAAGGGTTCAGTAACCGTTGCAGAACGTGAAGGTTCAATCGAAATATTACATTTTGATCATGAGTTACGTATACCAATTGATAATGACACAGGGGAGCTTACCGGTACGCGTAAACATGAACCGTTTGTTATTACAAAAGCGGTTGATTCTTCTACACCGTACTTATACAAAGCATGTGCTAATGGTCAAACACTAAAGCAATTAGAGCTTAAGTGGTACCGCATTGATGACACAGGTGCTGAAAAAGAGTACTTCTGTCAAAAGTTGGAAGATGTGAAAATTACATCAATCGCACCAACAATGCATAACGTTAAAGACTTAGATAAAGAGCGTTACCCGCATCTAGAAACAGTTTCTTTACGTTACAAAAAAATCACGTGGACATATATTGATGGCAACATCGAGTTCACTGATTCATGGACTGAAGGTCGTTAATATTTATTAACGTAGTGCCACTTGAGTTTCAAGTGGCACTTTTTTATTGTGCTTTTGATACATTATTGACGAAATAATACTTATGGCTTTATTTGATAAATTAGCAAACCCTGTTCGTTATAAGTCTGTAGAAGC
Organism: Colwellia sp.; assembly: GCA_033852215.1. Classification (GTDB taxonomy): domain Bacteria; phylum Pseudomonadota; class Gammaproteobacteria; order Enterobacterales; family Alteromonadaceae; genus Colwellia. The sequence goes on along the minus strand of JAWSUX010000210.1, from coordinate 11,798 downwards.
AGAACAACAAGATGAACTTGACAGCGTGTGCTTGCATTTAAACTCATTATTGAATTCTCGCCGAGGTGTGCTTGCGCATATGAGTGACTATGGTTTGCCCGATGTAGAAGACATTTATGAGGGGCTTCCTTATTCACAACAAACGTTAGCGTTTGAAGTGAAAAAATTAATTGAAAAATACGAACCAAGAGTTCGAAGCGTTAATGTATTAGCGCGTGACATTAATCAAAGCGATTGTATTATTAATTTAGATATTCAGGCATTTTTAGTGAGCGGTTTATCGCTTCAATTTAGTACCAAATTTGCGTCGGGTGGAAAAGCAGACGTGAATCGTAAGGTTACTTCCTATGAAAACTAAACAATTGACTAAAAATTTATTGAGTGAAACAGTAATAAACATTATAAGGAGCGCGTGTGCAGCAGTATTTTGATGCTCAAATGCGACTATTGACCCAAGCAGGGAAACAGTTTGCTGAGTCTTACCCTGAACATGCAGGGCAGTTAAATATTGACTCGATTAAAGAGCGAGATCCGCATGTTGAGCGTTTACTTGAAGGTGTCGCTTACCTTAATGCAAATATTCAAAAACGCTTAGATGAATCATTACCTGAAGTTTCAGAGCAAGTGCTTCGGCAATTGTGTCCTGCTTTATTAAACTTTTATCCCTCAACAACGGTATTTCAATTTCATCCTAAGTATTCTATGCAAGAATCCTTATTAGTGAAAAAAGGTTTAGAAGTTACCACTGAATATGCGGTCGAACAAATAAAGTGTAAGTTTACAACTTGCCACGACGTAAATGTTACGCCGTTAGAAATTATTGGCGTAGAAAGTAATGATACATTCTCAGGTTCAGAGTTACGTTTTAAAGTAAAGTGGATTTGTCAGGGCGAGAAAGAAAATTACGATTTAACGCAACTGCGCCTTTATTTAGATGGAGATACCCCACTAGTAAGTGGTTTGTATCATTTATTAATGAGTGCAAGTGAGCCAATTTCTTTAGATTTTGGTGTTGCTAATCAACAATATAATCGAACATTAAGTAAGGCAACTGTTACTCCTGCCAATTTGAATCAACGCAGTACATTATTGCCAAATGCATCCACCAGTCATCCCGGTTATGCATTGCTACATGATTACTTTAATGGCAAAGAGCGATTTAACTTTATTGATATTAACTTCAATGATGAGTTTGAATTACCTGAGCGTTTTGATGCCTTTGAAGTGGTAATTAAGTCTGCAATTAAATTGCCTCCAGGGCATAAACTTAGCGCAGCGAATATGAAGCTAAATTGCGTGGTCGGTATTAACCTTTTTGCACAAGATGCTGAGCCAACGAGATTAGAATTAAATCAAACTGAATATATTGTTGTACCTGACAGAAATAAGCGCAATAGCGTATTTACTTATTCTGTTGATAACGTAAAAGGACGTGAGAAGTTAACGTCACAAGCATACGAATATACTCCGCGTTATCAAAGTATATTTGGCGATGAAAGTCGTTTATATACGTTAACATTAAAAGATATCGGCGATGCAGTGCCTATCCATTATATCGCTTTACCTATAGATCAAAATGGTATTGACGAAACAGTTTCTCTTGAGCTTACCGCCTATAATGGTCGTTGGCCAAAGCAAACGATAAGAGAAGGTCAGCTTAATCAGGGCGGTAAAAGCATGCCCTCGCTATTAAAAGTGCGTAATATTGCCCGTCCTTCTAATTACAGCGAATGCCAAGACAACTCCAAGCACTGGCAGCTTATTAGTTTATTAAATTTAAAGTTTTCTTCATTAGCAAATGCCAATGAACTTAAACGTTTACTTGCTTTATTTGATTGGTCGAGCCGCTCTGAAAACAGAAGAAGAATTGAGTCAATCATTGAAGTCAAAAGTAATAAAGTAAACCAGATAAAACGTGGCGTATTTATTCAAGGTGCAGAGCTTCATATCACACTCGATGAAAGTAAATTTGTTTGTCAGTCTGACGTTTATCATTTTGCCTCGGTATTGCATCAATTTTTTGTTATGTATGCGCCTATCAATCAAAGTATGCAAACACGTATTGAATGTGTACCTAGCTATAAGGAATTTGTTTGGGCTATAGAGCCTGGGCAAAGTGCGCATATATAGTGATGAAAACTCAGCAACCCAATTGGAGCAAACTCTCTGCTAACTTACAAAAGTTACAAGATGAGCCGTGGAAATTCGGTTTGTTTAAAGCGCTGAATATATTAGAAACTGAATGGGCTGAACACGATGAAATGCAAGTTGGGCTGAGTAGTCGCGTCTTTGTAACGCCTAATAAAGAATTAGGGTTTCCTGTTTCAGATATCAAAAAAGGCACATTACTAAAACATGGACGAGGCGTCTTTCATGTTGAGTCTAATTATTCAGGGTTATATGGTGCTGATGCCGCTATGCCACATTATGTGTTAGAGCGGGCGGCAAGTGATGACGAAGCAGGCGCAAGAACAAGAGCTTTTTTAGACATGTTTAATCATCTTTATTATTGCTTGCTTTATCAATCATGGAAAAAATCACAGTTAAATATTAACGGCATAGGCTCAGAGCAATTTGAACAAGTACTGAATGCTATTTTGTCAGGCCGTCAAAATACCAATGCTAGAGCAGGGGTAGCGGTACTTAAAACTTCAAGCGCATGTGGTATGGCAAAACTTCTTAATGATGAATTTAATAGTGATCAAATTCGAGTAGATGACTCTAGCCCTCACTGGCAGCCAATTGGCACAACATCGAGCCTTGGCGATGAAGGCACATCCATATTGGGTGAGTCGGTCATGCTGGGAGACAATGTTTTAGTATCGGGTGGAAAGGTCGTTATTGAACTTGGGCAACTGCCAGAGGACATCGCAAAAAGCTTTTTTCCAGGACGAACTAAAGGACATAAATTACAGCGTTTAATCGAATCACAACTGCCGACAGATTTACCGTGGGAATGTACTATGTATGTTCATCATAACTATAAGTCTTGTCAGAAATTAGGTGATGAGTCATTAATTCTTGGTGTAAATAGCCAAGTAGGTGAAGTATCGCAGCTAGTTGAATTTCAACAATTTAAAGACAGCCAATATAAACAACGAATGGCTCAGACCCGTTAAGTCGACAAATAGGATATAACAATGGATGTAAAAGGCATTAAACAACTTATTGATAAGTTAAATGGGCATACCGCTGCGGCATTAGAGAGTGCAGCAGGGTTTTCAAGTAGCAGAACTCATTTTGAAGTAGTACCTGAGCATTTTTTGATCAAGTTGATGGAGGAAGGTGCAAATGGTGATTTAGAGCGAGTTTTTCACTTTTTTGGTATTGACCAAGATGAAATTTGGCATGCGCTATTAGCACATTTAACCACTCAGCCAGCGGGCAGTAAAAGTAAACCCGTTTTTTCAAGGCGTTTATACGAATGGCTAGAAAAGTCATGGTTAAGTAGTAATATGAATTACGGTGGTGATTGGATCTCAGGTGTCTCACTTGTTGATGCTTTAGTTGATATGGCACCGTTAAGCCCTGTTCTAGCGCTACCAGAGTTAATTGCGAAAATTGATACGCATTTTTTAAGAGAAAACCATCAAAAAATTTGTGAAGGCTCGTGTGAACGTTTAACAACTAAGCCGTCTGAATCGAGTAAAACGAACTCTCCAGTAGCAAACACGCAACAAACGGGACAAGCATTACAAGACTTTTGTGATGATCTTACTGGTAAAGCTGAGCGTGGCGAAATAGACCCTGTATTAGGAAGAAATGATGAAATACGTATGATGGTCGATGTTTTATGCCGTCGTCGTAAAAATAATCCAATCATGGTTGGTGAGCCGGGCGTAGGTAAAACTGCTGTGGTAGAGGGTATGGCACAACGTATCGTTGACGGGCAAGTACCAGAAGAACTGAAAAATGTTCGCTTACTTACCCTTGATATGGGGTTGTTACAGGCAGGTGCTGGTGTTAAAGGTGAATTTGAACGACGACTAAAACAAGTTATAGATGAAGTAAAACAATCAGACATTCCAATTATCATGTTCATTGATGAAGCACATACCTTAATTGGTGCGGGTGGTGATGCGGGTATGAGTGATGCCGCTAATTTACTTAAACCCGCATTAGCGCGCGGAGAGTTACGTACTGTTGCCGCGACAACGTGGTCAGAGTATAAAAAATACTTTGAACGTGATGCAGCACTAGAGCGTCGTTTTCAATTAATTAAGGTTGAAGAGCCGTCAGAGCAAGCGGCAAAACTAATGTTGTCTGGTTTAAAAGCAAGCTATCAAGCCCATCATAATATTCAAATTACCGATGATGCCATTGAAGCAGCCGTTACCTTATCGGCACGTTACATCACCGGGCGTTATTTGCCTGATAAAGCCATTGACGTGCTTGATACTGCCGCTGCGCGTGTTCGCATGTCTAGCGCAACAGAGCCTGCTGCTATTGAATCAGAAATTGAGCATTTAGCTTATTTAGAGCGAAGAATTGAAAACCTACAAACAGAAACATCCCAAGGCATTAGCGTAAAATCGGGGCTTATTGAGCAGCTTAGTATTGAAAAGGCAACATCCACGGAGACGCTTGCCCAAATGCTAGGAGATAGAGATAACCAAAAAGCCACGCTTAATATTATTAATGAGTTGAAAGCAGCGCAAGCGAATGGCGAAGATATTCATGAACAACTATTGGCAATGCGAGAGCAGCTGAAGCAGCAAAATGCCGAAGGTAATGGTTTGTTTTCTGAAGTTGATGCTGATGCAGTTGCCGAAATAATTTCTGAATGGACAGGTATCCCAGCTGGCTCAATGGTAAAAGATGAGATTAATACCTTAATATCATTAGAAGACTCACTCAGTAACGTTGTAATTGGACAATCGGGTGGTTTAGCTAAACTTGCCCAGTCTTTACGTGTGAGTAAGTCTGGCGTGAGTGCCAGTGAAGGGCCTTTAGGCGTGTTTTTATTAGTAGGTCCTTCTGGAATTGGTAAAACAGAAACGGCACGTAGTCTTGCTAACGAAATGTTTGGCGGCGAAAAATTTCTAACGACTATTAATATGAGCGAGTATCAAGAGTCACATACTGTTTCGCAACTTAAAGGCTCACCTCCTGGTTATGTGGGTTACGGTGAGGGTGGCGTACTAACCGAAGCTGTTAGGAAAAGACCATACTCAGTTATACTGTTAGATGAAGTAGAAAAATCTCACCCTGATGTAATGAACTTGTTTTATCAAGTATTTGAACGTGGTTTTATGCGAGATGGTGAAGGTCGAGAAATTGACTTTAGAAATACCATCATACTGATGACATCAAACTTAGGATCGCAAACACTTATTGATCAATGTGAGCCGCCTCTCGTTGAAAAAGAAGTTGCACAAGATGTAACTAATGACACTGATACTAAAGCTGAAAGTGACATCGTAACTGAGTTGTCACCGCAAGAAGACACTACTTGGCAGCGTCCTACACTTGGCGCACTCATTGAAGAAATCAAACCTGAACTACTGAACTTTTTTGCACCAGCATTATTGGCGCGTATGCAAGTGATCCCATTTTTGCCATTAGACAATAATGCTTTAGGCGCAATCGTTACCTTAAAATTAGAATCGGTAGCCAAACGTTTAATGACAAATCATCAAATGGAATTACGTGTTGATGGTGATGTAGTCAATTATATTACGTCGCAGTGTCAAATGTCAGACTCGGGTGCGCGTATGGTTAACGCCATGATCGAGCAACAAATTTTACCTGGCATTGCTCGCTCTGTATTAGAGTTTATGGCAGAGGATGATATGCCTGATATTTTAACATTAACACTTGATGATAATGGAAAAATAGAAGCAATATTTGCTGATAATGCCTCAGAAACGGTAGCGGCTTAGCCAAACGGAGAGAGTTAAATGAGTGCGTTTGATTTTTTAGAAAAAGTTAAAAGTAATGAAAGCCAATATCAACTTAATATTACCGGTGTTCCTGAGGGATTAGTGTCAGTAATGGATATTGCTTCCGTTGCTGATGAGCTCTGTAGTGATTACTGTTTTCAAGTAGAATTGCTTAGCGATGATTTGATTTCAGCGGCAACCGTTATTGGCAAAGATACCTGCCTTTCTATTTTGTGGGCAATGGCTGATCGTACTATTAGTGGTATTGTTAGTCACTTTGTTGCACGCGGACAAAGCCATCAAGGTTACCATTATAGCTTAACACTCAATTCTCATTTATCGCTCTTAAAACATAAACGTTCAAATCGTGTGTTCACGGCTATGTCAGTTGACAGCATCATTAGCAGTGTTTTTGAAAAATCAGGTTTTCCAATGGACAAACTTGATATGACCGCGAGTGGGCCAACCCTTGATATGTTGGTGCAGTATAACGAAACAGATTATCAGTTTGTTGATCGTATTATGCGTAAGTATGGTTTTGTCTATGGTGCTATTGAAGAAAATGGCACAGTTAAAATTATTATTTGTAATTCAAGTGCTGATTTTGCCAAAAACACCACATCAGTTGATATTGTATATCAAGCACCTTCAGGTGTAGTAAGGGCGAGTGAAAGCATTTTTGCCGTCAGTCGAAAATCAACCTTGTTAACGCAACATGTGCATTTAAACGATTATAATTACGAAGCGCCAAGTAATTTAAATGTTGAAGAGTCAGGCAAAGGTGAAATAGCAGGTTTTGGACGTTCGAGTGTTTATGGTGAAAACTATAAAGAAGTAGGGCAAGGCACAGAGCTTGCTAAAGTTAGGCAGCAATCATTAGATTGCCAACGAGATATTGTTATTATTGATAGTGACTGTCGTGCAATTCGCCCCGGTTGTGTGGTTAATATTTTAGATCATGATGATTATAGCGGTGCCTATTTTGTTATTAAAGTTGCGCATGTAGGCAGTCAATCAGGCGGTCTTAATTATGGTAGCAAGGTGAAAGGTTTACATTACAAAAACCAAGCTTATCTGATCCCACTTGACCAGCCTTTTAAAGCTGAAGTACCTGAAAGTGTCCGAGTATTCACAACATTTAACGCAGTTATTCAGCAAGGTATGGATGAGCAAGGCCGTTATATTGTTAAGTTACCTTTTAACCAAGACGGTGAAGGGGAAGAAAGCAAACCAACACGCATGGTGCAACCTTATGGTGGCAGCGGTCACGGCATGAACTTTCCATTAACTGAAGGAACTGAGGTTGTTGTTTGTGGTGAAAATGGCGATCTAGACCGGCCTATAATATTAGGGGCAATGTACAATAACGAAGCGCCGAGTCCTGTTACCTCAACAAACCTTACCGATAATTTAATTGTTACGCGAGTAGGTCATCAACTATTGATGGACGATAACATAAACGCGGCAAAAATAGAGTTAAGTAACCCAGACAAAGTAAACACCCTCACTATGGGAGCATATCTCTCTGGGCAAGAAGCACAAAAAACAGAAGGAAACGGTGAGGTACGGACTGGAGCCCAAGGGATCGAGTTAAGGTCAACAGAAGGTAACGTTGAAGTTCAAGCTCAAAAAGATTTACTGTTTACCAGTGGCGGTAATCATATCGTGACAACGAATAACATTATGCGGGCATTCGCCCGTGACTATATAAAAATTGAAGCTAAAAATAATGATATATCGCTTACCGCAGGCAAAGAAATTAGTATAAAAGCAGGTACAGGTCTTAAGTTTCAAGCGACCGAAAACAATGTCGATATCATCTCGCAAAGTAGTATAAATATGCAAGCGAAGCAAGACACCTCATTATATGCAGAAGAAGGCAATATAGAAGTCAAAGCAGCGGCGGGAGATCTTAGCGTTGAGTCGGGCGCTAATATTGTTATAAAAAGTACCAATAATGGCAGTATTAGCCTATCGCAAGGCAATGGCTCTATAGAAATTGATGCCGGCGGAAATTTAAATATTGATGCCAATATGATTACCTTAAGTGCGAGTAACATTGTTATTAAAGGCAATGCTGTTACGAATAATTAAATAACGTGCAGCACTAGCACTAGCATTAACACTAATTTGATCAAACTTAAACGATTGTAAGGACATAAAATGTCAGCTACGGTTACCTCAATAGACCCTAAAAAAAGGCCATTTAATTCTCAACCTGAAGTCGCGACGGTTAGCTCGATTGACGAGCAGGGCAGAATTATTCAAGTTAACTTAATTACCGAGGCTAAGGGTAACGATTTTGTTAATCAAACTGTTACTAGCCAAGTAGTTACTAGCCAAGCAAAGCACATTAGTCGCGCCGTTATTAACGACTCAGTGTTAGTACAAAATACAGCGCAAGGTTTGATTGTTATTGCACAACTTGCTAGCCCAACGGATAGCCCGTCAGCACATATCACCGATACTAATGGCCATGTTAATGTGAAAGGGGAAAAAAGTGTCACCTTATCAACCAATAAAGGCACTATTGAAGTGCATGACGATGGCAGAATAGTGTTAGACGCCACTGAGCTTAGCGCAAACAGTGAGCGAGACTTTTCTATTGCAGGCTGGCCAATACGACTTAATTAATTGACGTAACCGTGATGTAATTTACCGATAATTTTACACCACGTGCAAACCGTTTTGTATTAACCCCATACTTACAAAGTATACCTAACGATATGAACCATTAAATGTTTGAAGTTGTCGCACGAGCTAACATCCACCATCAGCAAGTTGTAAAACTGCTAAAACAGCGTAATAAAGTACATGCCACTTTACTTTTTAAACAGGGACGTATCACCACGCTTGAGCAAAATTTATTTGCTCATCTCTATGCATTGCAAGACGCCGAAGCAGCTGCATTAGTCAAACCAGAAGTTGAAGCGCTTGTTTTAGCCTTAAATATTATTACCGATGAGCAGCTCTCGTGTGAAAAATTAATTGCCTGTTATGAGCAAGGCAGTAGCACCGAACAAGACAATAACAGCGAGCAAGGTAATAACACCGAACAACAAAATTCTTTAGCAGAGGCAATAACATTACTTTGTAGTTTCTTACCCAAATCCTATTTTGAGAAAAAACTAAACATAGCCTTTGAAAATACCTATCTAGAAAAAATACTTTATCGAAATAACCCATTATTCGAACTATTAATACACTTTACTATTGCTTGGCCAATTGAGCTATTGCAAGTGATACGACAATCGGCTTTAGCGGCGCAATTTTCTCCATCGTTTACTGTCGCATGTTTGCTTTTTGGTCAAAAAAACGTAACGGCACAAGAGCTTGCACAAGGCTATAAACACGCTCAATTCCCTATTGCCAAAGCCAGTTTTGTTAAGGGGCTTACCGTTGATAAAACCAATGCAATACTCAATTTATTTAATCGATTTGCTAAAACCACCGACGTAGCAGAAAAGGCAGAGTTACTGGAAATAGCAGGTTTGTCAGGTGACGCTCGATGGATTGAACCCTGCATCATTTTTTGTAAAGAATATCCAGAGTATACCTTTACGGTACTCAGTCATTTTCAGCACAAAACTTGTTTAAAACTAATTATTGAATTAATGGCGGTAGCACAAACCACCGACAAGGCCTATCAGGCTTGGTTATTATTAACCGATAGTAAGTTACTTAAAAAACCACAAATACAAGACAGTAACAATAAACATAACCAAGCAGGCGCGATTAATATACCCAATAGCGACCAAGCTGAGCTGAGCCGACAAGCCTTAATGCAACAACCGGGGGGGAAAGTGCTAGCAGGTATATCGTTTGATGATAACGATGCGCTAACCAAGTTAACTGGGTTGCAAGGCCAAGCTGTACAGCGTGCGTTATTACTGTCGCATTCAACTGACAATGGCATGTTGTTGTATTGTCAGCAACTATCATCAGTAGCATTTATTGATGTTGTTCACTTAAACACCAACGCCGGTAATAATTCACAGCAAGTCAAAAAAGGGGCTGGACATGCTGCATAACTTAAGCCCGTGGCAAGCCACCCTTGTTGAAAACTGGCAGATAGATAAACAAAAATGCTTAACTTTAGTGATTAAGCAGTCGTTTGAATATGACGATAACGGTAATGTATTTCCGATGGAAGCAAGTGAAGACATCGTGATGGCCGATGAAATGTTGGCTGAGCCAACTACCTCATCATTAAAAACCGCTAATGAAGCCGTCGCTTTTAAAAAAGGCTTTGAGCTTTATGGTAATTTAACTGCTTATCCACCTAAAGCCCGACAAGCTAAAGTGATAGAAGTGAATGTGTCGTTAACACACGAAAGCACCTCCGTATTTAGCAAAACGCTCAGAGTAACAGGAGAGCGTGTATGGCAAGCCTCATTATTAGGGCAAACAGCATCGGCTCCTAAACAACTCGCGCCAACACCACTCACTTATGAAAATACTTACGGCGGTATTGATTCAGAAAATGCTGAAAAAATATTTGAAGAAAATGTTGCCGGCAAAGGCTTCCGCGTTAAAAAAGCCAAGGGTAGCCCATTGCCTAAAGTTGAATATCCAACTCACTTTTTAAAACACCATAAAAAGCAAATACCCCCTGCAAGTTACGGTGCATTACCCTTATTTTGGCAGCCGCGTTTAGCGCTACTACCTGAAATAGCACAAGAAGCCCTTATGGCTGGAGAGTACCCGTATCAAAGTGAACTTAAGACCAATGTATTTAACTGCGCACCACAAGACCAACAATTAGATTTTCGCTTTACCAAAGGACTAACACTGTCATTAAAAGGTGTGTCTCCTAATAAAGATTACCAACATATAACGCAGGTAACGCTACCCTATGTGCCACCACAAGTCGCTTTAATTAACGGTGAAGACCAAGTGTTTATTGACTTAACGTGCGATACCTTAGTGATAGACGCGGATGCTAATACCTTTCACTTAGTGTGGCGAAAAAGCCTTGTTAAAGCGCACAACGAAAAAGAAAGTAACAAAAACAGTATTAGCGCGTATAGCCAAATTATTGTGCAGCAGTTAAACGAAATACAGCAAGCAAAACAAGAAGGGTTATCATGAGTAACACCTTTAAAGCCCTTAGCTTAAGTACCATTAACGCCTCAGGCACTTCTTATAGAGCGCTTTGCTGTGCCTTAACGACTAACATGTTTTTTGGGCAAGTTTCTCCACTAGAAATTCGCGTTGATAAAGGCCTTTCAAAACCTTACTTTACCGTGCCGCTGCCTGAGCTTGAGTCGTTAAATACCGCAACCAAAAAGCAACTATTATTAGGTTCATGCTTACAAAAAACCGAGCAACAACTTAAACAGCTTTCAGCAACAATGCCAATAAACACCATTGAGCAACTTATCATTGTTACCTCAATGCTCAGCTCAGCTCAAGCCAGTGACAAGGCCAAAGAAGAGTGGCAACAGAATGTACAGACCTATGTAAATGACTATTTACCGCACTTTAGCAATAAAGTTGTTTTTAACTACGCTTATACCCCCTCACTTGAGCCTTCGCTTAATCAATTAATTAAGCAAAGCGGTGAAACCGATACCTTTGAGCGACCCATACTTGTTATTACTATCGATTCATTACTTGAATATAACGATGTGAAAACACTCAGCAACTCAGTAGAAGTGCAATGCTTGCAAGGTCCATCGGGTATTATGCCGTCTGAAGGGGCTAGTAGTACTTTACTTATACCTAGTCATTACCCTGACATAAATAATAAAAAAGTAGTCACAGTTGAAGCATTAACTAGCAATATACAGCATAACCATAAGCAAAATATTAAAGAGCAGCTAACACAAGCACAATTTGAACTGCCCAGTACCGTGCTGCATGTTGGTACTATCTCAGAGCAATGGGTAACGCATTGGTATAGCCAAACGAATA